>JAQUJC010000025.1:32093-41709 GCA_028681135.1 Kiritimatiellia bacterium | reverse complement strand
TCAAACAAGCTGTTTTGTCGAGGGTCAATCTTGTGTTTCATAATAGCTGCATTCCATTGCTGATCATGCTGTTACAATACGCGAGGCAATGGAGGAAGTCAAGTGTAAAATTAACATATTTCTCTCCGCAACAGATAATTACAACAACAAACGCCTTTTGTCGGTGGCACCATAGCGTGGAAAACGCCTGCCCTTTCCTGTTTTCCTCATAAACAATTTTTCGCCCGTTTCATGCGTTTTGGTGGGGGGCGATGACAAGTCCAGCGCGGCAGAGCTGAGTCCACCAAAGTTGATTGTGAAGGGCTGACCCTGCCGCGAGCGCAACGGTCTCGCGGATGGGAGATTGACATTCGGGGCGGCATGGAGTCCAATCACATTTGGATCAATTGTGAACATACGAGGAGGTTTCCATGGCAGCCAAAGGCACTAATGTAGGAATCATAGCGTGGGGCGTGGCGGGGCTATGCGCGATTGTGGCCGTCGGACTTGGCCTGTGGGGCGGCCAGCAGGCAGGCCGGGCGGATGGCTTGCGCAAAGCCGTGGTCGCTGTCGCCACGACGGCGGGCATCACGGAAATAACCCTGCCAATGGCGGTCCCGGAAGCGGTCGCAGATGAAGCCGGCGACGACGCGGCACCCGACGACGCGGCACCCGACGACGCAGCGCCCGACGACGCGGCACCCAGCGACGTGCCGGCCGCGCCAACCGCCATCGAAGTGACGGATACCCTGCTGAAAGACCCGGCGGTCCTGGCTCAGGTCGTGGAGGAGACGACGACGGCCATCCAAACCACCCAGCAGGATTTGGACACGACAACGGCCGCCTTGGCGTCCGAGAAAACCAAGGTCTCGTCGGCCCAAAACCAGGTGACTACCCTGTCGCAGCAAGTCACGGAACAGACCACTCAGGCGCAATCCCTCTCGAAGGAGTTGACTGTGGCAAGCGAAAAATTGACCACGGCTCAGGCTGATTTGGAACAGGTCACAGAGGAAGCCAAGACCGCTGCCGACGCGGCCGAAAAGCAAACCGCGCGCCTGGAAAAAACAATTACGCGGCTCAAGGATGAAAAGGCCGAGGCCGTGGCGCAGTTGCAGGCCGAAATCGAAGTGTTAAAGACTCCCCCGGCAGAAGAACAGGATGATGGGGATGATCTGGACGAGGCGGCTGACGGCGAGGCCGCCGATGTTGAGCCGGAGCCCTTGGTGGAAGAGGGCCGCGTCATCGGTGCCTCCGAAATGTTTTCCTTCATTCGCTATGGCGAGGACCAGTCGCTGTTCTTCCGTTTGTTGGATGACCAAACCCTGACCTACGAAAATGTCCCGCCGGATGTGGCGGGGCGACTGGCGCGGGCGGAGGACCGGTTGGATGTGACCTATCGCTTCAAAATCCAGGGGCACTTTAAGAGCGTGCCGCCCGATAGTGTGGTCATCCGCAAGTACTGGAAGTGGCTGCGCCGACACAAAGCGCGGAGCGATGTGCGCTACGCCGAACCCGATGTCCCCGTCGGGCAGGATGAGCCCGCCACGGAGGAAGGGGTGGAGGAGTAACCCTCCAACAATTCGTCCACATGGGGTGCTGTGCCTCTGGAGGGACGACCCCCGTGGCGTCCAGGGTCGTTGGGCTTGAAACGGAGGGGGGGGATGGGGTACAAGTCTAGGGCACATCAAGGAAGGCAACATGAGTACAGAAGCGACTAACGACGATTTATTCCAGGGCCTGGTGATTTCACTGGCGGCTGCCACGATGCAGCATTTGGGCAAAACACTCAATCCCCTGACCCACAAGACAGAGAAGAATCTGGAAGCGGCTCAGTCGAGCATCGATATGCTGGATATGCTCTCTGCCAAGACCCAGGGCAATCTGAGCGAGAATGAAAGCAAGCTGCTCACGAATGTGCTGGCCGAATTGAAGCTCAACTACGTTGAAACGCTGAATGAGAAGCCAGCGGAACCTGCTCCCGAGATCGAGAAATCGAAAGAGGACGCGGACGCGGCTCCCGCCGAGCCGCCGCCGGAACAGGCCGACTGATTCATGTCGCCGCATTTCCTGCGTGCGAAACGATTGCTGACGCTGGCGGTGCTGGCGGGGGCCATCGTGATGGGGGTCTGGTGGCTGGGGGTTATTCCCTATAAGCCCCAGGCGATTTATCGCCCGGTGCCGGCGTCGGCCACCCTGGTGGGGCGTCACCTGGTTCTGCCGTCGCGCTGGAGCGACGTGGCGGCCAATCCGCTGGCCCTGGCGCTGATGCGTACGGCGGGGGTGGACCCCGAGAGGGCCCAGGCGCTGACGGCGGACGACGAATCGCGGGAGTGGTTTAACAAGCTGGCGGGCCGCGAAGGGGTGTTGGCCTATCTGCCAGGGCGCTTCAATGCGCCGTCGGCCTGGATGGCAGTGAGTTATCTGGGCGGCCAAAGCCAACAACTGCGTTGGCAACTCTCCCTATTCAACGTGCCCGGCTTTACGCGGGTGACCCACTTCCCGGGGCGATCGGTCTGGCGAGTGGCCACGCCGGATGTGGACCCGCGTCAGAGTCTGGTGATCGCCTTTGGCGAGGGCGTGCTGATGGCGTGCTTGTCGGAAAATCCGTACGCGATTGCAGAGGTCCTGGGGGCGTACGACGGCACCGTGCAACGCTTGCTCGAGGCGGAAGGCTCGTTTAAGCGCTTTGCGGAATCCGATGACCGCTCAATTCCAGACCGCCTGTGGCTGCGCGATGACAGCGACTGGGCGGGGGCAGGCGCGCCGGGCATTGTCGTGGATATTCCGGTGCTGCGGGACCATGCCATTTCATTGCGGGCAACGACGGAGGGGCTGGCGCAGGTGCCGGCAATTCAGGGCAGGGCGCAAAATGTCGCCGATCTGGCACCGTGGCTGGGGGCCGCGCCCTGCGCGGTGGCGCACCTTCGGCGACCGGCGTTGGAAGCGCTGGCGCGTGAACCGGGGCTCCCGCGCGATGTCCAGTTTTCCTTGCAGATGCTCTTGGATGTGGCAGGCGATTCCGTCCTGGCCGTTTTTATGGACGGGGACTTGGGCGGCCGGTTGGCGTGGGGGGCAATGCGGTCGCTGGGCCTGTCCGGGCTGCGGGTGCCGACCGTGCTGCTGGCCACGCCCGTGGCATCGACGGCGACGGCGGCGGAAGGGATTCAGCGGCTGTTGGATGCCAGCAATGCGCGCTATCGGGGGGCGTTTATCTTGCGGCCGGTGACGGTGGAGGACGCCACCCTTCAGGTATTGGAAAGCGCCGGGGGTAACGAGTGGGTGGATGATCTGGCCCCCAGCGACCGCCCGGCGTATGCCGTGGTGGAGGGGTGGTTGTTGGTTAGCAGCAACCGCGAGGCGTTACAAAAACTGTTGCGGGGGCGTGCCGCCACGCCCGGGTCTCCGGCCTGGACGACAATCGGGGAGACCGAGGTGGCGGCAGCGGGCTGGCTGGAATTGGCGCGCAGCGGCAAGCTGGCGCGCGACGCCATCGCCACCTGGACCATGGCCCAGGTCTTCATGGGGGGCGGCAGTTCCCAGGCCGCCCGGGAGCAGTTAAACGAGGTGAAGGCCTGGGTGGATGCCTTTATGCCGTTTGGCGAGGCCCACTGGTCCCTGAGCCGCCAGGTCGGCCCTACCACCCTGGCTGTCGATTTGGGATTGTCCGGGGCCATCAACCCCGTTAGGATTCCTGCACCATGAGCGACACCCTGGTCATTATCCCGACCTATAACGAAAAGGAAAACGCGGAAGCAATATCCCTGGCGGTGCTGGAAGCCTGCCCGGAGGCCAGCGTGTTGTTTGTGGATGATAACTCCCCGGACGGTACCGGCAAATTGGCGGATCAACTGGCGGCGGCACATTCACGAATCCATGTGTTGCATCGCGAAAAAAAACAAGGCTTGGGACGGGCCTATCTGGCGGGTTTCCGCTGGGCGCTGGAACGGCCGAACATCCAGTTCATCATGGAGATGGATGCTGATTTCTCCCATGATCCAAAGGCGGTGCCCCAACTTCGGGCGGCGGCGCAGTCGGCGGACCTGGTGCTGGGGTCGCGCTATATCGGGGGGATTCGCGTCATTAACTGGCCGCTAAATCGCCTGATTCTGAGTACGGGTGCCGCGCTCTATGTGCGGATGATTACCGGTATGCCTTTCACCGATCCGACGGGCGGATTCAAGTGTTTCCGTCGCGAGGTGCTGGGGGCCATCAATCTGGAGGACATCCATTCCAACGGCTATTCATTCCAGATCGAGATGACCCACACGGCCTGGCATCTGGGATTCAAAATTGTGGAATCGCCGATCGTGTTTGAAGAACGCCGCGAGGGCCAGTCGAAGATGAGCGGGGGCATTGTCAACGAAGCCCTCTGGATGGTGTGGCAGTTGCTGGCGCGCTGCGGATGGCGCCGCCGCCCGCGTACGGTCCATCCGCAGAGCGTCGCCGCACAACCCGACGGGGCCGCATGATCCCCGTGCTGACGTGGCTGCGTCTGCTGCGGGTCAAACAGTGGACCAAGAACGCCGTAGTATTTGCGGCGTTTGTGTTCGCGCTGGGCGACCGCAATCAGGATTTATCGGCCTGGGAGTTGTGGCGGGTGTGTCTGGCAGCGCTGGCCTTTTCGCTGGTATCCAGTGCGGTCTATATCCTGAATGATCTGTGCGATGCGCCCCAGGACCGGCTCCATCCCATCAAGCAGCACCGGCCCATTGCCTCCGGGGCGGTGCGTCGCGGCCCGGCTCTGGCGATGGCCGCCATCCTGCTGGTGGCGGGCTTGGGCGGAGCATGGCGGCTGGGGGCCGGCCTGCTGGGGGTCATCGGCGGCTACCTGGCATTGCAGATCGTCTATACCCTGTGGCTGAAGCGAATCGCGCTGGTGGATGTGATTGTGATTTCGCTGGGGTTCGTGTTGCGCGCGCTGGCGGGGGCCGTGGCGATTCATGTGGTGATCAGTCCCTGGCTGCTGGTGTGCGCCTTGATGTTGGCCCTGTTTCTGGGGCTGTGCAAGCGCCGCCACGAGAAGGTGAATCTGGCGGGGCAGGGGACGCGCACCGTGTTGAACAACTACGATGAGCGGTTGCTGGATTTGTTGATTGCCGTGACGGCGGCCACCTCCCTGGTCTGCTATTCGATCTATACCCTGTGGCCCGAAACCGTCGACAAATTCGGCACCCCCTGGCTGGGCGCCACCATCCCCTTTGTCGTCTTTGGCCTCTTCCGCTACATGGATCTGGTCTACCGGCAGGACAAGGGCGACCGCCCCGAGCATATTCTGCTGACCGATGGCCCCCTGATGGCGGACGTCGCGATCTATGGCGGGGTCGTGCTGGGAATTCTCCTGCTGAAGTAAACCGTTTCTTCGCGGACCCCCATTTGAGATTGACGACAGGGCGTTGTCTGAGTGACAATTGTCCTGTTTATGTACCCCTGTCTATTATTAAGGAGTTATTACGCGTGAAAATCATTTCGTCGATCAACAAAGAGGTCCTCGCTCGGACGGTTCAGCGGGCAAAAGAGCGCAACATTATTCTGCCGACGTTTGCCCAGCAGAAGGACCCCAAGAAGATTCCGGCCAAGGTGCTGGAGAAACTCAAGGCGTTGGACCTGCTGGATATTGATCCGCTGAACTTGTTCCGCATCACCTGGAAAAATGACCCCCAAACCGGCGGATTCAGCGAAGGCAACTGGGTTGAGTTTCCCAAGGAGATCACGGGCGTCGATGCGCGCATCGTGGGATTGGCCGGGCGCTATTTCCCAACCGGCTCGCATAAGGTCGGCGCCGCTTATGGCTGTCTGGTGCCGCGCCTGGTCAGCGGTAACTTTGATCCCACCGTGCAGAAAGCCGTCTGGCCCTCAACCGGCAATTATTGCCGGGGCGGCGCCTTCGATTGCGCCCTGCTGGCCTGCCCGGCAGTGGCGATTCTTCCCGAAGGCATGAGCCAGGAGCGCTTTGACTGGCTGCGGAGCATCAATACCGACGAAATTATTCCGACGCCTGGCACCGAGTCCAACGTTAAAGAAATCTATGACATGTGCTGGCAGCTTCGCAGGGAGCGCGGCGACGAAGTGGCGATCTTTAACCAGTTTGACGAGTTCGGCAATTCCATCTGGCACTACCAGATGACCGGCAGCATTATTGAAGAAATCTATAAGAACCACTTCCAGACCGACCGCAACCAGCTCAGCGCCTATGTCAGCGCGACGGGCTCGGCCGGGACGATTGCGGCGGGTGATTATCTGCGCAAAATCCACCCGCATTTGCGCGTGGTGGCCACCGAAGCCCAGCAGTGCCCGACTCTCTATCAGTTTGGGTTCGGCGCGCACCGCGTTGAGGGGATCGGCGACAAGCACATTCCCTGGGTCCACAATATCCGCAATACTGACGCCATTTCTGCGGTGGATGACGAGCAGGTCATGCAATTGCTGCGACTGTTCAATGAACCCGTTGGCCAAGACTACCTGCGCAAGCAGGGGATCACGGATGAGACCATCGCGCAGCTCCCGATGGCGGGTATCTCGAGTATCTGCAATCTCGTCAGCGCCATCTGGACCGCGAAGTATTATGACATGGATGACCGCGATGTGATCTTTACCCCGCTGACCGATTCCATGGACCTGTATGCGTCGCGCCAAGCCGAAATGCTGGAAAACCATGGCCCTTATACTGAGGACATGGCCGCGCGCCACTTCGGTCGCTACCTGGAAGCCTGCCAGCCGACCACCTTCCGGGAGCTGAATTACTTCGATCAGAAATCGCTCCACAACTTCAAGTACTTCACCTGGGTCGAACAGCAAGGGAAAGACAGCGAAGACCTGCGCCGCTTGTGGGACCCAGATTTCTGGACCGAGATGTTTGCTCAGGAACAGGTGGATGAGTGGGATCAGCTTATTAATGAGTTTAACGACGCCACGGGCTTGCTGAAAGCCCTCTAACCGATAAGGAGATAAGATATGAGTTCACTATTGTATAACGAAGCCAAAAAGCGCGAAGACGCGATGGCCAACTTCCTCAAGGATATCGTCGATATCCCCTCGCTGAGCAGCCAGGAAGGCGATGTCGTCAAGTTCATGGAAGCCGCCATGAAGAAGATGGGCTATGACGAGGTCGTCATCGACGGCATGGGCAACCTGCTCGGGCGCATTGGCGACGGGCCGCGGGTCATCGCGTTTGATGGCCACTGCGACACGGTGGATATCGGCGATATTTCGCTGTGGGACAAGGTCAAACCCTATCCCGCCGAAATCAAGGATGGCAAAGTCTACGGGCGCGGGACCGCCGACCAAAAGGGCGGCGTCACCAGCTCCATCTATGGCGTGGCCATGCTCAAGGAGCTGGGCCTGGTGCCTAAAGACTTGACGATTTGGGTCGTTGCCAGCGTCCAGGAAGAAGACTGCGACGGCCTGTGCTGGCAGTACATCATCAAGGAAGGCAAGCTGCGCCCTGAAGTGGTCGTGTCCACTGAGCCGACGAGCCTGCAAATCTATCGCGGCCACCGGGGCCGGATGGAACTCGAAGTCGAAACCAAGGGTGTTTCCTGTCATGGCTCGGCCCCCGAACGCGGCGATAACGCGGTCTACAAAATGGCCGACATCATCAAGAACATCGAGCAGCTCAACGAAGACCTGCCCGTCAAGGAGCCTCTCGGCAAGGGCACCGTCACCATCAGCCATATTCGTTCCACCTCGCCCAGTCTGTGCGCGGTGGCCGATAGCTGCACCATTCACCTCGACCGCCGCCTGACCCTGGGCGAAACCGAGGAGACCACGGTGGCCGAACTGTCGGCCCTGCCCGGCGTGCAGAAGGCCAAGGCGGAAATCCGCGTCCTGGAATATGCGGTCCCAAGTTGGACCGGCTTGGTGTACCCCACCAAGAAGTATTTCCCCACCTGGTTCATTCCGGAAGACACCCCGCAGGTGCAGAGCGCCATCGCCGGCTTCAAAGAGGCCTTGGACGAAGAGCCAGTCGTGGCCCATTGGGTGTTCAGCACCAATGGCGTCTCGATTGCGGGGATGTTTGGCATCCCGGTCATCGGGTTTGGCCCTGGCCATGAGCGCTTCGCGCATTTCCCGAACGAGGAAATCGATATCGAGCACCTCACCCGGGCCTGCGCGTTCTACGCCAGCTTCGTACTCGAATACGCGAAGACGGACGTGCCGACAGAATAGTCGCGTCACCATGACGCACCGTCAACACGCAAGGGAGCCTTCTCCCTTGCGTGTTGTCTATTTACACCCCACGCGCTAGCCTGTTTGCCATGATGCGCAACCGTACAGGTATTCTGGCCTTGGCCGTGTTTCTTGGTTTGCTGGCGTTGGCCCATGTGGTCCGGCGCGCGCCATCCGCGACGGAGAGGGCGGGGGGGGCGGCGGACCCGCTGGCTCCCGCCTTGGCGGCGCGCGTCTTCCCCGGTACCGTGACCACCCAACGGGCCGCAAGCAGCGGATGGACATTCGCGCTGGACTCCGCAGGCCGCTGTCTGGGGGCGGTGGCCTCCAGTCACCCGCATCAGGATGCCATTCTCGGCCACGCAGGGCCGGTGCCGCTGCTGATCGGCGCGGATTTTCAAGGCATCATTCAGAAGATTGTGCTGCTGGAAAACAACGAAACACCCAGCTTTGTGCGACGCATCGAACGGACCGGCTTTTTGGAGAACTGGACCGGATTGGCCGTCACTCAGGCGGCAGCGTTGCAGGTGGATGCCGTGTCTATGGCCACCCAGACCAGCTCCGCTATTGCCCGGACCGTCCGCGGACGTCTCGCCCAACTCACCGCCACCCCCATCGCGGCCGCCCCGCCGTCCCCGGACAGATTCTGGCGCTTATCATTCGATGCCTGGGATGCCGCTATCATCCTGCTGATTGGCATGGCCGGGCTGCTGACGTGGCGACCGGGATTTCTGAAACAAGCGCGCCATCTCCGGTTGGCCCGGCTCGTCCTGCTCGCCGCCAGTGTGGGCGTGCTGGGATTCGGCGCCGCGCGCATGATCTCGCTGGAGCTGTTTGAAAACTGGGCCGTGGCGGGTCGCATTCACGGGCCTGCCGGGGGGGTGCTGCTGGTCCTGGCCGCGATGACCGCGTCGCTCCTGGGGGGGCGCAATGTGTATTGCCACACTCTCTGCCCATTCGGGGCGGCCCAAGAGTTGGTGGGCATGCTCGCCCCGCGCCGACGACGCCTACCACCCTCTTTTACCCGACGGCTGCGCCACCTGCGCACGCTACTGCTTGTCGTGGTGATGGCATCAATCCTCATCGGCCGCGGTCTCGCCCCCCATCTCCAGGAACCCTTCTCGGCCTTCCGCATGGCCGCTGCCGGGTGGCCTGCCCTGATTCTGGCCGGACTCGCCCTGGCGGTCTCCCTGCTCGGCATCCATCGCCCCTGGTGCGCCTATTTCTGCTCGACCGGCGCCCTGCTCGATGCTCTCCGCCCCCCCCCCCAACGCGACCCGTCCGTTTTCCATACCGTGGAAAAATCGCCAAAAAGTTTTCCATAGCGTGGAAAAATCACCCAAAAATCTTCCATAGCGTGGAAAAATCGGGCCTGTTTTTCCACAGTGTGGAAAAGAATCTTCCATAGCGTGGAAAAATCGCCAAAAAGTTTTCCATAGCGTGGCCGATGATCTGCTTGAACTCGATGATG
>JAQUJC010000025.1:0-31993 GCA_028681135.1 Kiritimatiellia bacterium | reverse complement strand
AATCTTCCATAGCGTGGAAAAATCGGGCCTGTTTTTCCACAGTGTGGAAAAGAATCTTCCATAGCGTGGAAAAATCGCCAAAAAGTTTTCCATAGCGTGGCCGATGATCTGCTTGAACTCGATGATGGAACGGATGCGGCTGCCCGCCACCACGCCCCAACCCGCCGCCTTCAGCGCGGGGTCGATATGCTCGGCTCTGGTCTAGGCTTCGCTCATGGCTTTTGCCCTGTCATCGCATTCAAAATCTTCAATTTCAATGCTTCATCTTCCTCTGTCCCGCTGAGCACGGCAAGCATCCACTCGCCCAGCAACTCTTTCGAGATGGTGCCGGCGGCCACATGATAGCTGATGTTTTCCGATTCGCGGATGAAGGCCTGGACGCTTCGCAAATAGCCGTTGGTCAGCAGCATTTGGGCGCAAAGAGTGATGGCAATGCGTTTGTTGCCGTCTTGAAAGCAATGGAATTTGCAGGCGCAGAAAAACAGGTGCGTCAGTTTCGCGTCGAAGGTGGAATAGTAGTCATCGTTTTGGATGTGCTGCAGCACGGCATCGAGCTTGCCTAGCTCGAGGTGGCCCAGCGATCCGCCGCCGCTGACATCCACCGTCTTCCGGTGGACTTCGACCGCTTGGTCCAGCGTTAGATACACCCAGGCCATTATTGACGTTCCTTTAGGCGCTTCATCACGTCCTGGGCCTCTTCCAGACGTTCCGCCAGCTCCTTGCTCTTCTCGCCCAGAAAGCGTTCGAACTCTTCGCGTTTCAGCGGAGTCACGTATTCCTGGAGCTGGAGATGCAAGGCGTCGCGGAAGGCCAGGTCGCGGCTGGCCATCTTGTTGCGGGCTTTTTCGACGAGCGGCTGCCAGTGGGCCTGGGCTTCGAAATCGCGGAACAGTGCGTCCACTTCCCATGGAGTAAGTTTACGGCCCTGGGCCTTGAATTCCCGGACCAGCGCATCTGCAAAGCCGCACTCGTAGGCAGCGATCAGGTCGAGCACTTCCGAATAAAACGTGTCCCGCACGCGGGCGCGGTTGTCTAGGCGCAGCACCCGGCGGTATTCGTGCGCCTTTTCGCGGAAGATGCTGACGTAGATTTTGTCCGTATAGAGCGCGTACTTGAAATTGCCCATGCCGACGCAATCCTTCAACGCATCCGTGAACTGCTTCCGGTAATTTTCTTCGACGAACGCCGACAGGATGAAATCCTCATCGCGCTGGTTGATGTATTTCGTGCCGCCGCCGGTCCGCCGGTTGATGGTGTCGATCACGATGTCGAGGATAGCCTTGCGCAGCAGCCCGGCCCGCTCGGATTCCGTCATGAGCATGGCAAGGTTCAGGAACGCCCGGAAATCGAACACGCCCAGCACTGTGGTTTTGGTCACGAAATCCGCTTCGTGACCAAAAGAGGCCTGAATTGCCAACTTACACTCCTGCAACCGGATGCCTCTCAGGAGCTCATACCCGTTTTGGCGCAGTTCCTCGCCGAATTTCACGAGATAATTGTCTACCGTGCGGGGGGTGACCTCGAAAAACGACGCCACCTGCTCCTTCAACACCACCGTTTTGCCCTCGAACGGGATGCCGCGAACGCCGGCCGCCTTTTCAATCTCGGCCAGCGCATATGGATTGTTCAGGATGTTCTGCCGGTCGATTGCTGAATTGGTCAGGTCTTTGCTCATAAGCGGTTCTCCAGCGGCTGGGTGGTCTTGCAATCGGGATAGCCCGAGCAGCCCCAGAATTGCGCGCCCTCGTTGGGCCCTTTGCGCGCCGTGCGCAGGGCCATTGGCTTGCCGCAGCGCGGGCAGCCGGGGGCTTTGGCTGTTGTTGGGTCCGTCGGGTGGCGGTGGCTCCGCTGACGCTCCGCGATGCGCGCGACGGCCAGCTTTTCGCTGTAGCCGCCATCGCGGATGAAGCCGCGCTCCAGCGCGGCGATTTGCTGGTCGAGCAGGTAGTTGGCCTGGTGGATCAGGCAGATCATGGCATTGGCGACCACGGCGGGGTCTTTGTGTTCCAGCCACGGTGCGTATCGCTCCCAACGCGCGCGGTCGCCCACATCGGACGGATCCGTCAGATCCGGCGGATCCGCCGGATGGGGAAACCCCAACACGCGCACCGCCTTGGCGTCGGGGCTGTTTTTGTCCCAGGCGGGCAGGTGGCGCTGGCGCAGGAAATCCTCGTAGTCCAGCAGCAGCTCGTCGAGGCTGGCGCGGGCCACGTTGACCAAGCGCAATTCCGTTTGGCTGGAGGCCGCCGCCGCGCGGCTGCCCTCGGCGATGTTTTGGCGTCCGCTGCGCGCGGCCTGCACCATCTGGTCCACCGTGCGCGAGCGGGAATCCACGAAGCGCTCGCAAAACCGCACCGTGGCATCGTAGACCACCGTCGCCATTTGGAAACTGCGCAACTCCCGGTAGCCCCCGCTCGGACGCAGGCGCTTCTCCCGCACCGGCTCCGCCGACTTGGAAGACATCGCCGGTTTTTTTGGCCCCGGGGGATTGGCCGGATCCGTCCGATCCGCCGGATCCGTCGGATGTTTCCCCAAATCCCGCGCCCGGCCCCCCACACCCCTCGGCTGGTCGTTCTGGTTCATAGCTTTCCCGCGAAGGCTTGCTGCAGCAGCGACTTCTTTTCCTTGCCGTAGAAGGTGCGCTCTTGCAGCGTCTTCACACCCTGGGTCGTGAGGTGCTTGCCGACCTGGAGATAGTCGAAGGCTTCGCACAAAAAGCCGTCGAGGTATTTCAAAAACAGGAGCCAGGACGATTGCTCGACGTAATCGAGTGCGCTGCTGCAGCCGGCTTCTTTCCAAAGAATGTCGTCGATGCTTTTGAAAGTCTGATCAAACATGAAATGCGTCTCGCTTTTTAAGGGGCAAAACTGCCTGCGCATTTTTACAACGGGCGCGCCCCCCGCCACAAGGTAAAACACGGCAGCGGGCGCATGTCGGAGCTCTCGGATCTGTCGGATCCGTCCGATCCGTCGGATCCGTCGGATCCGTTCAATCCCGCGCTTGGTTCAGGAGGGTGGTGGACGGGAGGGGACTCGAACCCCTAATCCTTGCGGAACCAGCTCCTAAGGCTGGCGCGTCTGCCAATTTCGCCACCCGTCCGTGCGAGGACTATTAGAGGATGGGGCGGGGAAAAATTCAAGTCGAATGGAGCGCCAGCGTTGGGGGTGGTATTGGTGCAGGACCGGCTCATCGGGACGATTCGCCCTACCCCTGACGCACATTCCCGTCCCCGGTAGGGCGAACCGTCCCCGGTGAGCCGGGCTTTGAGAATGGCACATAATCGTGCACGGAATCGCAGCGGTGCTCCGCCCGCCCGCGTTGGGGGGGGGCTGTTTTGAGGTTTGTCCTGTGGCGCAGAGGGGTGGTAGGATTGCGCGCTGAGTGGAGGATAGGTGTATGAGCACGGTTTATGACGCAAAGGATATTCTGGAGATTTTGCCGCATCGGCATCCGTTTTTGCTGGTCGATCGCATTGTGGAGTGCAACGACCAGGATTGGATTGTGGGGATCAAGGCTGTGGCGGCCAATGAACCGTGTTTTCAGGGGCATTTTCCGGGGATGCCGGTTTTTCCGGGGGTGTTGCAGCTCGAAGCGATGGCGCAGACAGCGGGCATTTTACTGAACAAGGTGCTGGGGTCGGAGGGGAAAGTCTCGTTTTATCTGGGGGTGGACAAGGCGAAGTTCCGCCGGATGGTGGTGCCGGGGGACCAGATGCGGATTGAGATCAAACTTCTCAAAATGCGTTTGGGGATGGCGCGGGTGTCGGGGCGGGCGTTGGTCGAGGGCGAAGTGGCCTGCCAGGCGGAGATGTTGTTTGGGGGGGGGGACTAGTCATGGAGACCACGATTCATCCGTTGGCGGTGGTTCAGCCAGGCGCGGAATTAGGCGAAAGGGTGAGCGTGGGGCCTTTTTGTGTGGTGGGGGCGCAGGTGCGGCTGGGGGATGGCGTGGTGCTGCGCTCGCATGTGAATGTCGAGGGGAATACGACCCTGGGCGCGGGGTGCGAGGTGTGGCCGTTTGCCAGTGTCGGCGGCAAGACCCAGGACCTGAAGTATAAGGGCGGCGCCCCGCGGTTGGTGGTGGGCGAGCATACCGTGATCCGCGAATCGGTCACGCTCAGTTGCGCCACCTTCGCTGATGGCGTAACGCGCGTGGGATCGCATTGCCTGATCATGGCTTACTGCCATGTGGCACATGACTGCTGTCTCGGCGACCGGGTCATCATGGCCAATGCCGCGACCCTGGCGGGGCATGTCATCGTCGAGGAGGATGCCATCATCGGCGGGCTGACGGGGGTCCACCAGTTTGTGCGCATCGGGCGGATGAGCATTCTGGGCGGGGCGACCAAGGCGGTCAAGGATGTGCCGCCGTTCATGATGGCCGATGGCGTTCCGCTGAAGGTCTATGGGCCCAACAAAGTGGGGCTGGAGCGCCACGGCAAAACCGAGGAAGTGCAAAAGGCACTGAAACAGGCCTACCGCATCGTCTTCCGCAGCGATTTGCCGACGGCCAAGGCGCTGGAGCGCGTCGAGGCTGAGGTGCCGGCACTGCCGGAAGTCACCCTGTTTGTGGACTTTATTCGTTCCAGTGAGAGAGGGATCGCGCGATGACTATCCGTGGGTTGCTTGACGGAATGGGGCGGTGGCTGGCCGCGGCGGCGCTGAGCGCCGTGCTGACGGTGCCGGTCAGCGGGGCGCCAGAACCGGGGCCGAGCGGCCGTCAGGTTCAATTCAATTTTGTCCAGGCAGACCTCCATTCGGTCACGAAGCTCGTGGGCGCCTATACCGGCAAGACGTTCATTGTGCCGGAAAGTGTAACGGGCAAGGTCACGATCTTGACCCAGGGGACCATTCCGGAGGAGGAGGTCTATCCACTGTTTCTGAGCATGCTGGAGGGCAGCGGCTATACGGTGGCGGAGCGCGACGGGGTCCACCGCGTGGTGCCGCTGCCGGGCGGCGCGCCCGCGTTGCCCACGGGCTCCGGGATCGGGGGGGGGCTGGTCACCAAAATTATTCCGGTCAAGAATGTCAATGCGGCGGAGGTTAAGCGTAGTTTCGAGCCGCTGGTGCGCGGCGGCAAAGAAGGCGCACTGGAAGTGTTTACACCGGGTAATCACCTGATCATTACCGATACGGCGGGCAACATCGAGCGCCTGGAAGCCCTGGTGGCCGAGCTGGACCAGCCCGGTGCGGGCAGCACGGTCGAGGTGGTGGAATTGCGCCATGCCAGTGCCGAAGAGGTGGCCAAGCAATTGCGCGCAACGTTTGGCGCGACCGATAGCGCAGTCAATAAGGTGCACCGCCACTTCCAGCAGGTCGCCGGCGGTACGGGATCGCTGCCAACGGATTTCACCGTGGTAGAGGCCCCGGAGGCCAATAGCTTGATCCTGGTGGGCATGCCATCGCAAATTGCCGAAACCCGGCGGATCATCGAGAAAATGGATGTCGAAAGCCCTCACGGATTTGGACGGCTGAATGCGATTTTCCTGAAATATCTGTCTGCGGAGGATGCGGCCAAGAGCCTGAATGCCCTGCTGGGCAAGGGGACGGAGGCCGAACCCAGCCGCCGCAGCATCGCCATCGAGCCGAGCGTCCCGAACAACGCGCTGCTGGTGGATGCCTCGTCACAGGATTTCGAATATGTGCGGCGGCTGGTGGAGCGGCTCGATGTGGTGCCGCAGCAGGTGCTGGTGGAAGTGCTGATTGCCGAAGTGAATCTGGAGGAGGGGCTCGACCTGGGGGTGGAGTGGTTTGGCCTCGATGTACCCGAGGGCAGCGGCACGGGCGGATTCGGACGCACCCGCTATGGCGATAGCGATTCGATGATGGGGCTGTTGACCGAAGGCAGTTTCCCCCAGGGCCTGGCCCTGGGAATCATCAGCGGCACCTTCACCGGGCCCGATGGCACGGAATATAACCAAATTCCCATGTACCTCAAGGCCGTTGCCCGCGACCGGGATTTGAAGATTTTATCGAACATCCCCCTGTGGGCGCAGAACAATCTCGAGGCGGCTGTCAGCGTTGTGGAGAATATTCCTATCCTGAAATCGTCGGTCGAGGGGTCGGGATCGGATCGCGATTTTATCCAAAACATCGAGCGCCTGGATGTCGGGATCAAACTGAAGCTGACGCCCCAGGTGAATCCCGACCGGGAAATCCGCCTGGAGCTGAATCCGAGCATCGAATCGGTGGTGGAAGAGAGCAGCGAAGCTCTGCGCTATACACCGACGATTGCCAAGCGCGAGGTGAAGACCACGGTGACGGTTCCCGACCGGGCCACAGTCATTCTCAGCGGTCTCATTCGCGAGGATACGAGCCAGTTGCGCACGAAAGTGCCGCTGCTGGGCGATATTCCGTTGCTGGGGGCCTTGTTCCGCTCCACCACCACCGTGAAGAAACGAACCAACTTGCTGATATTCGTGACGCCCCGCATCGTGACGGATATGCAAATGGCCGAGAAGGAAAAGGCTCGCCTCGAACGTGCAGCCAGCTTGTCGGGTGCCGCCGAGACATTGAATGAGCCCTCGCCTACCGCGGAAGCAGCGGCCCAGCGCGAAGCCGCCGAAAAGGCCCGCCGCGTCGCCAAGAAAAAAGCAAAGGCGAAACGCGCGCCATGAGCGAGGCCTTGCCAGGCATTCCGACACTGGATCTCATCGACGAAGAGTGGCTGGACCCGCTCTTGATCGAGCCGGTCCCGGTGGATTGGGTCCGCCGCCATGTGGTGGTGCCCATTCGCCGCGAGGGTCAGGTGCTCTTGGTGGGATCGCCGCAGACCGCGTTCCAGGCCTATGAGGATTTAGCCTTACTGCTGGGCGTGGAGGCGGAGTGGATGGTGGCCCCCGCCCCCGAAATTCAACGCGCGATTGACCGCTGTTACTTTCGCCGGGCCGGGGCACCCGCGCCGCCGCAGCGCGACGGCACGGAAGCGGAGGCGCCGCCGCGCCGCGAAACCGATGACCTGCTGGCGGGCAGCGCCGATGCGCCAGTGGCCCAATACGTCAATCTTATCCTGTTGGAAGCCGTCAAGCGCGGCGCCTCCGATATCCATATTGAACCCTTTGCCCATGCGCTGGGGGTGCGCTATCGGATCGATGGTCTGCTCTATTCGCAACCGGCCCCGCCGCGGCATCTCGAAGGCGCGCTGGTTGCGCGGCTCAAGGTGATGGCCCGCCTGGACCTGGCCGAAAAGCGCTTGCCGCAGGATGGCGTGGCGCGGGTGCGGGTGGGGGCCCGCGAAATCGATGTGCGTGTCTCCAGTGTGCCGGTGGCCGAGGGCGAGCGCATTGTGTTGCGCCTGCTGCACCGCGAGTCCACCCGCTACTCGCTCAATGAGCTGGGCATGGCTCCCGCCATGCTGGCGCAGTTCCGCGGGATATTGCGCGAACCCCACGGTATTGTGCTGGTCACGGGGCCGACCGGCAGCGGCAAAACCACCACGCTCTATGCCGCCCTGGGCGAACTCGATACGGCGCATCTCAATGTCCTGACCATCGAGGACCCGATCGAATACCAGTTGCCGAATATCGGCCAGATTCAGGTGCATCCGAAGATTGGCCTGACGTTTGCGCGCGGGTTGCGCCATATCCTGCGCCAGGACCCGGATGTGGTGCTGGTGGGGGAGACCCGCGACCTCGAAACCGCCGAGATTGTGGTGCGGGCGTCGCTGACCGGGCATCTGGTATTCACGACGTTGCACACCAACGATGCGACGGGTGCCGTGACGCGCCTGGTGGACATGGGGATTCCGCCCTATTTGCTGGCGGCGGCGGGACGCGCCGTCCTGGCGCAGCGCCTGGTCCGTTGCCTCTGCCCGAATTGCCGCCACGAGGTCGCGCTGTCGGCGGATGAAGCGGCCTGGCTGGAGCAGCCCGCCTTGGCGGGACGGTCCGCCTGGGCGGCAACCCCCGCGGGGTGTTCCGACTGTCTCGGCGGCTACAAGGGGCGGACCGGTATTTATGAATTGCTGGCGGTGACGCCCCCGATGGCAGAAGCCATTCGTACGGGCGTGCCCACCGCGGAACTGCGGCGGCTGGCGACGGAGGCCGGGTCCCGCACCATGCTGGCCGACGGCGCCGATAAGGTGCTGGCCGGCGTCACCTCGGTTGCCGAAGTGCTCCGGTCCGCCGGCGCGCGTCGGGAGTAATCTGGACCTTCCGCCATGACGACCTTCGAATATAAAGGCTATGACGCGGCAGGGAAATCCCATGCCGGGCTGATCGAAGCACAGGACCTCAAGGATGCACGCAAGCAGTTGGCGGGCCGTGGCATCCTGCCCGAAACCATCCGGGCCGCGGGCGGTGATGCGGCGCGCCGGGCATCCCGGGCTGCCGCGTTTTCAGCGGAAATCCGTACGATGTTTTACCGGGAGTTGGCGGCCCTGCTCGGGTCGGGGGTGGCATTGGTGCCGGCGCTCGATACCATTTTACAGGCACCCGAACTGGACCGCGCCCAAACGCGCCTGGCAGCCGTGCGCGATGCCGTGCGCGAGGGGAGTCCGCTGAGCGTGGCGTTGACCGATATCTCCAGCCGGGTGACGCCCTTTGAACGCGCAGTCATCGAAGTGGGTGAGCGCACGGGCGGCATGAGCGAGGCGCTCAACCGGCTGGCGGGCTTTCTCGAAGAGCAGGAAAAGCTGCGCGAAAAGCTGATGACGGCATTGCTCTATCCGTGCATTGTGGTCGTGCTGGCCCTGGGAATTGGCGCGGTGGTATTGCTGCTGCTGCTGCCGATGGTGCAGCGTCTGTTTGCCGAAACCAGCCTGGAATTGCCCATGCTGACCAAGCTGATGCTGGCCGGGGGGCGCGCGATGGGGCTGCTCCTGCTGCTGAGCGTGGTCGCGGTGGGGGTGGGCGCAACCGTTCTTCGACGGCGCCTGCGTGCCGATGCCGACTTACGTATCCGCTTGGATCGCCGCTTGTTTGCCTTGCCGCTGATTGGTGGCGGCCGGCGTAATCTCGCGAGCCTGCGGTTTGTGCGTGTCCTGGGCCTATTGCTCGAACGCGGCGTGGGATTGATTGAAAGTGTGCCCATGGCCGGGCGCGCCTCGGGCAGCCCCTGGCTGGCCGATTGTGCGGAGCGCGAGACGGCGGCCATGGGTGAAGGCAAACCGCTGGTGGACGTGATTCGGGGCATTCGCCCCCTGCATCCCTCGCTGGCGGCGTGGGTGCAGGCGGGCGAGGCCGGGGGAAATCTACCGGGATTGCTCGAGAATGCTGCCCAGCGCTTCCAACAGGGGTGGGACCGCCTGGCGACCCGCGGTATGCTGCTGCTGGAAATCGGCATGACGCTGATGCTGGGCCTATTCGTCACGCTGATTGCCCTGGCCGTCCTGCTGCCGATTCTGCAAATGAACAAGGGAATCATGCCGTGATTTGGTGGATATATAATCTCGTTTTTCCGTTCGCGTTTGCCCTGCTGCTGCCCCACTTTATCTGGCGGATGGTGCGGCGCGGTGGCTATGCCCGCGATTTTGCCCAACGGTTTGGGCGCTACCGGTCGGAGGATGCCGCGTTGCTCGATGCGCCGGGGCGTCCGATCTGGATTCAGGCGGTCAGCGTGGGGGAACTGGCCGTGGCGTTGTCCTTCATGGAGGAGGTCCGCCGTCGCGATCCTGAGGCCCGCTTCGTCTTGACCACCAACACCTCGACCGGTCATGCCCTGGCGCTGAAAAAAGTGCGTGCCCCCGATGTGACGTTATACTTTCCCCTCGATGTGCCCTGGGTCATGCCGCGGGTGCTGCGGCGGATTCGTCCCTCGGCCGTGGTGCTGGTCGAGAATGAGATGTGGCCCAACCTGATTCGCGGCGCTCGTAAGCAGGGCATCCCCACCGTGATGATCAATGGCCGGATTTCGGAGCATTCGTTCCGTGGCTATTGCCGGATTCGCTTCATTACTCGCGATCTGTTGCCGCGAATTCATGGGTTCTGTGTGCAAAGCGCCGCCGATCGCGACCGACTGCTGACGCTCGGCGCGCCCGCCGATAAGGTCGAGATCACGGGCAGCGCCAAATATGATATTGCCGCGACGCCCCCGACCGCCGGCGCCCGCGCCCGTGCCGTGCTCGCCAGGATTGGGGTGCAGCCTGGCGATCCGGTACTGGTGGGCGGCTCGACCTGGGAGGGCGAGGAAGCGGTGCTGGCCGATTTGCTGCCAGCGGCCCGGGCGCAGCATCCGCGGCTGATGCTGGTGCTGGTGCCGCGCCACGCGGAACGGCGCGAGGCGGTCCTGGCGGTGTTGCGCGACCGCGGACTGTCCGTCGTCCAGCGTAGCATGGTCCCCGATGACGCCCCGGCGCCGGCCAAGCGCCCCGATGTCTTGCTGGTGGATACTACTGGCGAACTGCGCGGATTCTATGCCGCCGCAGATGTGGTCTTTGTCGGCAAGAGCCTGACCCAGACCGGGGGCCAAAATCCCATTGAGCCCGCCAAGGATGGCAAGCCCGTCATCGTGGGGCCGCACATGGAGAACTTTCCGGCCATTGCGCAGGATTTTACAGAGGCGGATGCCTGGCGGCAGGTGGCCGATGCCGCCGAACTCCAGAGGGCGGTGCTGCGGTTGCTGGCCGATGCCCCGGAACGGCGGCGACTAGGAACGGCGGCCGCAGATTTAATTGCCCGTCGGGCTGGCGCGACACGCCTCATGGCCGAGCGCGTGCTCAGCGCGCGCGTTCAGAACTAGCGCCGCGCTTCATTCGCCAAACAACAGGAGGGGGTCAGGGGGCGAATTGGCCGGTACGCAGCATGACGAGGGTGCAGGCGCGAACCACCTCAATGCCGGCGGCCGAAAGCGGATTTTCCAATTCAGGGTTCTCGGTGCCGGGGTTGAAAATGACGCGGCGGGGGCGGGCGGCCAGGATCGCGTCGGTCATGCCGGTGGAATGGATTGGCGCAACGTAGAGCGTGAGGGTGTCCAGAGGATCCGGGATATCCGCCAAGGTCTTGTAAATGCGGTGGCCGTCGATGTCCGATAGGGCGGGATGCACGGGAAATACCGTGTGTCCCTTTTCGGCCAGCAGAAGCACGGCCTGGTGGCTGTAGCGGGCGGGTTTGTTACTGGCGCCGAGTATGGCAACATTCATGGGCAGTTCTCCTTGAAGGGTATCGTTACCCGTAACCGGGGCGCGGTCAAGCGAACATCATGGCGCCCCATCGCCGCCACCCAACGAGGCCATCACGAACGGGAATATCATCCGCGTTGATGAATCATCCCGCTTAGGCTACTCTGCCACCATGCTTACCTATTTCCAGCAGGGACGGCCGGGCGTGGCCCAGGCCATTCGCGATAGCCTCACTGAATTTTCTCCGCGGCTGGCGGCGGTCAGTCCGATGGGCGAGCAATGGGCGTCGCGGCTGAATGCCTATGCGCAGTCGGGCAAGATGATCCGCGGAATGTTGGTGCGGCTGGGATATGAGCTGTGCGCAACCGAAGCGCCGGATGCCGCGATGGTCCGCGTCCTGGACCGCGCCGGTGCCGCCATGGAATTCTTCCAGGCCGGGCTGCTGATTCATGACGACATCATGGACCGCGATACGCTGCGCCGGGGGGGGGGCACGGTTCATACGCAATATGAACAAGACGCGTTGAAAGACGCAACCGCCGACCCGGCCCATCATGGGCTGTCGCTGGGAATGTGCGCGGGCGATATCGCATTCTTCCTGGGCTTTCACATGTTAGCCGCGCTGCCCCTGCCGCCGGAGGCGCAGGACCGCGCCCGACGAGTCACGGCATTTTCAGGGGAGGAATTGTGCTGGGTGGGCGTGGCGCAGATGCAGGATGTACAGAATGGGGCGGGGGGGGGCGGGGCCGATCCCAGTCCGGAGCATATCCTGCGGCTCTATCGCTATAAAACCGGCCGCTATACCTTTGCCATGCCGCTGATGGTCGGTGCCATGCTGGCCAACACCCCGCCCGAGCCTCTCAAGGCCCTCGAACAAGCGGGCGAAACACTCGGCGTCGTCTTTCAACTCAAGGATGATGAACTGGGTATTTTTGGCGAGACGGACCAACTGGGCAAGCGCGCGGGGTCCGATATCCGGGAGAACAAAAAGACGCTGTTGCGCCATTTTCTTTTCGCGGCCGCCGCCGACCCATTGCGCGCGGACCTCCAACAGATTTTTGGTGCTGCCAATCTCGACGAGGCCGGGTGTCGCTTTGTTCGGGAGGCGATGGAGCAGACCGGCGCGCGCGCGAAACTACGCGACACCATGACGCGGTATGCGCAGGAGGCCTCCGCGCATATCGCCCACATGGACGCGCCGCCGGGAGCGTGCGCCGCCGCCGCACGTGCGGTATTTGCCGAGTTGACCCGCTACAGCATCGACCGCAACGCCTGAGCCCCGATGCGCAGGAGTGGCATTGGCGTGGTGCCGCTGGTCGCCGCGTTGCGGGCAGCCGCCGGATTACGGATGGGGGCCGACCCGCAAAACGAAACCCAGATTAGAGCATTTTCGTATATGCTATAGCCGTTGAGCAAGACCGGCACGAGGTCGTGCCGACTCCAAAGAGCTAATGAATCTAAGCCCTTGGAGCCCCCGACGACCCCGTCGGGGGATTAGAAGCGGCTACGGTGTTCTAAAATTTGCTCTAAAAGGTCCAACTGGCCCCGAGGGTGGCGCTGTTTTGGACCATCCGGATGGTGGTGCCGCCGCCGGCCTCGGGCGGGCCGCTGGCGGTCAGGTCTTCTTCGAGGGCATGCACATAGGCGACGTGCAGCGCCCAGTCGCCAAATTGCCAGGAAGCGCCGGTGGTCAGGTGGGTTTCCATGATGGCCGGGAATAGAGCATTGGGGAAGACATCCTCGGCCCCGATGGGGGAATTGCCGTGCGAGACACCGGCGCGCAGAGTGAGGTGTTCGCTGGCGTTCCAGGTGGCACCCACCTTGGCGATGTGCTGGTCTTCCCAACCAAATTGGTCGCCGAAGGTGTCGAGCTGACCCCAGCCGATCCAGCGGTAGTCTGCGACGACTTCAAGGGATTCCAGCACCTGGAAGGCCACGCCGGCGGTGAGTTGTTGCGGCAGATTGAGCGAGTCGGCGAACAGCGTGGAATAATCGTCGTAGTCTTCCATGAATTGTTCGGAGGTGTAACTGGCACCGATGCGGAGGCAATCGGTGATTTTCTGATTCACGCCGACGATGGCCCCGAGGCCAACGGCGGGATCCCAGGAATCAGGGGAGGGGGCCGAGGGCGGGCCGGTCTGGGAGGTTTCCATATCGGTGCGGAAGAGGCCCATAACGACAATGGGGCCGGCCCCGATGCTGAAGCCGTTATCGAACGAGCGGGCAAACGTGGCGGTGAGCTTGGCGATGGAGAGTTCGGTGCGCGTATCGCCCTCGGAGAAGCCGACCCGGGGCTGGTCGTAATCGACGCCCATGCCGCTGGAACCGTAAAGCCCGACACCAAAGGTGCTCTTTTGGTCTTGGTTCGGACTGAAGGTTGCGCTGAGCGACGG
Source organism: Kiritimatiellia bacterium (assembly GCA_028681135.1). Lineage (GTDB taxonomy): Bacteria > Verrucomicrobiota > Kiritimatiellia > CAIQIC01 > Lenti-01 > JAAZFE01. The sequence goes on along the minus strand of JAQUJC010000025.1, from coordinate 18,545 downwards.
GATGAAGAACGGGGAGTCGTCCTTTTGTCTGCTGACGGCGGGATTGGCGGTGGAATTGACGGAGCGGGAGGGGCCGAACAGTTGAAATGAGGCATCGACCCCGCGGTCGAGGTCGGTCAGGCCGGCCGGATTGAGAATGAGCCAGGTCGAATCCTGGGCGGAGGCGACGCCCGCGCCTGCGGTTCCCTGTTGTCGGGGGCCGATACCGATGAGGTTGACGCCCTCGGTGGCGTGAGCCGCAACAGCCAGTAAGGCGAAAAAGGCGACAGTAGTCTGTACTATTTTCATGGTGATATGTTCCTTTGAGCGACGAGACCCGTGTGGTCGCGCCAGATGTAGGAAAAGCTACACCAAGGAGCAATAAAATCAAATACACACCAATGAGAAAAAGATTTTTTCAGAGGGGCAGAAAATCCCCCGGGCTTGTGCCTTCATCCCCCGGCTTGGGGTAGGGCGAACCCTCCGCGTGAGCCGCAGCTGTTCACCCACCGCCCCCCCCCTTTTTGAGGGGTAGAAAATCCCCCGGGCTTGTCCCTTCATCCCCCGGCTTGGGGTAGGGCGAACCCTCCGGGTGAGCCGCAGCTGTTCACCCACCGCCCCCCCCTTTTTGAGGGGCGGAAAATCCCCCGGGCTTGTCCCGGGGATAGTTTAGGTTGGCCATGCAGCGATTAGTGCTGCGCAACCTTAAGCACACCGGGGCAAGCCCGGTGGATGAAAATCCTGTAAATCCTGTCAAAAATGGCTGCCCCCCAGCCGCCGGGCGCATCCGCGCTATAGCACAAACGCCAGTCATGTTGAGCGGAGGCGCACCGCGCCGGAGTCGAAACATCTCAGCTTCGCTGCTATGCCTGGCCGATTGCATCCAAACCGAGATCCCTCGACAAGCTCGGGATGACAGCCACCAGGCACGCCCAATCGGAAGAAAAAAAAGTCAGAAAAGAAGCTACGGATTTCGCGGATGGGGATTTTTATGCCCCAAACCGCTCATCAAGTTGGCGACGGAAAAGCAACCACAAATGCACACAAATACACACCAATGAGATGCCTTCATCCCCCGGCTTGGGGTAGGGCGAACCCTCCGGGTGAGCCGCGGCTGTTCACCCACCGCCCCCTCTTTTTTGAAGGGTAGAAAATCCCCCGGGCTTGTCCCGGGGATAGTTTAGGTTGGCCATGCAGCGATTAGTGCTGCGCAACCTTAAGCACACCGGGGCAAGCCCGGTGGATGAAAATCCTGTAAATCCTGTCAAAAATGGCTGCCCTCCAGCCCCCGGGCGCATCCGCGCTATAGCACAAACGCCAGTCATGTTGAGCGGAGGCGCACCGCGCCGGAGTCGAAACATCTCGGTTTCCTCGCTATGCCTGGCCGATTGCATCCAAACCGAGATCCCTTGACAAGTCGGGATGATAGCCACCAGGCACGCCGGATCGGGGAAGGGGGGGGGGCAGGATCACCCCCTGACGAGGTCCTATACACGTTTTCCATAGCGTGGAAAAATCGCCAAAAGCACCATTTTTTATGGGCATAAATTTTACAGAGTTAATTAAGTGTGTGGAAGCTAGTTACTCAATATTCGCTAAATTCCCCTTATAATGCTTCATTTTGACCCACAGAGTTAATTAACTCTGTAGATAAAAACTACGTAAGGAGTTGTTAATGTTCTCGTATGGAACCGTGGGGGTAAAACACGATTATTCATGAAAGTCATGTCTGATCATGCCGAAAAGGGGCCTGGCAGCTGAATGAATTTGCTTGCGGAATATTGTCTGCTGGGTGTAACGTTTTAGCATTCTGAGATTGATGACGGTGCCAAGACGAAATAAATCCCGAGGAGTCCCGCGATGAAGTCTATGAAGCAGTGCGTGTGGTTGGCGAGTGTGTTGGTTGGTCTGGCGGTGGTGCCGGGTGTCTGGGCGGAGGAAGCGGGCATCGGGGATTGGGGGGTGAATGACGCAACCTACGGGCTCAAGACGCGCGAGGCGGAAGTAGATTTCACCTACACACCGAGTCCGGCGGACTGGCGCGACATCAACATATACCAGTTGTTCACGGATCGCTTCGCGGACTCTGGCACCGACCAGTTGGCGGGCTATAAGCCGGGCTGGAAGACCGAAGGCAAGGCCTTTCCGCAAAATCGCAATTTCCATCACGGCGGCGACTGGAAGGGGATGCAACAGAACATCGGCTACCTGACCGGCATGGGCGTAAAAGCGGTCTGGATGTCCGGCGTCCAGATGAACGACCAGGGCAAGGATCTGAATTATACGCCCTATCACCAGTACCACCCGGAAAATTTCTTCAAGTGCGACCCGGCGATGGGCACGTTCCAGGACCTCAAGGAGCTGATCGACGCGCTCCATGCGGCCGGAATCTATGTGATCCTCGACGTGGCACCGAACCACATGTGCGACAAAAACGGGCTGTGGGGCAACAATCAGCAGGACGATAAGCAGTACTTTGCCAATGGCAACAGCACCTTCGACTGGTGGGACCAGAACAACAAACATCCCGCGCCGTTCGACAACCTGGCCTATTTCCACAACAACGGCACCATCAACAACTGGGACAGCTCCCCGGAAAATCTGTGGGGTCAATTCAAGGGCACCGACGACCTGAAGACGGAAGATCCCGCGGTGCAGGCCATCCTCACCAAGGCCTTCAAAAACCTGATCGATGCGACGGACTGCGATGGCTTCCGCGTGGATGCCATCAAGCACATGGAGTACAACTGGAACAAGCAATGGGCCGATGACATGCGCAAGCACGCGGCCTACCGCGGCAAAAATGATTTTATCCTCTTTGGCGAGCTGTTTTCCTACGACAACAACGCGCTGGCCAGTTGGTGCAAGGACGCGGGCTACTCGTACAATTCTGCCCTGTTCTTCCCCCTGAGCCAGACGATCAAAAACGTGTTCGTGGACAATGGCTGGGCGGGGCAGCTCACCCAGCAGCTCAATAACAAGGGCCAGTATGGCGAAGGGGCCGACCGGCTGGTGGCCTTTATTGACAACCACGATCTAAACCGTATTGCCCTGATGAATGGTGGCGATACGGGCAACGACGTCTACACCTTGCGTCCGGCGCTGAGTTTTCTCTATCTGGCCACCCCGGTGCCGTGCCTGTATTACGGCACCGAGCACGCCTTCGACCAAGGCGGGCACTACAACGGCAGCAACAAAACGGAGGACAATCCTGATGACGGCGACTGGCAGCGTGAGACCATGTTCGACAAGGGGTTCCAGCCCGGCCCCGCGCAGGGCAATAAGCTGGCCGCGACCGACGCGCCGCTCTATCAGCATATCGCCGCGTTGAACGCGGCGCGGGCCACTCATCTGAGTCTGACGCGCGGGTCGTTGCAGGAGCGCTATGTTGATGGGGCCTATGCCTTCAGCCGCGTCTATGACGAGGAGGAAGCCTTGGTGGCCATCAATCTCCAGGACGGCAACAAATCCTTGGATCCGCAGGTAAGCAAGCCCAACGGCACGGAATTCGTCAACGCACTGAACCCGGCGGACTCGCTCACCGTCAGCGACGGCAAACTGTCCATCAGCCTGAGCGCCAAAGAAACCAAGATTTATGTGGCGGGGGTAGCCGCGCCGACGCTGTGGGCGCGCGGCACGCACACCTATCCGGCCGCGGGCGAGGTGACATCCGACACAGCGATCTACATCAATGCCGAGGCGGGACCGGCCAGCACCGTGACCAATGTGCTGCTGGGCTATAGCCTCGATGGCGGCGCGACCTGGGAAACGCCGATGGCGATGACGCTCAACACGGAATGGAGCAGCGAAGGCGGCGCCTGGTACAACGCGACGCTGGGCTTGCTGCCGGCGGACACGGCCGTCCAGTATTTCATCCAGGTCCAGGGGACGGAAGACACCGAAGCCGTAGACAACAACAATGGGCAAAACTACCGCTTTACCGTTGCCCAGGGCTTGGAAAGCGGCCTGTGGATTCGCGGCACGAAGAATTATCCCGAAGACGGCTCGGCGACGTTTGCGACCGAAGTCTACGTGGATACGGAGGTCGGCCCAGCCGGCAGCGTGTCCAACGTGAGCGTCGTAGTCAGTTCGGACGGCAGCACGTGGACCACCAATGCCATGACGCTGAATCCGGAGTGGGGCTCCAGCGGCGGTGCCTGGTACAACGCGACCCTCGGCACGTTTGCCGAGGGAACCGTGGTGCGCTATTTCATTACGGCCACAGACGGCGAAGAAACGATTGTGGCCGACAACGGCGGGCTGGTTTTCCAAGTGACAATTCGCGGCGCGGGCCTGGCGATCACGACTCCAGCGGGCAGCACCGCCGTGGCCAACGGCATCGCCACGACCACGCTGGCGGGCACGGCCAGCGCCGTGACTACCGGCAACCTGCGCTGGACCAACGCGCTGACCGGGGCGTCGGGAACCATCCCCGCCGCAACGCCCTGGACGATTGCGGACATCCCCCTGGGTGTGGGCGCCAACGTGATCAGTGTCTTTGGCGAAACCGCGGGCGGCGGGACAGACACTCAGCAGGATCGCGCCGACAACTACGGCAGTGGCTGGTCCGATGGCTCGAACCTGGGCAGCGGCTTTGGGGCGTGGTCGTTCAACCACGCACAAAACGGAACGAACTCGTGGGCCGGCAGCTTCATCGGCGATCCGACGGGGGCGGGCATTTCTGGTATGGGCACCAACGCGTTCGGGTTCTACGCCAACCCGGCTGGCGTCGGTGCCAATGCCGAAGTCTTGCGCAGCTTTAGCAGTGCCATGACCGTCGGATCGACCTTCAGTTTCAAACTGGGGCTGAATTTCGACAGCGATGAGGAAACCTCGTACCGCGGCTTTGTCCTGTTCGCTGGCGACACCGAACTGGCCAATCTCTCGATGGGGAACAGTGCCAGCATCATGCTCAACGGCGGTGCCATGTTCACCAACTACGGCGCGCAGGCCATGGCGTTGAACGTCGAGTATACAGGCGATGGCAGCTTGCGTATCTGGGGCACCGGCCGTGATGGCGTGGAAACCTACGACCAGACCCGCAGCGTGGCGCCGGGTGCGCCCACCCGCTTCAAGTTCTACTTCAATGGCGCGACTCGCCTGCTGGAGCCGCCGGGGCAAGAAGATCATCGCCAGATGTATGTGGACGACCTGACCCTGACAGGGCCGGGCGCAGGCGAAACCCTGAGCGCGCAGGTCACCATCACGCGTCAGGAACCGGTGACCGACAGCAATGGCGATGGCGTGCCGGACGCGTGGCTGGCCGGACACGGGCGTGATCCCTCAACGTCTGGGGCGGCCCTGGCACCCAATGGCTACACCTACCTCGAATCCTATTTGATGGACCTCGATCCGGATGACGACACCCTGCCCGCCTTCCTGATGGAACCGGGCACCACCAGTGCCTTCACGTTTGACGCGCCGGAAGGTGGCCGCCGCTACCGCGTACAGTACACCAGCAACCTCTTCCTGCCATTTGGGGACATCGGGCCGGGCGTGGAGGTGGGGCAGGCCATCGAGATCAACACCGACCCCGCCGGCTTCTATCGCGTCCGGTTTTATGATGAGGCGGGCGAGACTGAAACCGTGACGGTCAGCGCCACGCCCAGCAGTACGACCTTCACCAACGCTGCCGGTGTGGCCGTGACGCTGAATGTATCCGGCGACAACGTGATCACGGCGACCTATGCACTTGCGGGCAGCCCACCGGCCGCCTTCACCAACGGGCAGGTCGTCACCATCGGTGCGGGCTGGACGAACGAGCAAACCGCGCTGCTGACGCTGTACGGGGAAACCGCCCACGGTGCGACCGCCAACCGGGCCTACGGCTATACCTATACCGATGCCGCTCAACTCGAACTGACGAGCGTCGGCGGCACTCACCACTGGGTCAGCGATGACAACCAGGTGTTCATCAATGCCGCCGGCTATCCGGAAGGTTCGACCGTCAGCGCCCACATCATCTATGCGGTTAATCCCGTGCAGGGCGATACCAACGCATGGCCGTTGATCGCGATGGAACGCATTCCCGATTGGGTAAACGGCGACTGGTGGAACAATGACCTTGGCATCCTCAACACGGGCGACGTGGTGCAATTCGCCATCGTGATGTCCGATGCGTTCGGTAACGAAATCTGGGACAACAATGGCGGTGCCAACTACTCCGTCACAATTGGCCCCGTGGCCCCGCCGACCCAAGGCGGCGAGAAGCCCTATTCAACCAACCCCAGCTTTGGCAAGCGCCAGACCATGACCATCGATGGCAGCCCGTCCGAGTGGACGACCAACCACCTGATCGCAATTGACATGGCCAACGATGATCCGCGCAGCTTGGGCGACAACTGGACCATGCACGAGCCGCCGATCGACGCCACCCACCTGTGGGCCGCGTGGGACGACGATAACCTGTATCTGGCCTGGCAGTTTGTGGATGTCACCGACATCATCGATCCGGCCAACGCCGGTGGTGCCGGCAGCGGCAAAATCGGCAACAACGATGGCATTCTGCAATGGCTGGTGCTCGATACCATCACCGGGCAAGGTGCCACCACCGATGTCTGGGGCAAGAAGAACACCTGGGCCGGCCCGAATAAGCCCAACTACCAGATCTATCTCGCGGGCAGCCTCTGGCAGGGCTATATCTCGCGGGCCGTCGATGGCGCCTTCGCCCTCGATGACGGCGGCACGAACTACAACCTGATTGCGGCGGCGGGTATCACGGTCGCCCAGGGGGCCGTCTGCGGTGCCGACAGCCTCTGGGGGGTGGATGATGCCGACAACCGCCACGACGCGGGCGCGCCCACCCGTGATTTTCTGACTCAAGGCCACGACACCAGTCGCGACAGCTTCTATGAGATGAGCATCCCCCTGAGTTATCTGGAGGTCACGGCCGCGCAACTGGATTCAGGTGCGGGCATCGGCGTCATGCTCGGCGCCGGATCGGAATCCGCCATGGACAGTATCCCCCACGACGAAACCACCCTGGATACCCCGGGGGTCGAAAGCTATAACTCGTCGTTTGAATGGAGCGACGCCGACATCTTCACCGTCCCATTTGCGCGGGTTGGGAAGTAAACGGCGGTTTGCTGCGCCAAAGGCCGGCCCCCGGGGGCCGGCCTGTTTCATTTGGGAAACGCGAAAGAGAAGGCGGGGGGAGCTAGCCTGGATTATTCACGCGACAAGTCCGGCCCAGATGCGCGACGCGCGGGGTGAAGCCGTATAGGCATACTGCGAACCCCCGCGCAACAAAGCAGATGGGCTGGAATCGTCGCGCCCTTGGTCAACATGGATGAAAACTGAGTTTTTGTGCGGTTGTCCATATCAAACTACGCTGCATTATGGTACGGCGTTTTCATCCATGTTGATGAATAATGCAGGCTAGAGCCGTTTTTGCTATTCTGTAGCCGGTATTAGAGCTCAAAAAAGCCTGGCTTGGCAGGGACGCCTCGCCCTGCCGTGGCCGGCATTGAACGCCGTTGGTAGGGCGAACCCTCCGGGTGAGCCGCGGCTGTTAGCGGAACATGGTTATGCAATATCTTAAAATGCTCTAGGAATAAATTTGAACTCAAGAACTCATGCAAGGGAAGAGGGGGTCGTGAGTGCGGAGTTGGGAGTGGCGAGTATTTTCCCGGAGGGGCAGGCTCCGTCCGCCCGCGTTCAACCAACAGCCACCACGGATGATACCCACCTTCGCCAAGGCGACGCGGGGCAAGCATCTGATCTCTGGCTAGAGCAATAACCGATTGAGATGCCGTCTAGATGTGCCCCACGAAAGGTGCGAAACAGGCACCTGTGCGCCCGGGTAGGGCGGGTTGGCCCAACCCGCCGAACTTTTCGATCCCGGCGACTTGGGCCAAGTCGCCCTACCGCTTTAACCACAGAGGACCCCAGAGATTCACAGAGGGATTAGCCACCACCGATGATACCCACCTTCGCCAAGGCTACGCCGGGCAAGCAGATGATTACGGATGGAGTTGGATCGACCAATAACGACCAACCACCAACCACCAACCACTAATCAGCGTGGGCGGAAGAGAGATCGGCGTTGCCGCCGCTGCCGCCGGGTTCGCCATCGGCTCCGTAGGAGAGAATTTCGAAGGGTTCGTTTTGGAGACCGGGGCAGAGATAGATAAAGGGTCGTTTCCAGGGATCGAGGGGGAGGGTACGGCTGTTGAGGTAGCCGCCCTCGGGATAGTTGGCGGGGATGGGCTCGCGCGTCGGTTTTTTGACGAGGGCTTCGAGCCCCTGCTGGGGGGTGGGATAGACGCCATGGGCCATGTGGTAGGTGCTGACGCCTGAGGCGAGCACCTGGATTTGCGCCTGGGCCGCGGCCTGTTTGCCCATGCCCAGTTGCGGAGCGATATTTAGCAGCACCACCCCCGCCAGCAGCGACATGATGGCGATGACCACCAGAATCTCCACGAGGGTGAACCCCGCGCGGGAGGGGGGCAGTAGCGGGCGGAGGTCAGAGGGGCGGGTGCGAGTTTTCATCATGCCATTCTTCCATCATTGCATTCTTCAAAACAGGGTCGGTTGGTCGCTGTCGGGGGGGGGCGATTTCGGAGCGTGAGCATCCAGTTTTTTGCTCAGGGCGTCAAGTTTGCCGAGGTAGTAGGGGACATTTTCGTCGCGCTGATCGGGATCGAACTGCGACGCAAGCTTGGCGTTGGCATGGACCGGGAGATTCTTCTTGGTGCCGGTGACATAATAGGAAACGGCGTCGCCGGCCTGGAAGAGGCGTCCGGAGTTGATCGCGACCTCGTAGGAGGCCTGACGCGACTTGCCCCCGGCCTCGCGCTTCTTGAGATAGGTGGAGGGGGCGTCGGAGAGCATTTCAGTTTTGGCGAGACGAGTGATGGGGAGGCGGCGCTGGAGAATATCGTCGCGGCGGCGGGCCACCATGGCGGGGATGTCGTCGCCGCGCCCCTGGAGGGTCAGGGTCAGCCAGTCGCGCATGAAATCGCGCAGGAAGGGCTCGAACCCGCGCGATTTCAGGGCCGCGCCCTTGATGAGGACCGTGCCATCGGCCTCGAGCAGCGCGTAATTTTTCATTTTGTAGGAGTACATGGCGGGATAATGGCCATCGAATTCCACCTCGATCCCCTCCGGCAGATGGGCGCGGAACGCCTGTCGAAAACGGCTCATCGCCTTGTCATCGAGCCCGGAGGGGGGGGTGAAGTAGATGCCGTCGGTATCAATTTCGATCGGCATGGCGCCGAGTTCGCGGAGTTGATCCACCATGCCGCGGAGCAGCTCTCGGCCATCGGCGGTGACAGAGGCGGCCAGATCAAAATCATTGAAGCGCGCCTGCGAGAACCCGAGATAGCCATAAAAGGAATTGATCAGGATTTTGAAGGAGGTTTGCAGGGCATCCCAGTGGGCGGCTACGGCGGCGGGCAGAGCCTCATCGAGGGCGCGCTGCTTGGCATCGACGCGAAAACCGCGCAGATGGTCGAGCAGGCGCAGAAAGACGCCCAGGCTGTCGTAGCGCGGATTGCGCCCAGCGCGCAGCAAAAGGGATGGATACAGCGAGCGAACGTCGCAGTGATGCACATTGCGGGCGAGGCCGCTGAAAAATAAATCGGTATAGCCGCCTTCAAACGAGCGCGCGGGGGAGGGGGCGGGCAGCGAGTGGTGGGCGCGCTGATATTCGCGCAGCAGCAGCGACTCGATTTTGGCGGCATTACCGCGCACGCAGACGCTCCCGAGCGGCAGCGGCAGCAGTTGGCTCTGCGCGTAGGGCGCGGCCAGCAAAATAGGGGTGATGGCGGCCGTTTCGCGGATGTCATCGAGGGCATAGCGCCGAAAGGCGGCGGGGCGGTTGCGGAAGGCGGGGGCGATCTCGCGGCCCTCGAGATAGGTGCGCTCGGCCGCCGCCACGCCCAGGTGGCGGGCGACGGCCTTCAGCGTATGGCTGGGCATGGCCCGGTGGGAGACATCGTAGATCAGCGCCAGCAGGTACGTATCAACCACATGGCGGCCATAGATATGCGTCCGCGGATAGGTGACCATGCGCTCGGCGGCATTGAAGCGCGAGGAGTGGGTCTTCGGGGTGCTGCCGTCGCGGCCGAGGGAAAGGGCGACGCGGTGGCGTTTGGCGCGGGTGGTGATATAGGGCAGATCGAACTTGAAGAGGTTGTGGCCGACGAGAAGGTCAGGGTCGCGCTCCTGCACGATCGTCACGAAGGCCTGCAGCATCTTCTTTTCATCAAGGTCGTGGCCATCCAGAAGCTGTTCCCAGCCCTGTCCGTCGGAAAGCGCAATGGCGAGAATACGGTCTTCTTCGCGATCGGCATTGGAAAAGTCGCGCTCGGCGGCGCAATCGGTTTCGATATCGACGAAGAGAAACTGCAGATCGGCGAGGAGCAGGTCGCGGAAGGAGGTGCGCCCGGTATCCAGCAGAAACTGCTGGACGGGGTCGCGCAAAGTGAAGTAGGGGGCGGCGGGGTCGGAGGCAGTGCGCCCGGTGGTTTTACGCAGGTGGGCCAGGGCGCGTTCGAGCACGGCCCAGGTCGGAAAGCGCGCCAGCCAGGCATAGGGATTCTCGCCGCCCAGGCGGTCCAACTCGGGCGCGGGATCGAACGCGCTCAGCCAGTCGGCCTTGGTCAACCATAGAAAGGGGCGGAACGGCTCCTGCCGCGTGCCGAGGTGTCCCTCGCGCCGCAGAAACAGCGTCATGGCATCGGCCTCCGCCCCGGGCGTATGTTCCAGGGCCACCAGCCCCGGCTCGGACGTGAATCCATAGACCAGCTTGTCGCGCGTGAGCGGCTTCATGGCAGGCAGTATAGATAACGCGCACTCAGCAGCAAAGCCCGAAAAATCACGCCCGCACACAGCACAAACGCCAGTCATGTTGAGCGCAGGCGCACCGCGCCGGAGTCGAAACATCTCAGCTTCGTCGCTATGCCTGGCCAGTTGCATCCAAACCGCTCATCAAGTGGGCGACTAAACACCCATGAGATGCCTTCATCCCCCCGGCTTGGGGTAGGGCGAACCCTCCGGGTCTTTTTGAGGGGTAGAAAATCCCCCGGGCTTGTGCCTTCATCCCCCCGGCTTGGGGTAGGGCGAACCCTCCGGGTGAGCCGCGGCTGTTCACCCACCGCCCCCCCTTTTTGAGGGGTGGAAAATCCCCCGGGCTTGTGCCTTCATCCCCCCGGCTTGGGGTAGGGCGAACCCTCCGGGTGAGCCGCAGCTGTCCACCCACCGCCCCCCCCTTTTTGAGGGGCGGAAAATCCCCCGGGCTTGTGCCTTCATCACCCGGCTTGGGGTAGGGCGAACCCTCCGGGTGAGCCGCAACTGTTCACCCACCGCCCCCCCTTTTTTGAGGGGTGGAAAATCCCCCGGGCTTGTGCCTTCATCCCCCGGCTTGGGGTAGGGCGAACCCTCCGGGTGAGCCGCGGCTGTTCACCCACCGCCCCCCCTTTTTGAGGGGTGGAAAATCCCCCGGGCTTGTCCCGGGGATAGTTTAGGTTGGCCATGCAGCGATTAGTGCTGCGCAACCTTAAGCACACCGGGGCAAGCCCGGTGGATGGGCAGCTTTTGAGAGGTAGAAAATCCCCCGGCCTTGTCCCTTCATCCCCCCGGCTTAGGGTAGGGCGAACCCTCCGGGTGAGCCGCAGGGGTAGAAAATCCCCCGGGCTTGTCCCGGGGATAGTTTAGGTTGGCCATGCAGCGATTAGTGCTGCGCAACCTTAAGCACACCGGGGCAAGCCCGGTGGATGGGCAGCTTTTGAGGGGTGGAAAATCCCCCGGGCTTGTCCCGGGGATAGTTTAGGTTGGCCATGCAGCGATTAGTGCTGCGCAACCTTAAGCACACCGGGGCAAGCCCGGTGGATGGGCAGCTTTTGAGGGGTAGAAAATCCCCCGGGCTTGTGCCTTCATCCCCCCGGCTTGGGGTAGGGCGAACCCTCCGGGTGAGCCGCGGCTGTTCACCCACCGCCCCCCCCTTTTTGAGGGGTAGAAAATCCCCAGGGCTTGTCCCGGGGATAGTTTAGGTTGGCCATGCAGCGATTAGTGCTGCGCAACCTTAAGCACACCGGGGCAAGCCCGGTGGATGAAAATCCTGTAAATCCTGTCAAAAATCCCCGCCCCCGCGCTCCCACTCGATCATTGAATATTGAACATTGAATATTGAATATTGATATCCCTCCCTCCCCTTGTAGGCCAGCCTTGTACGGCTGGCGCGGACCAAATCCCGGCGCCGGGGATGTAACCCCGGCCTACAAATGCCCATCCCCCACTTGATCATTGAATATTGAACATTGAACATTGAATATTGAGTCTTGCCCGCCCCCCCCGCCCCCCAGCCCCCAATCCCCCCGCCCCCCGCATCGCCCATCGAGCCATCGCGCAACAAAGATGTTGGCAGGCGGGGGGGGGATGGGGTAGAAGTTGTTCCTATAGGCCAGGCAGAGGTCAACGGTTTTACCTGGCGAGATACAGCAGCCCTTACTGGCAAGGAGCCCGCCCATGGATATGGATCGGATCAAAGAGGTGATCGACCTGATGCGCGAGCATGAGTTGTGGGAATTTTCGATAGAAGAAAAAGATATCAAGCTATCGCTGAAGCGCGGACAGCCCGGCCAGATGATGGCCGCGCCGCTGGCCCCGGCCCCGGCACCGGCCCCGGCCCCGGCCGCCCCGCCCCCGCCGCCCGAAGAAGAGCTAACGCCGATTCCCTCGCCGCTGGTGGGGACCTTTTATCGGGCGACATCGCCGGATGCCGACCCCTTTGTCGCGGTGGGCAGCCGGGTCAACAAGGACACGGTGGTCTGTATTATTGAAGCGATGAAGGTCATGAACGAAATTAAGGCCGAAACCAGCGGGGTCATCACGAAAATCTTGCTCGAAAACGCATCCGCGGTACAGTTCGGCCAGCCGATGTTCCTGATTGAAAAGGGCTAAAACCGCCATGTTTAAGCGCATCCTGATTGCAAACCGGGGTGAGATTGCCGTGCGCGTGATCCGGGCATGCCGCGAAATGGGCATCCGCACGGTGGCGGTCTATTCGCAGGCAGATGAATCATGCCTCCATGTCCAATTGGCAGACGAAGCGGTCTGCATCGGCCCCGCGCCATCATCAGAAAGCTATCTCAAAATTTCCAATATCATCAGCGCCGCCGAGGTAACGGATGTCGATGCGATCCATCCCGGGTTTGGCTTTTTATCGGAAAATGCCCACTTTGCGGACATCTGCGAGGATTGCGGTATCACGTTTATCGGGCCCTCGCCGGACAATATCCGCACCATGGGCGACAAAAACATGGCGCGCGACATGATGCGCCGCGCGGGGGTGCCGGTGACGCCGGGCAGTGATGGCGTAGTGGCGTCCAAGGATGACGCGCTCACGATTGCCAAGGCCCTGGGCTATCCGGTCCTGATTAAGGCGGTCGCGGGTGGCGGGGGCAAGGGAATGCGCATTGCCCGTAACGATATGAGTTTGGCGCAGGGCTTTAGTGCCGCCAGCTCGGAAGCGGAGCGGGCGTTTGGCAATGCCGATGTCTATATCGAAAAGCTCGTCGAGCGCGCGCGGCATATCGAAGTCCAATTGGTGGCCGATAACCATGGCCATGTCTACCAGTTGGGCGAGCGCGATTGCTCCATCCAGCGCCGACATCAAAAATTGCTCGAGGAGACGCCCAGCCCCGCCCTCACGCCCGACCGACGCAAAAAGCTGCTGAAAGCGGCCGTGAAGGCGGCGCACGCGTGCAAATTGCGCAATGTCGCCACCATCGAATTTCTGTGGAACGAGGACGCGCAGGCCTTTTATTTCATGGAGATGAATACGCGCATCCAGGTCGAACATCCGATCACCGAAGAGGTCACCGGCGCGGATTTGGTCCAGCTTCAAATCCGGGCCGCCGCGGGCGAGGTGCTATCGTTTCCCGCCCACGCTTTCGAGCCGCGCGGCCATGCCGTTGAAGTGCGCATCAATGCCGAGAATCCTTACAAAAATTTCACGCCCTCCCCAGGGCGAGTCGACGCCGTTCATTTCCCGGGGGGGCCGGGCATCCGGGTGGATTCGCATGTCTATTCCGGCTATGTCATTCCTCCCCACTATGACAGCATGATCGGCAAGATCATCGCGCGCGGGCGCTCCCGCGACGAGGCCCTGACCCGGATGGCGCGCGCCCTGGCGGAATTCAAAATGGTGGGGCCCGCCACGACGGTGCCCGTGGCCCAGGCCCTCCTGGCGGATGCACGCTTTCTACACGGCGACTACACGACCCATTTTCTCGAGCAGTTTATGAATGATGTGTTCTGGGTGTCGTAGGTCCGGGCGGGCATGAGCGTGGCGCGACGAGCCGCATGGCGGCACATCCGGACTCAACTGGAGCACGATGTCGAGCTGGCACTGCGGCGCCTGGCGGAAGCACCGCAGGCGCTTCCGGAGGCGCCCGCCGCGGCCCGGGTGGTAGTGTTGGGCGGCGGAACCGGCTTATCCACGGTGCTGGGCGGTAATGCCGCCTTGTCCGCCTGGGGCGAGGAGCCGCCGGTCGGACTAAAACGCTCGTTTCAGCAGTTGACTTCTGGCGTGTGCACGACGGATGACGGCGGCTCGACCGGCGAGCTGGTGCGCCGTCTGCCCATGATTGGCATCGGGGATACGCGCAAGGTGCTGGTGGCGATGATGGACCACCACGCCCTCAGCCAGCGCTATGGCGCGGCCTCGCCGGCGGTGGCGATAATCCAGCAGGTCTTTAACCATCGCTTTGGAACGCGCGTACCGAGCGGCGCGCTGCTGCGCGACCCGCTGCGAGTGCTGGCGCCTGCCCTGCGCCAGCGCTGCCCCCCGCAGTTGCGCGCAGCCCTGGCGGCGTGGGGGCAGGGGGCACCGGCGTGGGTCATCGACGCCGTGCGCGTGCCCGGCCACTGCCTGGGTAATCTGCTGCTGACCTTGGCGATGTTTCGCACCATCCAGACGCCCCGCGCCCCCACGATGGCGGAAGTGGAGCGGGGGCTCGCGTCCGTGGCCCGGGCGATTGGCGCACCGCCCGGCCGGGTGCATCCGGTGACCGCCGCGCCGGGGACCTTGATGGTGGAATATGCCAATGGGGTCGTCGCAACCGGGCAGGCGCGCGCCGCGCGCGCGCGCCGCGGCTGTGCCGTTCAGCGGGTACAAATTTCGTTTGCGGCGGCGCCCCGGGCCAACCCGGCCCTGCTGTCGGCATTGCGGCAGGCGGAACTGATCATCTATGCGCCGGGCAGCCTCTACAGCAGCATGTTGCCGGTGCTCCTGACGCCGGGCGTGGTGGACGCCATCCGCGCCAACCGCCGCGCAATCAAACTGCTGGGCGCCAACCTATGGATTCAGGAGGGCGAAACCGACCGCTCATTCCGCGAACAGAGCCGCGGGTTTTGGGTGTCGGAGCTGATCGAGGCCTATGGGCGCAATTGTGCCGGCGGCATCGCCGGGCTCTTCGATGTGGTGGTGGCCTCAAGCCTGGAACCGGTGCCCGGCAGCATCATTCGCAACTACGCGCTCGAAGGCAAGCACCCCATCCATCTGGACCGGGCGCGAGTGGCGCGGCTGGGGGTCCTGGCGGTCGAAGCCCGATTATTCGCCGAAGGCCGCGGCCAGCCGGAGGCCATGATTCATCATGATCCGCTGCGGTTTGCGACCGCCGTGCGGTCGATTTATGACGCACTGGCAGGGCGCACGGCTCCCATTCCCCGCCGCACGGTCCGCGTAGCGGCCGCCGGGCAGGCGACGCCCGCGCGCCCGGTGAAACGCGGGGTCGCCGCCAGCGCGCGCATGGCGGCCATCCGCGAGGCCCTGGCGCACAAATCGGTCCGACCGCCGGCAGTGCGCCCAGCCATCGAAGACTTTTTGTGGGCCTATCCGGATATCCGCCCCGAGCAGCTCAACGGATTTGACGGGCTCCGCGTGGTTGCCGACGCCGACTGGCGGCGCAGTCGCCAGTGGGACAATGTCCTGGGCTATTATGATCCCGAGTCCCGCGCTCTCATGCTCCATACCTCCACGCAACGCTCCCGGCCGGCCCTGTACGCCAATTTGGCTGTGGCCCTGGGCGAATCGCTGCTGGGGCGCTATGTGGCCGAAAAACGCTGGCGGGAGGTCGGCGACGGCCTCTGCCGCGCCTACGAGATTCGGCTGCGGCCCCCCGCCGAGCGCGGGTGCGGTCTCTCCGAGGCCGACTTGCTGACCTTTCTGAAGGCCGCCGGCATGTCCCCCCTGAAAACCGACCCGCTCTGGTTTCGTCGCCCCGTGGTCAAGGCCGACGCCTTTTTGCCGAGCGGCATCCTCTTCGGTCTCTTGTTCGCCTGGATGCTCGATAGCGCCTTTGTCCCCGCCCTGGATTTTGAAATGCATATGCTGAGCTGGCCGGCCTCGCGCCTCTTGCCGTATCAGGTCCGTAAACGGGCCCAATGGCGCCAATGGATCCGCTTTTTTCGCGAAAAGATCTTCTGTAATGGATGATATCAGACGAAAAATCACCCCTATCTGCCTCCTTCGCAATTACTTGTGCTTGATGAAGAAAATGGCGCTTATTTCCCAAACTAAGTATTGACACCTATAGGTACTTTCACGTATCTTCATCTCTAGTGGAAGAAGCCTCGACAAGCCCCAATGACCGATTTAGAAAAAAGAAAACCAGGAGAACAATCATGAAGAAGACACTATGGATTGTGATGGCCGCCGCGTTAATCGCCGCCGTTGTCACCGCGTCTGCCCAGGAAGTCCTGAGCCAGAATGCCGTCGGCTACATCAAAAAGACCCTGCCCGCAGGCGGTAAGTTTGTCGCCATGAGCATCCCGCTCGATAGCATGAGCAGTACCGAGATCGTCTTCGGTGAAACCTCTCTCGCTGAGGAGGCGCCGGTAAATACGTTTGTGTATTTTTGGGATTCTGTTGCCCAAACTTGGAATGCAGGTGGGAAAAGTGGCAAAGGCTGGGGGCCGGCAGAAGCAGGTTATGTACTTCAGCCCGGAGAAGGCTTCTTAATGAAAAGCGAAGTAGGTTCTACCGAAGACGTGGACGTGACCATCACGGGTGAAGTGCCATCGGATGCGACACTTTCTCGCGGCATTCCCGGTAGCGACAACTTTGGCTCCTTGGCCAATCCCTATCCCGTGGACTTTACATTCGGAACCTCGGCTCTGGCTTCCAATGCGCCGGTGGATACCTTTGTGTATTTCTGGGATGTGGATGCCCAAACTTGGAATGCAGGTGGGAAAAGTGGTAAAGGCTGGGGACCAGCTGAAGCTGGCTATGAAGTCCAGGCTGGCGAAGGCTTCCTAATGCGCGCTCCCGGCGGAGCAACGACGTGGGATGCCGAGAAGCCCTACACATGGCCCTAAACCATTAAACGAAATAACCCTTTAAAAAGAAACAGTAGGAGAAAACAAATGAAAAAAATTCTGATAGCGATGTTGGGCGTGGCCCTGGTGGCGAGCGTCGCCTCCGCAGGCGTGGCGATTAACTGGAGTGTTCAGTGGGGTGCCTATACGCACGATGCGCCGAACACGACGGACTACCCGTCGCCGAATAATCTGCTGGGCTCGTATAGTGCCCTCTGGCAGTTGATCTATGCCGGCGCGGACAATATTGCCAACCCGCCGTCGCTGGAAACTGCCGGTTGGGTCTCGGGCGATGACGCCGTCTGGGCGCAGCGCGAAATCGCGCAGGGCGGCGGTTCTGGTGGCGATGGAACCGACTGGGACAATTGGATGCTGCGGACCCTAGCATCGGGCACAGCAAATTATGAAGACGCCGCCTGGACGACGGCTGGGTCCGTGTATCAGCGCGTGTACGAGACAACGGTGTTTGGTACCGTCACCGAGGGCGACTGGTACTTCGAGACCCCGCTGATGACCCTGAATACGGGCTGGGAAACAGGTAATGCCGCACAGGACTTTATGATGGATTCTGGCACCGCTGGCTTCCAGCCGGACACAGTGATCCCCGAGCCTGCGACGATGAGTCTGTTGGGCCTGGGCGCCCTGGTGATGGCCCTGCGCCGCCGTCGCGCCTAATTCGTTCGCCCTTGGCGACTACAATCCCCGGTGGTTTTCCACCGGGGGTTTTTTTGTCCCTTCATCCCCCGGCTTAGGGTAGGGCGAACCCTCCGGGTGAGCCGCAGGGGTAACAAATCCCCCAGGCTTGTCCCTTCATCCCCCGGCATGGGGTAGGGCGAACCCTCCGGGTGAGCCGCAACTGTTAAGGGGTAGAAAATCCCCCAGGCTTGTCCCTTCATTCCCCGGCTTAGGGTAGGGCGAACCCTCCGGGTGAGCCGCAACTGTTCACCCACCGCCCCCCTTTCTGAGGGGTAGAAAATCCCCCGGGCTTGTCCCGGGGATAGTTTAGGTTGGCCATGCAGCGATTAGTGCTGCGCAACCTTAAGCACACCGGGGCAAGCCCGGTGGATGGGCAGCTTTTGAGGGGCGGAAAATCCCCCGGGCTTGTCCCGGGGATAGTTTAGGTTGGCCATGCAGCGATTAGTGCTGCGCAACCTTAAGCACACCAAGGCAAGCCCGGTGGATGAAAATCCCGTAAATCCTCTCAAAAATCCCCCCCCCCGCCCCCCCACTTGAATATTAAACAT
>JAQUJC010000114.1 GCA_028681135.1 Kiritimatiellia bacterium | reverse complement strand
CGCGAACGCTGCGCCGAACTCGCCATTAACGATCTCGATTTCCTCTACGATGCCGACCGCCACCTCTTTTCCATCGGCTACAACCTTGATGCCCGCGACCGCGACCCCGGCTATTATGACCTGCTCGCCTCCGAATGCCGCCTGGGCAGCTACATCGGCGTGGCCTCCGGAGAACTTCCCCTCGAACACTGGTTCCACCTTGGCCGCCGCCTTGCCCCTGGCGCGGGCCCCCCCGCCCTCGCCTCCTGGAGCGGCTCCATGTTCGAGTACCTCATGCCCATGCTGGTCATGCCCTCCTACGACGGCACCCTGCTGCATGAAACCTGTCGTGAATCGGTCCGCCGCCAAATCCGCTATGGCCGCCGCGCCGGTGTTCCCTGGGGCATCTCCGAATCTGGCTATAACCAGGTCGACGCCCATCACATCTACCAGTATCGCCCCTTTGGTGTCCCGACCCTCGGCATGAAACGCGGCCTTGCCGATGACCTGGTCATCGCCCCCTATGCCTCCGCCCTCGCCCTGATGGTCGAACCACGCGCCTCCACGCACAACCTCGAGCGCCTCGCCGCCAAGGGTCTGCTCGGACGCTACGGCCTTTATGAAGCCGTCGATTACACCCCCGCCCGCATCCCCGTCGGCGAGCCCTTTGCCATTGTTCGTTCCTGGATGGCCCACCACAGCGGTATGGCCCTGCTGGCCATCAACCATCTGCTGCACGCGCAGCCCATGCCCCGCCGCTTCACCTCCGATCCCCAGCTCAAGTCCGCGCTGCTGCTCCTGCAGGAACGCATCCCCCTGGTCCGCCCCCGCGCGCGCCCCACTGCCGACGTGGCCGAAACGGCCGCCGACCGTTCCGAGGACTCCTTCGAGGCCGCCTACCGCTCGTTCGATACCGCCAACACCCCCACCCCCGAAGTCCACCTTATGACCAACGGTACCTACCACGTCATGGTCTCCAACGCGGGCGGCGGCTACTCGCGCTGGAAAGGACTCGACCTTACCCGTTGGCGTGAAGATGCCGCCACCGATCAACAGGGCCTGCACCTCTTCCTGCGCGAAGTGGACACCAATCGCGCCTGGACCCCCACCCTCCAGCCCCTCGTCCCCAATTTCGACCGCTACGAAGCCATCTTCTCCCAGGGCGGCGCCGAATTCCAGTCGGTCCTCCACCAATTTCAAAACCGCCTCCAGATTGCCGTCTGCCCCGAAGACGACATGGAACTGCGCCAACTTACCCTCACCAACCTCTCCCGCCGCGCCCGCACCATCGAAATCACCAGCTATGCCGAGGTGGTGCTCTTCAATGGCCCCAGCGAAGCGGCTCACCCCGCCTTCAATAAGTTGTTTGTCCAATCCCATACCGCCCGCGATAAAGCCTCGCTGGTCTTCACCCGTCGTCCCCGTGCCGCCGACGACACCCATCCCTGGATGTTCCACACCCTCCTGGTGGCTGGCGGCACCCTGCTGCGCGGCGCCACCTTCGAAACCAACCGCGCCGCTTTTATCGGCCGCGGGCGCACCCTGCGTAATCCCGCCGGCCTCGACATCCCCGGCCCCCTCCCTGACCGCGAGGGGCTCGTCCTCGACCCCATCGCCGCCATCCGCTACCGCGTACGCATCGAAGCCGGCGCCACCATTCGCGTCAATGCCTTCCTCGGCATTGCCCCCGACCGCCCCGCCGTCGATACCTATGTCGACCGCTGCCACGATCCGCGCATGCCCGATCGCGTCTTCTCTCTCGCTTGGACGCGCAGCCAGGTCTTGCTCCATCAGCTCCGCGTCAACGAAGCCGATGTCCAGAACTATGCCCGCCTCGCTGGCTCCCTCCTCTACGCCGGCGCCCACCGCCGCGGCCGCGCCAGCATCATCGCCGCCAACCGCCGCAACCAGGCCGCCCTGTGGAGCTATGGCATTTCCGGCGACCGCCCCATCGTCTTGCTGGCCATCACCGACCAGGCCAACCTCGATCTGGTCCGCAACCTCGTCCAGGCCCACACCTATTGGCGCCAAAAAGGACTCGAAGTCGATCTCGTCATCTGGTCCGAGGCCTATGCCGGCTATCGCCAGAATCTCCTCGACGCCATTATCGGCCTCGTCCAGGCCGGCACCGAAGGCAAACTCCTCGATCAGCCTGGCGGCATCTTCGTACGCAATATCGACCAGATTCCCGAAGAAGACCGCACCCTCTTCCGCGCCGTCGCCCGCCTGGTCTTCAGCGACCGTTACGGCACCCTCGCCGATCAGATCGACCGCCGCGTTGTGGACGACCCCGACATCCCCGAACTCGTCCCCACCGTCACCGGCGACCGCTACAAAGCCCCCCCCCCTGCCGCTGCTCGCCAGCTCGAATACTTCAATGGACTCGGCGGCTTTACCCACGACGGACGCGAATACATCATCCAGACCGAGCCCAGCACGCCCACCCCCGCCCCCTGGGTCAACGTTTTGGCCAATGCCGCCTTCGGCACCGTCATCAGCGAAGCCGGCTCCGCCTATACCTGGCAAGAGAACGCTCACCAGTTCCCCCTCCCCCCCTGGCCTAACGACCCCGTCTCCGCCCCCACCGCCGAACCCC
>JAQUJC010000024.1 GCA_028681135.1 Kiritimatiellia bacterium | reverse complement strand
GGCCGCATCTTCGGTGGCGGTGATACGCCACCCATTTTTGTGATCGTATTGATCGTCAGCGGTCAGGATCAGGGTGAGTGTGTCGTCGGGGTAGTCGCGAATAAACGTGAGCAACGTCCGTGATGTGATGGGCAGGCGGTCGCCGGTTTCGGGATTGGCGGGAATGGGATAGCTGGTCAGCAGAACCGCTTCCTCCTTGTTCAGCAAACTAATGCTGGTGGGATCGTTACCGGGAGCTGTCTCCCAGCGCACAAATTCGGTCCATTCCTGGGGGCGCTTGAGGGCCCAGACGAACAGTTCGTAGGGATTGGCTTTGACTTTGACGCTGCCGCGCCGACCCGCCGTGATTTGCAGCGTGGCGGAGGCGAGCCGTTTGCGGTCCACCTCGGCGAGAGAAAACTGCAGATAGATCTTGCTGGCTTTTTCCAGCGGGCATTCGGAACCGGCGCACAGGGTCAGGGTGGTGAGGTCTTTCATATCGGAGACCTCATTATCGCCGCTAATTTCCACGTCCATCGTGGCGGCGAGGGTCCACTCATTGACTGGGGCGGCGGGAGCCGTGGCGTCGGCATCCGCCGCATCATCGGTGATGACCCGCACCCATTGCAACTGGCCGCCGCGGAACACCTGCTTGATGCGGCCGGCGGCTTTGTCGGCCTCAAACTGAGCTTCTTTTTTCTGACGCTCGATTTTGTCGGCTGTGAAATCCTGATAGAGGCCCCAGCCGAAAATAGACAAGCTGACAACAAAGGCCAGGGCGAGCAGGCCAAAGACGACCGAGACGGCGGGGTTCTTTTTGGGCGGAGCCTTCTTGCCCGAGCGGGTTTCGCGCAATCGCTCGAGCGCATCGGACATATCCTGGTGCAGCGATTCATATGTGGGATAGCGTGCAAAGGGGTCCATTTCGAGTGTGCGCAAAAGGATGGCCGTGGTCTTGGCGCTGAGGTCTTTTTTAAACTCGCGCGGATCGGGGGGCGGCTCTTTGAAGCGCAGCAACACGGTATCGGTGACGGTTTCGCAGTTGAAAGGGGGCTCGCCGGTTAAGACGTGATAGAGGGTGCCGCCGAGAGAATAGATATCGGACCCAGCATTGGGGGCCTGTCCTTTGACGACTTCGGGGGCGACATAATAGGGCGTGCCCCAGATTTCACCTGGCTTGGGTTTTTCGCCTTTGAAGCGCGCGAGGCCGAAGTCGGCGACCTTGGCATTGCCATCGCGATCGTACAAAATATTGGCAGGTTTGATATCGCCGTGCGTCATTCCTGCCGCGTTGGCGGCTTGGAGTCCGCGGATAATTTGCAGGGCGGTTTCCAGCACAAATACTTCATCCAGGGCCTTGTGTTTGACCTGGATATGGTCGAGGCGCCCGCCATCGACGAGTTCCATGACGATATAGGGCTGTTCGTTTTCTTCGCCGTAACTATAGATTTGAACAATGTGGGGATTGTTAATGGCGGCCAGAGCGCGAGCTTCCTGCAAGAACTGTTCCACGAAGACGCGGTCCTGGCCGATGGACTGCTGCATGACCTTGATGGCGACGGTGCGCCCGAGGGTTTCGTCATAGGCCTTGTAGACGGCCCCCATGCCGCCCTTGCCCAGTGGATCGAGCAGGATGAAGTTGGCGAAGCGCGCCGGCACGCGCATTTCGGTGCCGCAGGCCGGACAGAGGATCGGGGTGAAGGGGGCGGCGGCGGACGTGTCGATGGGTTGCGAGCACTGGGAGCAGGTGATGGCGTCGAATCGCTCGAGGAGGATATCGCCAGTGCGGATGGTGCTCATAACCGGACCGCCTATTCCTGAAGCGAGCCCGCTTCTTTCAGCAGGAGGTACAATAACGCCTTGTGCATGTGCATGCGATTTTCCGCCTGGTCGAAAACGACGGATTGGGGGCCATCGATGACCTTCGCGGTTTGCTCCATGCCGCGCTGTGCAGGCAGGCAATTGAGAAAAATGGCGTCGGATTTAGCCAGTGCCATCAGCTCGCCGGTCACCCGGTAGGGGGCAAAGAGGGTCATGCGCTCGCCGGCCTGTTCTTTGGGGATGTGATAGCTCATCCAGGAATCGGTGTAGACAACGTCGGCCTCGCGGGCGGCGGTGGCGGCATCCTGTGTGACGTCAAGCTGCACTTGGTGGTGGGCCGCGTGGGTTTGGGCGGCGGCCAAGGCGCGCGGATCAGGTTTGTACGCGTTGCCGGATGGACAGGCAATCGACAGGTGCAGGCCCATCTTGGGGCAGGCGAAGAGCAGCGAGTGGGTCACGTTGTTGAAGCTATCGCCGAAATAAGCCAACTTGAGTCCGGCCAGGTGGCCTTTATGCTCTTCGATGGTTTGCAGGTCGG
This sequence comes from Kiritimatiellia bacterium, assembly GCA_028681135.1. Lineage (GTDB taxonomy): Bacteria > Verrucomicrobiota > Kiritimatiellia > CAIQIC01 > Lenti-01 > JAAZFE01. The sequence continues at coordinate 40,133 of JAQUJC010000024.1, read as the reverse complement.
CGAGAATTTGGCCAGGGTGCGAGAAGTTTGTCAGCGCGTTGATGACGGGGACGGTGGCGTGGCGCGCCATTTCGAGGATATCCTCGTGTTTGAACAGTCGGGCCATGATGATGTCGACATAGCGGCACATGGTTCGCACGGTATCGGCAATGGTTTCCTTGCCGGCGCCAAAGGGCGACGTGGAGGTGTCGTAGTAGATGGCATGGCCGCCCATCTGGTTCATTCCAGCCTCAAAGGACAGGCGCGTGCGCAGAGAGGGCTTTTCAAAGACCATGGCGAGGGTCTTGCGGCGCAGGACGTCGGCCACTTTGTGCGGCTCGGCTTTAATGGCCCGGGCGGTGGTCACCGCCTCGGCCATTTGTTCCTGTGACCAGTCTTCAAGCGTCAACAAATGTCTCATGCAGATTTCCTTATCACTTAACGGTGGACATCCTAGCGGGAAAAGGGCGGAAGTAAAATGAATTTCTGGCCGATACCGGTCGATATCAGTCGATTCTGGCGGGTGGGGGGGGGCAGGCGCAGTTTGGCGTATGGGGGGGGGCATCATTGTGGGGATTGCCCGGGCTGGAGGAATGCGCTAGGCTGTGACGCCATGAAGGTCGCATTCCTGCTACAAGATACGCGCACGCTCTATGGAGCGGAACAGGCGACCCTCCGGCTGGTGGCCGGGCTGACCGCCGCCGGCGTGACGGTACACGTGCTGCTGTTGCGGGAGCTGCGGTTGGGCGATGGCCACAGTCCGCTCGCGGATGCTTTGGGTCGTCTGGCGCCGGTCGAACGGATTCCAGTGAAGGGGCGATTGTCGCGCGAGGCCGTCCGGCAGATACGCGCGGTCATGACGCGCGAACGGGCTGATGTCCTGCATTCGACCGGTTACAAGGCAGATTGGCATGCCGCCTGGGCGGCTGGCCGCGAGGATCGGTTCCCCGTGGTCAGTACCGTGCACGGCTGGTTGTTTCGTTGGCAGCTCAAGGAGCGCCTTTTTCAGGCGCTCAATATCCGCGCTCTGCGGCGCGTTTCCCGGGTGATTGTGCTGTGCCGTTTCTATGAGCGCTACTTGCGCCGGCGCGGCTTCAGCCCGTTGCACCTCGCGCACATTCCCAGCGGGGTGCGGCCGGACGATATCGTGACGGAGGCGGAAGCCGGGAAAAGGTGGGCGGCCCCGGATGCTGTGTTGACCTTTGGGATGCTCGGGCGGTTGAGTTCGGAGAAAAACCACCGCCTGCTGCTGCGGGCGGCGGCGCGGCTGGCGCGGGAGCGAGAGCAGTGTCCGCAGTCGTGGCGACTCCTGGTGGCCGGGGAGGGGCCCCTGAGGCGGCGGCTCGAGCGCCAGGCCCGTCGGTTGGGCGTGGCCGACCGAGTGGAATGGGCCGGGTGGATGCCGAGCGCGGACTTCTTTCAACGTGTCCATGTGCTGGTGCAATGTTCTCGGGTGGAAAACCAGCCAATGAGTATTCTGGAGGCCATGGCCTGGAAACGGCCGGTCGTGGCGACCCGGGCGGGGGGGCTGCCCGAATTGGTTGTCGATGGGGAAACCGGCTGGCTGGTGGGAAAGAGGAGTGTTCGCCAACTAACCCGGGCCCTGCGCGAGTGTCTGGTCCAGCCTGAAAAGGCGCGGGCGGCGGGGGCCCGGGGGCGCGCCCGCCTGGAACGGGATTACCCATATGCCCGAATGATCGAAGATCATATCGGACTCTACGATGCCGAATGCCACAGTTGGCGGTCGGCCCGCCCAACGGAGTGACGCCGGTCTGGCGCTGTGCGGCTGCGGGGCAGCCGGCGGCAGTACGCATTTTCTTGATTTGGGGGTGAAAACCTCAATACTCCATCACCGTGCCTGACCCATCCAGCATCATTTTAAGCCCGCGCGGTCATCTGCTATGGGAGCGGGTTGGCGATGACATCTGGCCGGTGCCGGAAGCCGCCACGCGCAGCGAGGCGGCATTGGCCCGCGGCCCCGCCAGCCTGCTTCTGCATTTGGCCTCACGCGAATTTGATACCCCACTACCCGCGGTTGCCGCCTACTGGCGCTCGTTTGCCCATCGCTATATCGAGGCATTGTGCCGCCACCCTGAATCCGAGATCGCCACCAAACGCGTTGAAGCGCCATCCGCGGCCGAGTTAGCGGAGTTGGTCTTGCGGGCACCTTCCATGCGGGGCATTGAATATCTGTCGCCCGACGTCTTGAGCACCTTTTGGCAGATGCTCGACGACTATGCCCGAACCTTGGCGGTGGCCCACGCCAAGGGTCCCGCCGAATTTCTGCGCGGGCTGCATCCGGCTTGGCGGATGGTGGGGCGGGTCTGCTTCCATCTTGCGCTGAACAAGAAGGATGAGTCTCGTCCGTTCGCATTTCTGGCCACGTATGCCTCTGGGGTCGGGGCGCACGGCCAGGTCCAGCATCGTCCTTTGGGACAGGCCCTGCGTGACTATGCCGGGGCAAAAAACCGCGCCGCCTTGCTCCATCTGCTGTCTCCGGTCCAGGCAGCAGCCGAGAAGAGCGAGGTCGTGGCCCAACTCGTCGACACCGCGGCACTATACCAACCCTTGGCGTGGTCACCCGCGCAAGCGATCCGTTTTCTGCGCGATATTCCGCAGATGGAAGCTGGCGGCGTGCGCGTACGCGTCCCCGACTTTTGGAAGAAGAATCGCCCCCCCCGAGCCACCGTTGAGGTGGTCATCGGCGAACGAAAGAAATCCGGCCTAGGGCTGGATGCCCTGTTGAGCTATGACACCGTGGTGATGCTTGATGGTGCGCCACTGACCCCCGCCGAAATTGAACAATTGCTGTCGGCTAGTGAAGGCTTCGCCATGATCCGCGGCCAATGGGTCGAGGCCGATCCCGAGAAACTCCAGCAAGCACTCGCCTTTTGGGATAAGACCCGCGCCGAGTTGCCGGACGGGCTGACGTTGGCCGAGAGCTTGCGCATTCTGTCCGGACTTCCCTCGGGCAAGGGGCCGGCCCTCGACGACCAAACCGCCGCCTGGATGGGGCTGACTCCCGGGGCCTGGCTGGACGAGACCCTGGCCGCCTTGCGCGACCCGCAGCGTATCCAGCACGGGGGCGAGATTCCCGGACTCTGCACCGAACTGCGGCCCTACCAAAAAACAGGCGTGGCGTGGCTGTCGTTTATGCACGAGCTCGGCTTAGGCGCTTGTTTGGCCGACGACATGGGGCTGGGCAAGACCATTCAGGTTATCGCCATGCTGTTACGCCAGCCCGTCTCGAAAGGGAAGGGCCAGCGCCACCCGGGGCTCTTGCTTGCGCCGGCTTCGCTGCTGGCCAATTGGCGCGCCGAACTTGAGCGCTTTGCGCCGGGGTTGCGCTACCGGATATTGCATCCCTCCGAAATGGCCCCCGCCGACTGGCAGCACGCGCAAGCTTGTCCTGCGGCAGCGGTGCGCGAGTGCGATCTGGTTCTGACCACCTATGGCATGGCGGCGCGCTGGACCGCGTTGCGGGCCCTCGAGTGGGAACTGGTGGTTCTCGACGAAGCGCAAGCCATTAAGAACCCCGCCACCCGCCAGACCCGCGCCGCCAAAGCATTCAAGGCGCGGCATCGGCTGGCACTGACGGGGACGCCCATCGAAAATCGCCTGGGTGACCTGTGGTCGCTGTTTGATTTCCTCAATCCGGGGCTGCTGGGGTCGGCCAAGGAATTTGGGGCCCTGGCCAAACGCGCCGACGACCCGGCCGTCATCGGTTCGATCCGGGCGCTCGTCCAGCCCTACATTCTGCGCCGCATGAAGACCGACAAACGCGTCATCGCCGATCTGCCCGATAAGACCGAAGTCAAGGCCTACTGCGGGCTGTCCAAGACCCAGGCCGCACTCTACGAGCAAAGCGTGCACGACCTTGCCGCCCAGCTCGAAACCGCCGACGGCATTCAGCGCCGCGGGCTGGTACTGGCGTTCATCATGCGCTTCAAACAGATTTGCAACCATCCGTCGCAGTGGCTGCGCGACGGTGCCTATGACCCCGCCGCCAGCGGAAAATTCCATCGCCTGGCCGGGCTGATTGGCGACATCGCCGAGCGCCAAGAGAAGGCCTTGGTTTTTACACAGTTCCGGGAAATCACCGCACCGTTGGCCGCCTTTCTTGCGAGTCTGTTTGGGCGTGTCGGCCTAATCCTTCACGGCGGCACCCCCGTCGCCGAGCGCCGGAAACTGGTGCAGGCCTTCCAGCGTGAAGACGGCCCGCCGTTCTTCGTGCTGACCCACAAGGCGGGGGGCAGCGGGCTGAACCTGACCGAAGCTGCCCACGTCATCCACTTCGACCGCTGGTGGAATCCCGCCGTTGAAAATCAAGCCACCGACCGCGCCTTCCGCATCGGACAGAAGAAAAACGTGTTGGTACACAAGTTTGTTTGCGAAGGCACGATCGAAGAGCGCATCGACGAAATGATTGACGAAAAGGTGTCATTGGCTCATGGAATTCTCGATGGCGGCGGTGCCGAGAAAAGGTTAACCGAAATGGACAATCGGGAATTGGTGCAGTTTGTGGCGCTGGACATTCACAAAGCGGCAACGGTGGAGTCATGAAGGGAACAGAACAATGAGCTGGGGAAGAAACACCTACCGAGGCAGCTATTACGGGTTTGCGCCCTATGTGCCGGTGGCCAAGCGTAAGGCCAAAGCGGCGGCCAAACTCAAGAAGCTACAGGCGAAGGGGACGCGGCTAAACCCGGTGATTCTGCAAGGGCGTACGATTGCATCCACCTTTTGGGGTAAGGCCTGGTGCCGTAATCTAGAATCCTATATGGATTACGCGAACCGACTGCCGCGCGGCCGCAGCTATGTCCGGCATGGCGCTGTGCTGCACCTCGACATCAAGCCCGGGGAGGTAGCCGCCAAGGTTGACGGCAGTTCGCTTTACACCGTCAAAATCAAAATTGCTCCGGTCGTCTCGAGCCAATGGCGCCAGCTTTGCCAGGAATGTGCAGGCCAGATTGGCTCTCTGCTCGAACTGCTAGCCGGCACGCTCTCGGATCGCGTCATGGGCGTGATGACCCGCAAGAAGACCGGCCTGTTTCCGGCACCCCAGGACATCCAGTTGACCTGCTCCTGTCCCGACTCGGCCACGATGTGCAAGCATGTCGCCGCCGTGCTCTACGGCGTCGGCGCGCGACTCGATCAGCGACCCGATTTACTCTTTTTGTTGCGCAGTGTGGATCAAGCCCAACTGATCTCCCACGCCGTCGAGGCGGATATCACAGCGGGCACCGGCCAAGCCGATGCCGGTGCCTTGGGGGAGAGTGACCTCGCGGATGTCTTTGGCATCGAAATTGATACCGCCGCCGCGCCACCGGCCGCAAAGAATCCCCGGGGCAAGAAATCAACGACCCCAAAACCGGTCGTAAAGAAACCCGCCGTTAAAAAGGCGGTGCGACGCGCCTCCCGCGTCATGGCCCAGTCACGTAAGCGAAGCCAGCTCTCCACGAAGGCCTGGGGTATCAAAAAAACAGCAGCCCGTTCCACTGCGTCTGTTGCCCAACCCGTCAAGGCTGCGCCGGCCAAAAAACGCGGGCGTCCCAAAGGGGCCAAAGACAAACAACCGCGCCGCAAACGCGCGGGATCGTGAGGGCCTCCGCCAGGCGGGCAGCGCCGTGGAGGTGGGGCGAAACCCGCCCCAGCCCCCAGGCTTTTGGCGAGGCTGGGGGGGCAGGGTAAACGTCCGCGCGGACCTGCAATTTCTGCGAGGGTCATTTTTTCTCGATTCCCATGACTGACCGCGCCCCTCTGTGGCACATGATCCAGTATAAAGTGCAGGGGCAGGGTTGACATGGGCGCAGAAAATGGTACAAGTTTGCGTCTGATTCATTCAGGCTTGAATTGATTTAACCGGAGAAACCCCCATGTCCATGCATCGCAGTTTGAAGTCGGCCAGCAAGGTGGCTACCCGCCGTAATGTTTTGAAGCGTTTTGAGCGCATTGAGCTTATGAAGGCGCAAGGCAAATGGAAGGAAGGCGACCGGGGTCGCGGTCTGCCTAAAATCAAGCCGCCCATCTGAGCTGATGGCGCAGCAATCTGTTGTTACCCTTGGTCTCATCCAGCGACCAAGGGTTTTTGCTTTTATGGGGACGGGGGGGGGGGATAGGCCCGGCAACCGCCCCCCCTATTCTTTCCAGCCAAACTTTTTGAGCTTCGGGCGGATGACCGCCCGGCAATAGGGGGCGGAACGGTTCCGACGATAATACTGCTGGTGCCCGTCTTCCGCCGGATAGAAGCGTGGGGCCGGGGTGATGTCGGTTACAATTTTTCGCGCATGACGACCCGAGCGATTTTCTGCCTCCAGAGAGGCCGTGGCGGTCGCAAACTGCTCGTCGGAATGGGTAAAAATGGCGGACCGATACTGCGTGCCGACATCCGCGCCCTGCCGATTGAGCTGGGTGGGGTCGTGAACCTTCCAAAACACATCCAGGAGGGTGCGGTACGCGGTCACCTGCGGATCGAATTCCACCTGGATGGCTTCGGCATGGCCGGTGCGGCCTGAACAGACCTGGGCATAGGTGGGGTTTTCAACGTGGCCGCCGATATAGCCCGAGACCACGCGCTGCACGCCGGGTTGCTGGCGAAAGAATTCTTCGATGCACCAGAAGCATCCTCCGGCCAAGGTAGCGGTTTCGGTGGTAGTGGATTTCATAGTGTCTCCAGGTTGAGCCATTGCAGATAGGGCTGCGATAAAAACCAGAGCGATCATGAGCGGTTTCATAGGCAGGAATCTACCGCAGGGTTAGGCCATTTGCAAAAATCAGGGCCAATGGTGCAGCAGCACGGTTAGAGTGATTTCGTTTATTTTGCAGCCGTTCTGAAGAACAGAATATGCCGGTTCGGCAGGGATGCCTCGCCCTACCCAAAGCCGGAATAGCAAGCCGTCGGTAGGGCGAACCCTCCGGGTGAGCCGCGGCTGTTAGGGGCAGAACATGGCGATACAATAATATCTTAACCTGCTTTTAGTACAAGCGCTGCGGGATCGTGAATGTCGGCCAGGGCGGGGCGGGGGTGCGGGCTCCCCAAAGCTGAGTGTAAAAGTCGGGGCGGCTGTCGGCGCTTGTCCAGAGATCAGGGCCCAGGAGCGTTTCGAGGGCGTTCAGGAGGGCGATGGCCGCAGCGGCCGGTCGGTAGGCGGCCGGGTCCGTGACCTGCAAGCGAAGTCCGTTCAGGCGCTGTCCTGTTTGATCCGGGTAGTCACAGGGACCGACCAATACGCCCGGCAGCGGTGGCAGGACGAGTTGGGTCAGATCGACCTGGGTGGAGCCGATGCACTGGAATGCCAATGGCGTGCCGCGCGCATGATCCAACATGGGCAGCGCCTCGAAGAACACGGTCATGGGAAAACACAGGGCATTTTCCAGCGCGACAATGGCCGGGGAGGGCGCGTGCCAGGTCGGGAATAGTTGTTGGACCGACAGGTGGCGCGTCAGCCCGGTGCAGGGGGCCACGCGCAGATCGAGGCGATCGAATCCCAGCTCTTCGCGTAGAAAGAGGGCCAATTCACCGAGGGTCATGCCATGACAAAACGGGGTCGGGATGAGGCCGACGAAGGAGGCGCAGTCCGCTTCAAGCATGGGGCCGTCGGGCGCGGACCGCATCAAGGGATCGGGCCGGTCAGCTACGATCAGCGTCTTGCCGTGGGTGGCACAGGCCTCCATCAGCAAGCGCAGTGTAGAGCCATAGGTGTAGGCGCGGCAGGCGATGGCTTGCAGGTCGACGATCACAATATCGATCATCTCCAGCATGGCGGGGGTGGGGGCACGGGTCTCCCCGTACAACGAAAATATGGGGATGTCCCACTCCGGATGACGGCTGTCGGTTAGGGTTTCACCGGCCCCGCCGTGCCCAAAGAATCCGTGTTCAGGACCAAATAGCGCCGTCAACTCGATGCCGCTGTCGCGCAGCATTGCCGCGGAATGCCGGCCATCGGCGGTTCGGCTGGCCGGATGCGCCACCAGACCCACACGCTGGTCGGCGAGCCATTCGCGGGGAATAGATTCAATGCCGGGGCGAACTGGCGCGGACGTGGTCATGGCGGCATGTTAGCAGAAGCGGAAAAGAGGAACAAAAAATATGTCATTGAGATCACGAATGATCGAGGCTGGCCATGCGGCGCAGTATCCGGCATAATACCTTTTCATTGGGCCCGACGATTGCCGGGGCGCCCAAACGATAGGATGAGTGAGATGGACGAAATTGATCAAGCGACAGTGATAGAATCCCGTTTGAAAGAAGCGGCCCGCCAGATTCACGCGGCGCGGTATCTGACAGCCTTTACCGGGGCAGGCATTTCCGTTGAGAGCGGCATACCGCCCTTCCGGGGCGAGGGCGGCATCTGGAATCGCTATGACCCGTCCATTCTGGATTTGGCTGTGTTTATGCGGCATCCGGAGCGCTCGTGGCCGGTCATCAAGGAGATGTTCACCTCGTTTCTGGGGACCGAGGATCGCACCCCTGTGGCACCCAATGCCGCGCACCGGGTTCTCGCCCGGTGGGAGAAGGAGGGACGGCTGAAGTCGCTGATTACCCAGAATATTGATGGGTTACATGAGGCCGCGGGCAGTCGCACGCTGGTGGAATTTCATGGGCATTGCCGAAGTCTGACCTGCCTGACGTGCGGACGGGCATTGCCCTTGACTGCCGACACCACAGCGGCGGATATTCCCCGCTGCCCCTGTGGCGGATTGCTTAAACCCGATTTTGTTTTCTTTGGCGAAGGCATCCCCCCCGCGGCGTTGGCGGATTCCAACGATGTTGCCAGCCGGACGGACTGCATGATCCTGGTGGGGACGTCGGGGGTGGTCTATCCCGCGGCAGCCGTGCCGTTGCTGGCCAAACGCAACGGCGCGGTGGTGATCGAGATCAATCCCGGGCCGACGGAGTATACCAGGCGGATGGTTGATGTCTTCCTGCCGATGAAGGCCGGCGAGGCCTTCGAACGGCTCGATGAGATGGTGTTGTCCATCGCTGAATCCAGAGCCTAAAAAAGCGCCGCGGAATCTTCCGCGGCGCTGGCAAGCCCAAAGGCTTGGGGCAATTTTAGTAGCGGTTGCGACGTCCGCCGCCGTATCCGCCGCCATTGCCGCCGCCAAAACCGCCACCGCCACGGGGGCGGTCTTCGCGGGGACGGGCTTCGTTGACGACGAGCGCGCGTCCGCCGACTTCCTTGCCGTTCAATTCGGCAATAGCCTTGTTCGCGGCGTCAGCCGAGACCAATTCGACAAAGGCGAACCCGCGAGGGCGGCCGGTGTCACGGTCCGTGATGACGTTGCAACTGGCCACATCGCCAAACGCGGCGAAAATTTCGCGCAGTTCGCTTTCGGTGGTGTCAAACGACAGGTTTCCAATATACAGTTTCGTAGCCATGATTTCTTTCTTTCTGCTCCGGGGGATCGTTCTCATGACTGCCCCGACTCGTTCGGGTGAAGATGTCCCCCTGGTCCGACATTGCGGAAGATGGACGACCTGCCAACTCAAGCTAACTTCTCTCACTAAGCGGGTCCGACACTACCATGTGGCGAAAATAGTGCAACTGATAATTTGATTAGATTCCGGAGGGGGGGCAGGAGGGGCCGACGCGTTTGGCAGGACGTCCTGATGGCCGCCGGGACGCAGAGGGGGGGGGGCGTGAGTGGGGCGGGTTTACCCGAGCAAGATGCGGACGACATCGGCGGCGGTGTAGTCGAGGTGGCCGTTGGTACAGAAACGCCCCACGCCAGCCAAATCGTCACCGATGGTCACCAAGGCCAGCTCGGGCGAGCCATCGGGCTGCAGACCGGGGAGCCCGATATTGGCAACCAAGGCATTGCAGAGGCACTTGCGCCCGGTGGTGGCAGCGGGGCCCCCGCCCTTGGCGACCCAGGCGGCCTCGGGTTCGGCCGCGCAGCGGTAGCCGATGGTGCCATCAGGGCGGCGGTACGCTTCCCGGAGAAATCCCAGGTTACAGATGCGTTGCCGCTGGCGATAGAGCGCGTCATCGGAGAGCGTGCCTTCAATGTCGCCCACCTTGAAGGGGAATCCGGTGGGGGATGCCTTGGCATCGGTGAACACCCGGGCTGTGCCGGCCAGAGCCTTGGAAATCAGAGCGTGGCGGAACGCCGGTGCGAGGCCGGATTCCTGACACAGGGCGAAGGCGGTGCCCACCTGCACGCCAGCCGCGCCGAGGTCGCGGGCTTCCTTCACCTTTTCCGGCGAGCCATACCCGCCGGCCAGCCAAAACGGCAGACCGATTTTACGAATGATGTCCAGATTGACCACATCCCGCGGGCCATAAATGGGTTGACCATCGGCGGTGAATTGAGTCTGGCCGCGCGGGGGGGCATTGTGGCCGCCGGCCACCGGGTCTTCGACGACGAATCCAGCCAGGCCATCCGGGACCCGACGAACCAACATCGTCGCCAAGGTGGCGGACGAGATGATCGGCAAAAAGGCCGGCTTGGGCAGAGGGGGCCGTGTCTGGCCCGCTTCAAAGAAGTGGGCGGGGTCCAGCGTCATGGTCACCGGCTCGGCCGCTCGGGGGCCGCTGATATGCACCGTGTAGGTCGCGGGCTGGTGGTTGGCCAGGGCGTCGATGGCCGCCGGAAATTCCAGGGGGATTCCCGCGCCGACGATGATCACTGCGACGCCGGCGAGCATGGCACCATAGAGCGATGGCAAATGCGGCATCTGAATCTTTTCGAGAAAATTGATACCCACCGGTCCAGAATGGCCTTCGCGCGCGAGAAAGATTTCGACGAAATTGGCCGCCATGCACAACTCTTGAGCAGGGATATTGTGTTCGACGGTATGCATGCGCCCAGGCTTGGGGGGGGTGGACGGATCGCGGCCGCCGGGGATAAAATACAGGTCCAGAATGCGCTGGGCCACTTTGGGGAAGGGGAAGTGTTCCAGCGCGCGGCGGATACTACCATCGGTGTCGCCTTCTTGCAGACGCCGGGACAGGAGCTGGTCAAGGGCCGTGCCCGCCACCACTCCCAAATGGCCCAGGCGCGAGACCGCCTGGGACAAGCGCCAGTTGGAGACACCGGCACCCATGCCCCCTTGGATCAGAAACGGAATTTCAAATTTCATCCCGGCACCATACTCTTGTTGCAGCAAATGGCCAAAACTATATTCCATCTCCAAGGGAACAGGGGCACATCTGCGATAGTGTGCAAGCGCGGGTCAGGTTGAGTGGAGGCGCACCGCGCCGAAGTCGAAACATCTCGATTTCGCTGCTAGGGGGAGGGGGGCACTCAGGCCTTGACCCACTCCAGCCAGGCGTCGAAGTTTGCGCCGGTTTTGGCGGAGATGTCGAGAATCTGGGCCTGGGGGGCGGTTTGGCGGATATTGGCGAGGGCGGCGTCGCGATCAAAATCGACTGCGTCGGCGAGATCGTTTTTAGTCAAGAGCACCAGATCGGCACGGCGAAACATGACGGGGTACTTCAGCGGCTTGTCTTCGCCTTCGGTGACGGAGATCAGGACGACGCGCCGGTCTTCGCCAAGGTCATAGGAGGCGGGGCAGACGAGATTGCCGACATTTTCGATGAAGAGGTAGCGGAGACCATCGGTCGCGAGTTGATCGAGCGTATGCAGGACCATGTGGGCATCGAGGTGGCAGGTGGCGCCGGTGGTGATCTGGAGGGCTTGGGCACCGACCGCGCGCAGGCGTTGGGCGTCGTTATCGGTTTGCAGGTCGCCGACAATGGCGGCGGCATGGGGCAGGTCGCGCAGGGTGCGTTCGAGTAGGGAGGTTTTGCCGGAGCCGGGGGAGGAGAGCAGGTTGAAGACCGTGAGCCCTTTGGCGCGGAACCAGCCCCGGTTCTGGTCGGCATGGCGTTGATTCAGCGAGAGGGCGGATTTCTGGACCTCGATGGTGCGCACCGCCGTCGGCGGGTGGTCGTGGCTATGGTCATGTGCCGGGGAGTCATGGGAATGGTCGTGGGGATGGCCGCAGCCGCAGGAGTCACACATCGTCAGGTACCTCGATTGAGATCAGTTCTAGTTCATAGCCGCCGGTCAATTCGCCATCGGTGGCGGCGCAGGCGGGGCAGTGGTAGTTTCCAACAGGGGTTTCATAGGTCGCCCCGCAGTGGGGGCAGCGAAACGTGGGTGCCGTTTCCTCAATATCGAATCGAGCATTTTCAGCGGGGGTGCCCGGGGTCAGTGCGTCGAACGCAAAGCGCAAAGACTCGATGACCACACCGGAGAGGGGGCCGACCCGAACGTGCAGGGCGCAGATGCGTTCGCCGCCCGCCGCGGCCAGGGCGTGATCCAGCAGGTTGTTCATGAGGCTCAATTCATGCATGGGGGGGACTATACCATAACGAGAACGTTGCGACACACTTTTGGGCATTTTTCCGTCCTCGATGCGGGGGAATGGCACTGTCTTGTGGAAGACCTGTGAACAACTTGTGGATGGGGGCTGGGGGGCAGCCGAGTTCAATACGCTTAATCCCTTGCAAAATAGTGAGATATAAAAAGTTAAGAAAAAGGCCTTTTTTATGTTGACGAAAGGTGGGTCAAAGTGGGATAAAGTGGTCCATGAGGTAGGGTAAATGGAGCGTCGTGTCACAACAGAAATAGATGAGCTACTGAATGCGGGTGCATTTGTTGGCCGTTATACACATTCGTTGGACAGCAAGAAGCGGGTGACGATCCCCGCGGACTGGCGTGAAGCGGCGATCGAACCGGTGCTATTTGTGCTGCCGGGGGTGAACGAGACATGCCTCTACGTCTACACCGCGCGCGAGATGGCGCAGCGCCTGCACAAGGTGCGCTCGGCCTCTGTGGCCAACGTCCAGGCCCAGAAATTTCTGCGCGACTTCTTTTCGCGTGCAGATCGGGCGGTCCTGGATTCGCAGGGGCGCATTCGCGTTAAGGATGAGTTGTTGGACTATGCGGGCATTATGAACCAGATGGTGCTGGTGGGTATTGGCAGTCGTTTTGAATTATGGAGTCCGGAATCATGGAACGAGCAAACTTCGCAACTGGATCAATCGAAGTTCGCGGAAGCGGCACAGTATATCGGATTCTAAGCTTCCTGGGCGCGTTTTTCCTGGGCATTGGCCCGGCAGCCCGGCGGGAGCGGGACGACGAAAACTGGTGGGACCGCGAGCCCTCGCCGCGCGAGGACGATGTCGCGCCGGTGGTGTTTGGCCGCCAAACCGAACTGTTTGATGAAACTGGGGAGGTCGCCTACGAGGCTGTTCGCCCCCACGAGGCGCGGCCCCAGGAGACGCCCGTGTCGGTCGCGCCATCCGCTGCCGTACGCTCGGCACCGCGCACCGTGGTGTCGGTCCAGTCGCGGTCCCGCCAGAGCACCCGGATCGTGTCCACGACCCGCTCCCAACCCGCGACCCGGGTCGCGGTCGTGTCCAAGGCGGCGAGCCGGTCCCAGGGGGACGTGGCCCGCCATCTGATGATGAGTCAATCGCTTTCGAGCGGCAGGGAGGAATCGCGTTGGTTCTCCGTTCCCCAACGCGCCCTCCTGCCGCGTTATCAGTTGTTTGAAGGGGAGGCCGGCGTCACCGAAGAGACGAACGGGCGGTTGCGTGTGAATACCCGATCCAAGCGATCGCAGCGCGGTTGTGTGTGGTTTGTCTAAAGGGTATGAGGTGATCCATGCTCCATGTGCCAGTGTTGCTGGAGGAAACCGTGGCCCGCGTGGTGACGGAACCCGGTGGCTGGTATCTGGATGCCACGGTGGGGGCGGGGGGCTATGCCGTCGCGCTGCTGGCGGCGGCCGGTTTGGACGCGCGCTTGCTGGCGATTGATCGCGATGGACGGGCAGTGGGCTTGGCCCAGGATGCGTTGGCGCCGTTTGGCAAGCGGGCCGTGCTGGAACGCGCGAACTTTACGGACATGGCTGAGGTGGCCGCCCGGCATGGCGTGCGTCAGTGTCGAGGCATTGTGATGGATTTAGGCATTTCCTCTATGCAAGTGGACGAGGTGCAGCGCGGATTCAGTTTTCGCGGCGAGGCCCCGCTGGATATGCGCATGGATGACCGCCAGTCTCTGACGGCCGCGCAATTGCTGAAGCAATTGACGCAGGAAGAGCTGGCGCGGGTGCTGCGGGAATATGGCGAGGAGCCGATGGCCCGCCGGATTGCCAGGGCGGTGGCCGCGGCGTTGGCGTGCGGCGAACCGCTGGAGACCACCGCGCAATTGGCGGCGTTGGTCGAGCGGGCCAAGGGCGGGCGACGGGGACGGATTCATCCGGCCACGCAGACCTTCCAGGCTCTGCGGATTGCCGTGAACGGCGAGTTGGAGGCCTTGGAGCAGGCGTTGCCAATCGCCCTGAATTTGTTGGCGCCCGGTGGGCGGCTGGCCGTCGTCAGCTTTCACAGTTTGGAAGACCGACGGGTCAAGCAGTTCATGGTGGCCCATGAGGGCCGCATGGAATCGCTGGCCAAAGGCGGGGCGCGCTGGAGCGGCACCGTGCCGCGGGCGCGCCGAGTGGGACGTAAACCCATCAGGCCCACGGCAGAGGAAGTACAACGCAATCCGCGTTCGCGAACCGCGAAACTGCGGGTATTGGAAAGGATGGCGTGAAATGGCAAAACGAAATCGAAAAAAGGGTCACGATGGCAATCGCTTCATTTTTTGGGGCGTGCCGTTCATGGCGCTGCTGGCGGCGCTGGGCATGGTCTATCTGAATCTAAGCAATACCTGTGAGCGCATTGGGCGTACCATCACGCAGTTGGAAAAGAAGCAGCACGAGCAGCGCCAGCAGTTGGTGAACGAAGAACACAACTGGGGCATCGCCAGTTCCATCCGAAATATGGAGCAGCTATTGGCCCGCCACGGCATCGACATGACCTGGCCGGCGCAATGCCATATCATTCGCCTGGTGGAGCGGAACGGTGACCAACCGGCGCAATACGCCTTGCGGAGCGATTTGATACGGCGTGATTGAGCGTGGCTACATGTGGCGGGTGGCGCTGGTTTCGGTTGTCATCCTGACCGCGTGGGGGGGCCTGGTCGTCCGGCTGGGACAGCTTCATTTTGGCGACAACTCGGCATTGCACGAGCGTATCCGCACTACGCGCAGCTTTCAGCAGGACATCCGCGTGGGCCGTGGACGAATTTTAGACCGTAACGGGAACCTGCTGGCGTTGGACCTGGTCCTGCAGAATGTCGTGGTGTCCCCGGATGTCATTGCCACCAACCGGGCGGCCCAGGCCGTCAGCGCCCGCCTGGCCGCCGTGCTGGGGCGGCCCTATGAGCAGGTCATGGGACGGGTGAACCGCCCCTGGCGCAAGTACGAAGTCATCGAGCGCAAAGTTAAAGACGATGTGGTGGAGCAGGTGGAGCGACTCCATCTGCCGGGGGTTTGGTTTGAACCGGTCAGCACCCGGCACTATCCGCAAAACGAACTGGCCTGCCATGTGATCGGATTTGTGAACTTTGAAGATGTCGGCAGCGGTGGCATTGAACAGAGTTGGAACAGCCGCCTCAAAGGTCGCGCGGGGATGCGCGTGAGCGAAAAAGATGGCCAGCGCCATGAAATCTATACCCGGCGCAAGCTGCAGGTGGCCCCCAGGGAAGGGGCCAATGTCCATCTGACCCTCGATCAGAATGTCCAATATTTCACCGAGCGGGCGCTGGAAGCAGCAATGACCAATTTCCATCCCGAGGCCGCGTGGGCCATTGTGCAGGAAGTGCGCACAGGCGCCATTTTAGCGATGGCCTCGCGCCCTGCCTACGATCCCAATACCTTCAATACGTTCGAGGCGCAGGACCGTATGAATCGCGCCGTCAGCTATAATTATGAGCCGGGCTCCGCCTTTAAAATCGGCGTGGTCGCCGCCGCCATCAATGAAGGGGTCGTCGCGACCAACGATCTGTTCGACTGCGAAAAGGGCCTCTGGCATTACGGCGGGCGCCCCCTGCGCGATTATCATGCCTATGACACGCTGGATGTGACCGGCATCCTGCGCAAATCCAGCAACATCGGCGCCGCCAAAATCGCGGTGATGCTGGGCGAACCGCAGTTGTACCGCTACTTGAAGGACTATGGCCTGGGCCGCCGCACCGGCATCGGTGTGCCAGGGGAGGAAGGCGGCATCCTCAATCCAGTGAATCGCTGGCACACAATCGACATCACCCGCATTGCCATGGGACACAGCGTGGCGGTAACGGCCCTGCAGATGCTCGGCATCATGAGTTGCATTGGCAACGATGGCTTTCGGATGCGCCCCTATCTGGTCCAGAGGGTGGTGGATAAAGACGGCAACGTGCTGCAGGAAACCCAGCCCGAAGCCCTCGCGCGGCCCATCACGGAACGCACCGCCGCGCTAATGCGCCAGATGCTCTCGGAAGTGACCGGCCCCGACGGAACCGGCAGAAAGGCGGCTGTGCCGGGCTATACCGTCGCAGGCAAGACGGGGACCGCCGAAAAAATAGATGCCAACGGTCGCTATATCCGCCATGCCAATATTTCATCATTTGTGGGGATGCTGCCCGTGGAACGCCCGGAAGTCGCGATCATCGTAGTGCTCGACAATCCCCAGCCGATCCGCACGGGGGGGCAGACCGCCGCGCCGGTTTTTCGGGAGATTGCCGAGCCGGTCATCCGCTATCTCGATCTGGGCCCGGTGGGGGAAAGCGAACAACTGTATTACCAGCGCGTACTGGCGGGAGAACCATGAAAAGGGGTGCAGAAACAGGCCCGCCGCGGTCATGGAAATTGGCGCGGTTGATACGCGGGTTGCCGGGGCTGGTGTTGCCGGGGGCCGGCACGGCCACCCTCACATCCCTGGCCTATGATTCGCGCCGGGTGCAGCCGGGGGCGCTGTTTTTTGCCTTGCCCGGCGGCGTGACCGATGGCCGCTTGTATATCGACGAGGCGGTGCGGCGGGGGGCCGTGGCGGTGGTTCACGAAGGACCGGTCCACGGGATGCGCGGAATACCCGCAATACAGGCGGAAAGCGCCCGCCGGGCCATGGGTGACGTGGCCGCGCGGTTTCATGGCCATCCCTCGCGCGCGTTACGCGTCATCGGAATCACGGGCACCAATGGCAAAACCACTACCGCGTTTATGGTGCGCAACATCCTGCGCGAAGCCGGCATGCCCACAGGCATGATCGGCACCATCGTTTATGACTTCGCCGGGCGCCGGATTTCCGCCGTCCGGACAACGCCGGAATCGCTCGATCTACAGCAGATGCTGGCCGATAGCCGGTGGGCCGGGGATCAAGCCGTCGTCATGGAAGTCTCGTCCCAGGGGCTGGCTGCCGACCGCTTGCGGGGCACCACGTTTGCTGCCGCGGTGTTCACCAACCTGAGTGTCGATCACCTCGATTTTCACGGCACCATGGACGCCTATTTTGCTACCAAAAAACGATTATTCGACACGCTAGCCAAAGACGCCGCTGCCGCACCCGCGGTGCTGAATCTCGACGATCCCTATGGCCGACAATTGGCGGAGGACCCGCTGTTGTCCGGCCGGGTGCTGGGCTATGGCTGTGAGTCGGCCGCCGCCGTGCGTGCCGACGATATCCACTGTTCGGAACGGCAGGCGGGCTTTCAAGTCCACACCCCCTGGGGGGAGGCGGCGGTGACGCTGCCGCTGACCGGACGCTTCAATATTTCCAATGCCCTGGCCGCCATCGCCGTATGCGGTGGCTTCGGGATCGCCCTCGAGGAGATGGTGCGGGTTCTTGGCCGGATGCCCCCGGTGCCCGGGCGCCTCGAACGGATCGAGGACCCCCGCGAGAGCCGGCATCTGTACGTGGATTATGCTCATACAGAAGACGCCTTGCGCAATGTCCTCCAGACTCTGCGCGACACCACCACGGGGCGGCTGTTGTGCGTGTTCGGTTGCGGGGGCAACCGTGACCACGGCAAGCGACCGGGCATGGGTGCCGTTGTGGCGGAGCTGGCCGATCAGGTCTATGTCACCAGTGATAATCCCCGTGGCGAGGATCCCATGGCCATTATCAATGACATCGTGGCTGGCATCCCGTCCACTACGCCGCAAACCGTGGAGCCCGATCGCGCCGCCGCCATTCGTCTGGCGCTAAGTCACACACAGCATGGCGACACCCTTCTCATCGCCGGTAAAGGGCATGAAACCTATCAGGAAATCGAGGGGCGCATGGTGCATTTCGACGACCGCGAAGTCCTGCGCGCCGCCTTGCAGGATGAGCCCTCTGCATTAGACTAATGCCCAAGCAACCGCCGTCTTAATGCAAGCCGGCCACGCCACCGGGCTTCCGAGCATCGGCGTGTGTTTGCTCATATGGGAAAAAAGCCTTGTGTTGAGAATCACGTGAGCCGGTTTTCCATGCGGTGCCCGCCGGCGGGCTCTCTGCTGAGGACAACCCCGAAATAGTCGCACATCCCTTCGTTCAATTTCCCCGTGTTCACAACTGTCTCGGTTATTATAATATGTGAGACTAACGGAAAATTGAATTGACCTATCTATAAGGCGGGCAGGATAATAGTGGGCAGTCTCGGTTATTATAATAACCGAGACTAGGGGGCTTGTATGGCGATTGGAACATGTGTTATGCCGTCTATTCCGTTTGTGTTTCCACTCAGGTGATTATGGAATGGGTATCCCGTTTCAGAAGTCAGGACGGCATGGTTTGCCACGCCACGGGCAAGGGCGCAAGGGCGCGGGGGGGGGGGCGGTGAAGTCCTGTTTACGGGTGGGTCCCCTTTTCGGCCACATCACGATACCGTTGCAGGGCGGTGGTGATGGTGTCGTTGTCGGGGGCCAGGGCCGCGGCTTTCTGTTGAATATCAATGGCGTCAGCGATGTTGCCGGCGTCGAACAAGGCGCGGGCATAGGTGTCGAGGATGTGGGGGGCCTGATGGTCGGTGGCCTCCAGCGCCTTCTTGGCGAGGCGGGTGGCCAGGGGCAGGTCGCGGGCAACCACATCATCGTCCGTGAGAATGGTCCAGGCGACGTTGTTGAGGAGTTCGGCATCCAAGTCCAGGGCGTCGATTGTTGCGGCCAGTTCGGCGGCCTGCTCCGGATCGCCCTCGTCGCCGACGGCCTGGAAATAGTTGCCCAGCGTCAGCGAATGGCGGCGTTGCTCGATAAGCTGGTGAATGCGCGCTTTGATGTCGTCAAAGTCCGCTTCTGCGGGGGCGGCGGCGCGGGCGGCGGCTTCGAGGGTCGCAAGGTCGTCGGCGTCGGTATTTTCGATGAGCGCAGTCTGATAGGCCTTCATGGCACTGCTGAAGCGGGCGGTCTGGATGACCTCCGCGGCGACAAAATGGGCACCATCACCGAGAATTCCGCCAAGCTCGGCGTCCAGCGCTTCGAGCGCTTGGCCTTCATCCGCGAGGTCTTCTTCGCTGGCACCGGCGACGGCACGTTCGTAGAAGGCCCCGAGACGCTTTTGGATGTCACCCATCCGCTGCACTTTTTCCAGGTCGAAGGTCCCGGCATCGATTTGGGAGAGTGTGGTCTCGAGCTCGCCCATGGGGTGGCCAATCCAGGCCACCTGGCCCTGATGCACAAGGAAGGCGGCGGGGATGCCATTCTGGCCGGCGGCTTCCATCCAGGCCGACGCCATGTGGCCGTCATCGGTATCGATGGCGATGTGATAGTCCATGCTGTCGCCCATCTCATCCACAAAGGCGATGACCTGGTCCTGCTTGCCTTTTTCCCAGACATTCACGCCAATGAAGGTGGTGGCGGGGAATTGCCGGGCCAGTTCCGTGACGTGGGGGATGGCGGAGCGGCAGGGGCCGCACCAGGTGGCCCAGAATTCCACAACTGTGGTTCCGGCAGGATCGAGGGCTTCGATGGGGCCGCCCTTGATCCACTGGGCAACCTTAAGCTCGGGGGCAGGATCGCCAAGGGCCAGGGTTTGCGCCCAGGCGACGGAGGTGGAAAGGTGTAGAACGGCGGCGCAGATGCAGATCGATAGGCGTTTCATGGGTGTACTCCTTGCAGGGCCGCCGGGAAATCGGTCGAACCTGCGACAAGTGAACCGCAAGGGGCGGGCGGAATCAAGCGTGAACGCTTTTGGTGAAGACGGTGGGCCGCAAGGGCGCATATTCATATTTTAAGGGCTGACCCCCCCGAGTTGGCCTCAAGGTTATCGTTTTTGGATTGGCTAAGGGGTCGGGGGCGGGGTAGTGTCGGGGTCTTACATGACGCCGGGGTATGGCCGGGCGCAAGGCAACCGACGAACGGAAAACAGTTATGATAGTGGTGATGGAACAGGGTGCCGGCCCCGACCGGGTGCAGGCAATTGAGGCCGTAGTGGTCGAATGGGGGTTGAGAACCCATGTGAGCCAGGGCGACGAACGGACGATTGTCGGGCTGATCGGGGACGAATCCAATGTCAATGTGTCGGCCCTGGAGATGATGGCGGGGGTGGACAGGGTCATGCCGGTCTTGAAAGCCTATAAGCGGGCCAGTCTGGAATTCCGGACGGAACGGACCGTGGTCAAAATTCCCCCTGCGCGCCATGGGGATCGGGGCTTGACGATCGGGGGGACGGGGGTCGTGGTGATGGCGGGGCCGTGCGCGGTGGAAAACCGCGAGATGATTTTATCGCTGAGCGCCTTTTTGAAAGGGGCGGGGGCGCATCTGCTGCGGGGCGGGGCCTTCAAACCGCGCACATCGCCCTACGCCTTCCAGGGCCTGGGGGTGGAGGGCTTGCGCTACCTGGCCGAGGAACGGTCGGTGGTGGGCCTGCCGATCATTACCGAAGTCATGGATACGCGCGATGTCGAAATGGTGGCCGAATTTGCCGATATCCTTCAAGTGGGCGCGCGCAATATGCAGAATTTTAACCTGCTGAAAGTGGTGGGGCGCTGCAATCGGCCGGTGATGCTCAAGCGGGGCCTGGCCAATACGTTGGAAGAGCTGTTGATGAGCGCGGAATATGTCATCAATGCAGGCAACGAGGATGTGATTTTGTGTGAGCGGGGTATTCGGACATTTGAAACTCTGACACGCAACACATTGGATTTGAGTGCGGTGCCGGTGTTGAAGCGCGAGAGTCATTTGCCGGTGGTGGTGGACCCCAGTCATGGGACCGGCCACTGGGACTTGGTGGCGCCGATGGCCAGGGCGGCGGTGGCGGCCGGGGCCGATGGCCTGATGCTCGAGGTGCATCCGGACCCGGCTCAGGCAATTTCAGATGGCCCGCAATCGCTGACTCCCAAACGCTTCAAGGCGCTGATGGGCGAGCTGGAACTGGTGGCGCGGGCGGTGGGGCGCAACTTGCATTAGACCGCCGGACAAGGAAGGCCGCAAATGACAAAGGAACCGTGCATTGCCATTATCGGGTTGGGACTGATGGGGGCCTCGCTGGCGATGGCGTTGCGTCAGCGAGGTTATACGGGGCGGCTGGTGGCGTATGCGCGCAAAGAATCAACCCGGGCCGAAGCACTGAAGCGGGGCATCGTGGATGCGGCATTCGACGATCCGGACACAGCGGTGCAGGATGCCAGCTTGGTGGTGTTGTGCGTGCCGATTCGCGCCTGTGCCGAATTGGCGGCCGATTTTGCCCCGTGTTTGGCGCCGGGCGCGCTGGTGACAGATGTCGGCAGTACCAAGGGGTGGATTTGCCGCCAAATGGCAGGGATTTTGCCGCCGGGAATTTTTGTGGGCAGTCACCCGATCGCAGGATCGGAGAAGCAAGGGTTGCAGGCGGCCACAGCCGATTTGTATGCCGGGGCCCTGGCGGTGGTCACGTCCCATTTGGACGTGTCGGAAGAGGCTGCCCGCCGCGTGCTGAATCTGTGGGACGGCGCGGGGGCCCGGACATTGCGCATGACGCCTGAGGACCACGACCGGCTACTGGCGCGCACCAGCCACCTGCCGCATGTGGCGGCGGCGGCTCTGGCGAAAGCCATCGGCCGCAATTGCGCCGACCAGGTGGGAGCCTTTTGCGGCACAGGTTTCTATGACTCCACGCGGGTGGCGTCGGGGTCCATCGCGATGTGGAACGATATTCTGCAAACCAACGCCCCGGCGGTGGCCGAAGAATTGAGGGCTTTCAAAGTAGAGGTCGAGCGAGTATATGATGATCTCCAAGCCGGTCGGTTTGCCGAGGTCGTGGCCTTCCTGGAGCGTGCCCGGGACGCCCGCGAAGAATTATTAAAGGGCCGCAACCGCTAGCCGCGTAATCCACAGACGAAATAGACATTTTATGACCGTACAAAAACAAACAAAGATTGTGCATCCGGGTGGATTCACGGGCGGGGTGGTGTGCGTACCCGGCGACAAGAGTATCTCGCACCGAACGGCTCTGCTGGCGGGATTGTCCGCGGGCACGTCGGAAATTAGCGGGTTCCTGCAGGCGGAAGATTGTTTGAATACGCTGAAGGCGATGGAATCGTTTGGCGCGCGCTCATGGATTGATGACGAGGGGATGCTGAGCGTCCAGGGCACGGGCGGCAAAATGATCGAGCCGGTGGGGCCGCTGGATGTAGGCAACTCCGGCACCGGTATGCGGCTGCTGGCGGGCCTGTGCGCGGGCTCACCGATCCAGGTGACGCTGACGGGAGACGAATCGCTGTTGTCGCGCCCAATGGGGCGTATTCAGGAGCCCCTGCAACAGATGGGCGCCCGGGTGGACCTGACGCCGCAGGGAACGGCCCCCATGACGATCCAGGGCGGGCAACTGCATGGCATCGAGTACCGCCTGCCAACGGCCTCGGCGCAGGTGAAAAGCTGCTGTATTTTAGCCGGCCTGTATGCCACCGGACGCACCACCGTCCTGGAGCCCATCCCCACCCGCGATCATACCGAACGAATGTTGCGCGCGGTGGGCGCGCCCATCCGGGTGGAAGGCCAATTCATTTCGGTCGAGGGCTACGGCCCCCAAGGCCCCAAATTTCTGGCGCGGCCCTATGTGGTTCCCGGCGACTTTTCGTCGGCGGCCTATTGGTTGGCCGCGGCGGCGGCCATTCCCGGCGTGCAGGTGCGGGCCGAGGGCGTCGGCCTGAACCTGCGGCGGACGGCGCTGCTCGACGTATTGCGCCGGATGGGCGCCCAGGTGGAGATCGAGCGCACCTCGGCACCGACCGATCCCGAGGTCTATGGCAATGTGACAGTCACCGGCGCGGCCCTAAACGGCACCGAGGTGAGCGGCGACGAAATCCCCAACCTGATCGACGAGCTGCCGCTGGTGGCGGTCCTCGGGGCGCTGGCCCGGGGCCGGACGGAAATCCGCGATGCCGGCGAACTGCGTGTCAAGGAGTCTGACCGGGTGGCGGTGATGGCGGAAAATCTCGCCAACATGGGGGTCCAGGTCGCCGAGCGCCCGGATGGCATGGTCGTCGAGGGCTCCGCAACCGTGGCCCCCGTCAAGAGCATCCGCAGCTATGGCGATCATCGCATTGCGATGAGCATGTCCGTCCTCGCCATCTTTTCCGCTGAGCCGGTCTGTATCGGCAATGTCGCGTGTGTGGATACGTCGTATCCGGACTTTTGGAAACAACTCAGTACCCTGGGAGTGAAAGTTGAATAAATCAGTGATGATTGTGGCGGTGGACGGTCCCTCGGCCTCCGGAAAATCGACGGTATCGCGCCGGGCGGCCCAGGCCCTCGGCTTCATCTATGTGGATTCCGGCGCGCTCTACCGGGGCGTGACCTGGAAATGTGTCAAGGAGGGCATTGATGTCACGGATTCTCAGGCGGTGACCAACTTGCTGATCCGCATGACCATGGACCTGGTGCTGACGGACAACGCGGTGGGTTATGTGATTGATGGCGAGGACCCGGGCCAGGAAATTCGGGCCGAGCCGGTGCGCGAACGGGTGTCAGACATCGCCGCGCAGCAGTCCGTGCGGGTCTACATCGTCGAAAAACTGCGGCAGATGACCCAGTTCGGCAATTTGGTGATGGAAGGCCGCGATATCGGCACCGTGGTATTTCCAGAATCGCCCTACAAATATTATCTGGATGCGGATCCCGAAGAGCGGGCCCGTCGCCGTGCGGTCGAGATTCAGCAAACCGAAGGCACTGGCGACGTGGATGAGGTTCTCAGTTCACTGCGGCGGCGGGATCAAAAGGATTCAAGTCGCGTGACGGCCCCACTGCAAATTGCCTTGGGCGCCAAAATCATTAACAGCACCGGCATGACCATTGACCAAGTCGTGGATACGATTGTCAGCGATCTCAAAAAGGCTGGCGTGGTCTCCTGACCTATGCGCGAAGGGTTGATCAGGCAGCCGCTGTACTGGCTGACGCGCGGGTGTGTGTATCTATTGCTGCTGCTGAAATACCGTCTCCGGGTCTATGGGCGCGACCACGTGCCCGCCACCGGCGGTGCCGTGATTGCCGCCAATCACTGTAGCTATTTGGACCCGCCCGTCATGGCCGGAGCCAATAATCGGCGCATCGTGCGCTTTCTGGCGCGGGATACCCTGTTGTCCAACCCGATTGCCAAATGGTTGTTTCCGCGGGTGGGTGTGATTGCGCTGGACCGGACCCGGGGAGACCTCGCTGCGCTGAAAAAAGCCCTGGCGGCCTTGAAGGGCGGCCAGGTGGTGGGGCTGTTTCCTGAGGGCACGCGTTCGCCGGATGGCCAGATGCGCGACGCCAAAGGCGGGATCGGGTTTTTGATCGCCAAAAGCAAGGTGCCGGTGGTGCCGCTGTATATTTCCGGCACCTACCAGGCTTTTCCGAAAGGGGCCCATCAGTTTCGACCGTCGCGGCTCGTGGCCCGCTTCGGGCCGGCCATCACGCCCGAGGAAATTCGGGCGGCCATGCCGGAAAAAGGCGGCTATGAGGCCGTCGGGGCTCTCGTGATGCGCCGTATCCGCGATCTGGCCGAGCCGGAGGAGTGAGGGGGGGGGCAGGATCATCTCCTAAAGAGGTCCTATGCACGTTTTCCATAGCGTGGAAAAATCGCCAAAAAATCTTCCATAGCGTGGAAAAATTGCCAAAAAGTTTTCCATAGCGTGGAAAAATCGCCAAAAAGTTTTCCATAGCGTGGAAAACGCCTGCCCTTTCCTGTTTTCCTGGGTTTCCTGCTTTCCTGTTAAACAGGTCCTCGTCCTTTTTATGAGTTTTTGGTTGTGGGCGATGACAAGCGCAGCGCGGCAGCGCCGAGTCCGCCAAAGTTGAAAGTTAAGGGCTGACCCCGCCGTGAGCATGACCGGAGAACCGGAGAAAAATGTAAATTATGGCTTGATTTTATGCCGCTAAAGTGGGTAGGTTACATGATAGATCAGAGATATAAAGCGCACGAGCTGTGCGATTATATCGGGCACTTATGTGAGGCAGCCATGAAAAAGACAATGTGGATGGTGGTGGGTGCGGTGTTGGCGGCGTCGGTCGTGGCGGCCACAGCGCAGAATGAAGTGCTGGCGCTCAATAGCATCGGGTATATCAAAAAGCAACTGCCCCCAGGGGGCGATCTCATCACGGTGAGCCTGCCCCTGCACAGCATGACGGCCGAAAATCATGTCTTTAGCAATCTGTCGCTGGCTACTGAGGCGCCTCCCCTGTCGGTGGTTTCGTTCTGGGATGCTGATCTGCAAGAATGGGGTGGCGGGCAAAAATCGGGTAAAACGGGCTGGCCCGCTGAAGTAGTCACGCAGGTAGTCGCCTCGGGCGAATTCTTTTTTCTGAAGGGGCCGGATTATGCGGTTGAACCCACAGAAATTACGATCACCGGCGAATTGCCCAGCGAGAGCACATTGGCCCGCAGCGTTCCTGGCAGCGGTAACATTGAAAGCATGGCCAACCCTTATCCGGTTGATTTCGTATTCGGCACTTCCTCTTTGGCTTCTAATGCCGCGACATTTTCGGTTGTGTCGTTTTGGGATGCTGACCGGCAAGAATGGGGCGGCGGGCAAAAAGGGGGTAAGACGGGTTGGCCCGCCGAGGTAGTCACGCAGGTCGTGTCGGCGACAGAAGGCTTTTTCCTGCGCGAGGCTGGGGTGGCCAGCCAGTGGACGGTGGATAAGCCCTACACCTGGCCGTAACGGTTGGGGCTGGGACGAGGGACGCCTGCGTGGCGTCCTTTTTTTGTGGGGTATTGCCAATTGTGAATTTTTGCCGCCCGTGGAAGGGCGGCCTGGAGACGCCGGGGGTGTAACCCCGGCCTACATGGGGGAGGTGGGCTACAGCGCCGGGGGGTCGCCGGGGGTGTAACCCCGGCCTACAATGGGGGGTGAAGGGGGCTGGAAATTATTGGTGAAATTATTGATAAAAGGGCTTGCTCTCTGCTTGGTGTCTGCGCTACTGTCAGACCCGACTGTTGAAAAGGTTTCGGCGTTGGACAATAGTAACAGACAGTGGAAAGAACAATAACATGAAGAAAATTCTCTTGGCTTTGATGATTCTGGCGTGCGCAGTTTCTGTGGCTTCTGCGGCTGTTCATATTGAGTGGACGACCGGGTGGGGTCTTTACGACCATACCGCGACAGATCTTTCAGGAAGCGAGAACTATCTGCTCGACAGTTATGCGCTGACCTGGCAGTTGATTTACTCTCCGGATGCAACGGCTGATGCACCAAACTTGGCCAACAGCAGCGGTGGCTGGGTGAGCGGTGACGACGAAGTCTGGGCCACCCGTACGTTGGCTCAAAGCGTGGTCGGGGCAAATGTCACCGCGTCTGATGGGAGCGTGTGGTACAACTACCTTGGATATGTCAGTAACGTTAGCCGATATCAAGATGCAAGTTGGCAGACGGCAGGCTACATCTACCAGCGGGCCTTTGAAGGCACTCCGGCGGTCGGAAGCTGGTATTACGAGACCGAGCCGGTTACCTTATACATCGACCCGCCGTCGTGGCAGACAGATAATTTGGATATTGCTGGTGGCGGTACGGCGGGCGTGAAGCCCGACCAGCAATTCACGGCGATTCCTGAGCCGGCGACGATGGGGCTGTTGGGCCTTGGGGCGCTGGTGATGGCGCTGCGTCGGCGGCGCGCGTAAATTTTCGCTATGGCGATTGCACCCGGCCGGGTCACCGGCCGGGTTTTTTTGTGTCCTGATGGGCGGGCCGCGGGACCGTCAAACTACGAAAAGCGCAGAATCCACGAAAGAGGAAAATAAGGCATCGCAACTACGAATTTCACGAATTGTACAAATGGGAAAATCGAGCAGCCAGAACATTCCTCTCGCGAAGGTCGCCAAGACGCGAAGACGTAGAAAGTGAGGCGGCGAAGCAATGGTTAAGGCGGCATGATCAGATGCAGGCCTTAAACAGCCGCGGCTCATCCGGAGGATTCGCCCTACCCTCAGAAAATTAAAAATTGAATATTGTTCAGTGATTGAATCGGACTTCTGACTTCTGACCTCGGATACCCCCCTCTGTGAATCTATGTGGTTAAAATGGATTTGGACCTACTGCCCCCCATCCACCACCCACCACCCACCATCAACCATCAACCATTAACCACCCACCACCCACCATCCACCACAAAATTTTGCGCTTGCGCCTTCCGATATACACGTCTATATACATCGGCAAATGAAGTGGCATATCAAGATGGCGTTGGCGAACGAGCAGGATGAAGAATTCGGCGGGGCGGGGGTCCTGGAGCTGCTGGAAGGGATCGGCACGCATGGGTCGATTCAGCAGGCGGCGCGGGAGATGGGGTTATCGTATGTGAAGGCGCTGAAGATTCTGAATCGGTTGGAACGCGAACTGGGCGCGACCTTGCTGGAGCGTCACCGGGGTGGAGCGGAGCGGGGGCGCAGCGAATTAACGCCCTTCGCGCGGGGGTTCATCCGGGATTTTAAGCGGCTGCGCCAGCGGGTGCGGCGGGCGGCGGATCAGGCGTTTGCGGGTTTTCAGAAGAAATACGGCAAAGGAGCGATTTCGTGAATGCGGGATTGGGGAAGAGAAAACGACGAAAAGCGCAAAAAGGCGCGAAAAGGGAAACAGCCATTTTTACCACAGAGGGCCACCGAGGACCACAGAGGGAGGAAAGAGGGAGCACAATATTTACCAAGCCGAAGGCATTCAATTTTCAAGTGGGGTCTCCGGAGGGGCAAGCTCCGTCCTGCCCGGGATTGGGGAATCCCCCGGGCTTGTCCCGGGGAAGGTTAGGTTGGCTGTGCAGCCTGAAGCACACCGGTGCAAGCCCGGTGGATGACCCGCCCAAACAGTCAACGAAAGGAATAAAATGAAACCAAATCGAACATGGATTTGCTTGGCGCTGGCGGCGGGGCTGCTGGCGGCGGGGGCGTGGGGGCAGGAGGCGCCGTCGCGGGTATTTTCGTTGGGCGAAGTGCAGGTGGTGGGGACCGAGGACCCGGCGGGCGATGGCGCGCTGGTGCAGGTGTCGGGCGAGCAGGCGGATGGACAGTTCCGCCGCAACGTGGCGGAGGCGGCGGCCTTGGCGCCGGGGGTGACACTGTCCCGGGTCGGGGCGCGCGGGGAGACTGTCGCCTTGGTGCGGGGCTTCGACTCGCGGCAGGTGCCGTTGTTCATTGATGGCATCCCGGTCTATGTGCCCTACGATGGCAACATCGATATGAGCCGGCTGGATGTGTTCGATATGGCGGGGCTGTCCATTTCCAAGGGCTACAGCCCGGTCATCTATGGCCCCAATACCCTGGGGGGGGCGATCAATGTGGTGAGCCGCCGCCCAGTCCAGCCGGAGGAGTTGGAGGCGCGGGCGGGGGTGAACAGCGGCAACGGGATGGAGGGGGCCGTGCGGGCCGGGATGCGGCGGGCCTACGGCTACGCACAGGCCGGGGTGTCTTGGCGCGAACGCGACTATTTTCGAGTGGCGGACAATTTCCGGGCGGTGCCGACGGAGGATGGCGGGCGGCGGGATAATTCGGACTCCCGCGATGTGCAGATCAGTGCCAAGCTGGGGTGGACGCCAAAGGGGGGGGGGGATGACGAGATCGCGGTGGGGTTTGTGCGGCAGGATAGCCAGAAGGGGGTGCCGGCCTACGCGGGGACGGACCCGGAGGTTGTGCCGCGGTATTGGCGCTATACCGAATGGCTCAAAAACAGTGTCTATGTGGTGGGGCGCCAGTCCATCGGCCAGACGGGATATGTGAAGCCGCGACTGTATTACGACACCTATGAAAACACACTGAAGGCATACGACGACGCGACGCTGAGCACCCAAACCCGGCGGTCGTCGTTTACGAGTATCTATGACGATTATGCGTTCGGGGGATCGGTCGAGGCGGGCACAACGCTGGGGGAGCGCCAGGCCTTGCGGGCGGCGGTGCATTACAAGCAGGATGTGCATCGCGAACATAATAGGGGCGATCCTCGGCAGACGTTCAAAGACGAAACGTGGGCGCTGGGGGTGGAGGATCGGATTGCACTGGCCGAGCGCTGGTCCGTGGCCCTGGGTGCGTCCGTCGAGGCCCGGCGGAGCCTCGAAGCCAGGGATGCCAACAGCGGCGAGGATTTCTCGTCCAATGATAACGGGGCGCTGAATCCCCAGGCCGGGTTGTTTTATGCGCCCTCGGGCGGCGTAGTCCGCGCGACCGTGGCGCGTAAAACCCGCTTCCCGACCCTCAAGGACCGCTATTCCTATCGGCTGGGGAAGATGCTGCCCAATCCGGGTCTGGACCCGGAGAGCGCGTGGCATGGCGAACTGGGCTATGAGGGGCGGCTGGCAGACGCGGTGCGCGGTCGTGTCAGCGTCTTTTACAGCCGTTTGGACGATACCATCCAGTCGGTGAACCGTGTGGCACAGGATGAGGAGGGGGCCTGGCTGGATCAGCCGCGCAATGTGGGCGAATCGGAAAACACAGGACTTGAAGCGGGGCTGGAGTGGCGGCCGTCGGAGTCGCTGATGGCGGGGGTCGAGTATGCTTATCTGCACCGACGGAATCTCGACCGCCCGGAAATAAAGCTGACCGGAGTACCCGAGCACGCGCTGCGTCTGTATGGGGAATGGGCCGTGGTGCCGTCGCTCACGTTGCTCCCAAGCGTGGAGGGGGTTTCGTCGCGCTATTATGCTAGCGATGGCAAGACCGTGGACGGGTTCTGGCTGGCCCACCTGGAGGCACGGGTCGACTGGGCCAACGGTTGGGCGGTGCAGGCCGGGATTCATAATCTCTTCGATGAAAACTATGCACTGGAAGAGGGCTATCCCGAGGAAGGCCGAAGCCTTCATGCCAGTGTGCAATACCGGTTTTAACAAGGATAGAAGGGGTTGCGATGGGACCGTACGTATGACAACTAACACGACCAAGCCAAATGCGAGGGGGGGGGAGGGGAAGGGCAAGACGTCCCGCGAGCGGGATGCCTTTCAGGAGATCGACTTTGCTGCGCTGTACCGCGAGCAGTGCCGCCGGACCTCGTATGGCTCGCGGTCAAGCGCGGACTGGGATCGGCGGGCGGCACGGCGTAGCCGCCAGGTGCGCGATAGCGATTACAATGACGCATTCTTGGCGGGGGTGGATTTGCGTGGGGTGCGCACGGCAGTGGATATCGGCTGCGGCACCGGCAATCTGGCCATTCCTTTGGCCCGCCAAATCCAAAAAGTCTATGGCCTGGATTTTTCGCCGGAGATGCTGCACCATCTTGAGCGCAACCGGCGCGCGGCCGGGGTGGAGAATATGGAGGTTCATCGGCTGTCGTGGACAGACTCCTGGCAGCAAATTCCCCAGGTGGACCTGGCGATTTGTTCCCGGGCTTTGGGGGTGGAGGATTTGCACGCCGCACTTGAGAAGATGACCCGCCAGGCCCGGGTGCGCTGCGCGGCAACGATCCATGCCGGCGGCAATTATCTGGGCCCGGATGTGCTGGCGCTGTTGGGGCGCGACCTGCAACCGCGGCCAGGGTATATCTATGCGGTCAATATTCTCTACCAGATGGGGGTGCACGCTGCGGTGAACTTTATCCGCTCCGAGGGGGGCTCTGGCTATGCCGGGATCGAGGACTTTGTGCAGGCGGTCCGCTGGCGCATCGGCTCGTTGACGCCCAACGAGGAAAAGAAACTGCGGGGCTTCTATCGCGATTTACCCAAGGCGGCGGATGGCACCGCGCACTATCGCCATGAGTTTGAATGGGCGCTGCTGACGTGGGAGACCGCGCGGTGAAGGCGGATGCCCCCTATCTGGACCGCCATCTGGCGGTGGAGCGGCTGACGGCGCTGTGGGCGCTGAACGAAGCAGGTCTGGGCGGGCTGATCCATGCGCTGCGCGTGCCCTTTACCGGCATTGTGGTCGGGTCGACCGCGGTTGTCTTGATCGCCTTGATCGCGTTTTTTGCCGAGCAGCGGGCCAAGGCGGTGCTCAAGGCAACGGTGGTGGTGCTGTTGGTGAAGGCGGCGGCGAGTCCGCACACGCCGCTGCCGGCCTATGCTTCGGTGGCGTTCCAGGGCGTGGCCGGGACAGCCTTGTTCGGGTTGCTGCCGTCCATTCGTCTGGGGGCGCTGCTGCTGGGGCTGCTGGCTCTGTGGCAGGGCGCCGTGCAAAAGTTGCTGGTGATGAGCATCCTCTATGGGCGCTCCCTGTGGGAATCGGTCGATGCCGTCGGGCATTGGCTGCTGGAGCGCATGGGGGCGGGGGCGGGGGGGGTGTCGCCCACGGGCTGGTTCTTGTTTTTCTACCTGGGCTATTACACGGTGGCCGGGCTGGCGACCGGATGGTTGGCGGGGACGATTCCTGCCGAAATCGCCCGCGGCCTGGATGAGCCGCGTCCCAAAGAAGACCTTCCCATCGGGTCGATGTCGGTTCCCCTGGTATCTGGCGGACGCAAACGCTGGTGGCAACGGACACCCTTCAAAGCGGGGGTGGTGCTGCTGGCGCTGTTGGCGGCGTCGGTCTGGCTGCATCCGGGCAGTACGGGGTGGGCCAAGGGCTTGCGAGTGGTGGTGCGGGCGCTGACGGTGCTGGGTATCTGGCTGGTGATCATCCGTCCACTGGGAGTGGCGCTGTTCCGGCGGTTCCGCCGCCGCAAAGAATCTTTCTATGGGCAGGATGTCGCCCAGGCCCTGGGGCAATTCCCGGATTTGCGGCGGACGGCGGGGGTGGCGTGGCGACAGAGTCGCCATGCTCGGGGATTCCAGCGCTGGAGAACATTTTTAGTGGAACTGATCGTTCGGGCGCTGGCCGGCGTTTCCATAAGAGATGACGGACCGCATAAAAGTCAGGAAGTGACACCATGAACTGGATGAATTGGGTTGATACCATTGGGGCGGCGGGATTGGTGCTGGTGGCGGTGGGCGCGGTGGCCATCTATCTTTGCACCAAGAATGGGGTCTATCTTAGTTGGATCGGCTGGAGATTCCGCCGCCATATCGGGGCGCTATTGCGCGATCCGGCGAGCCTGGATGTCGCCGCCGGTGTGCGCGCGGGCAACCCGTTGATCCGTATATTTTCGGAAGCGGTACAAGCCGCGTGCCGGGGCCATGATGATCTGCGCGCAGAACTGGCCTTCCAGTTTCATAAGAATTTCCGCGCGGTGAATCGTGGGATGACATTGCTGCGGCTGATTTCGGTGATTTCGCCGCTGTTGGGATTGCTGGGAACCGTGCTGGGGATTGCGAAGGTCTTCCGGGTGATGGCAGGGCAAACCCTGGTCAATCCTGCCATTCTGGCCAGCGGAATCTGGGAAGCGCTGACCACGACCATCATGGGCTTGTCCATCACGGTGCCGGTGTTGTGCCTGTACTATTTCTTTCGGATGCAGATCAATGGGTTCCAGGTCGAATTGATGGAATACGCCGGGCGTTTTTCTGCACCCGTGCCCTCGCACCGGGAGTCGTAGGATGGAACCGGAATTTCTGGCGGATGATTTCGGTACGGACCTGGATTTGACGCCGTTAATCGATGTGGTCTTCATGCTGCTGCTGTTTTTTATCCTGGCCTCGACGTTCAGTCCGCCGGTGCTGAAGGTGATGCTGCCGGCGGCCGGCACGGCGGAGCGGGTCGAGGATGATGCGCTGCGGCTGGTACTGACGATCGATGACGCGGGGGGGCTGTATCACCTCCAAACCCCGATCTCTATTGAGGAGGTGCCCGCCTTGCTGGCGGCTGCCGCCGATGGGCCGGTGGAAGTGCGGGTGGATCGTGCGGCACCCTTTGATGCCTTTGTCGAGGTGCTGGATCGGACGCGCGCAGCCGGAAGGAATGATGTTCTTATTACCGCGAAATCCGAATAGACCCGCCCTCGATACCGGTAATTGGATCGGCACGGTGGCGGGGGTGGGCCTCTTGCTGGCCATTGGGGTGGCAGTGCAATGGGCCGATCGCTTGGCATTAGCCCCGCCGCCTGGGGCGGTGCCGCTGCCCAAAGTTGTCCGGTTGCAGTTTGCGCTGGTCCCCATGCCGGAGCAGGCCGCCGTTCCCGAACCAGCGCCAGAACCACCCCCTCCCGTTCCTCCCCGGCCCAAGCCGGAACCAGAGCCCGAGCCAGAACCAGAACCAGAGCCCGAGGCGCTGCCGGAACCGCAGACGGAGCCGACCGTGGTGACGCCACCGGAGCCGGAGACCTTGCCCACGGAGGCCGCCGCACCCGTACTGGAGGAAGAGGGGGCGGCAGGAGGCGACGAGGCGCTCCAAAACGAATGGCTAGGAGAATTGCGGCGGCGGATCGAGCAACGCAAGTATTATCCCGGCGCAGCCCGCTATTCCCGCCAAAGCGGTACCGTGCGCTTGCGGGTCGCCATCGGCCCTGATGCCCGGATCGGCCGAGTGGAGGTGCTGGAAAACACCGGACCCGCTATGCTGGCGGAGGGCGCTCGGAGAATCTTGCGCCGCGCAGCCGAACAGCCCCTGGGGAGCGGGGAGATACAACACGGGTTTGTTGTGGAAGTCCCCATCGCCTACCGCTTCGACCGGCGGTAGCCGTCGGGAACAGCACCCCCCCCATTTCACTACAGATTCCCTGGTGCGAGTCGATGCAGGTCGGGCGCTTGTGGCTTGTACCCAAAGGCTGGAGATGTTAAGCCAAGGCTAGCCTATGCGGCGGCACAGGAGATGACGTGTGGAGTTTTGGCTGGATAACGAGATCCCGGGGGGGGGCTACCGGTTGCGTCCGCCGCGCCGCCGGGTCATGGTGGGGATCACCATGGTGCTGGTGGCAGGGACGGCGGCGGGAATTGCTGCCTCATTCTCGGCGCTCTGGTTTTTAGGAGCCGGTGCCAGCCTGTTGCCGCTGCTCTTTTTGTGGGTACACCACCGGCGATCAACACTGCCGCTGATGGTAGCGGTGTTTTGCTTGGTGGCCGCCCATGCCCGGCAATCCACGTCGCCTCGGCCCGCGCTGTCATTGGGGGCCATCCTGCCGGGCCCGATCGAATATGTGCAGTTCGTGGCGATGGCGACGGAAGATGCGTTGCCGCGTTCGGCGCGTCGCGGGCAACGGGCCTCGGCGGTGGTGCATATGCGGGTGGAGGGGCTCAATCGCGACGGACGTTGGCAGCGGGTGGAGGATACGGTGCGGGTCATCCTGCGGGGCGATCCCACCCAGCGCCGCCTCCCGCGCTATGGCGAACGCTGGCGCTTGCGGGGCGTGGTGCGTCCGCGCGTGCCCTGGCGGTCCGGGTTGTTTACATTGCCCAAGAACCAGGCCATCGTGGACCAGGACCGCTTTTTCTTTCTCGATGCTGGCCACGGCCATCCAGTGAAAGCGGCTTCCCTGGCATTTCGACGCCGGGCGCGTCAGATTCTCTCTCGCGGGCTGGATGACTTTCCCGAGGAGCGCGGTTTGTTGCAGGCCCTGCTGCTGGGATACCGCGAAGAGTTGTCCACCTTGCTCCGGCAGGATTTTGCCGTGACGGGCACCGTGCATATCTTTGCTATTTCCGGGGCGCATGTGGGCATGGTGACCATGCTGCTGATGCTGCTGCTGCGGT
Organism: Kiritimatiellia bacterium; assembly: GCA_028681135.1. Classification (GTDB taxonomy): domain Bacteria; phylum Verrucomicrobiota; class Kiritimatiellia; order CAIQIC01; family Lenti-01; genus JAAZFE01. Next base: position 5,437 of record JAQUJC010000024.1, on the reverse strand, counting down.
CGCTGCGCGTGCCGCGCACACAGTGGTTTTGGGTGGCCACGCCTTTGCTGATAACCTACACGGTTGCCACCGGCGCGGCCACCAGCGCCGTGCGGGCCTGTGTCATGGCCGTGTTATTGCAGGCGGCCCCTCTCTTCAGGCGCAAGCCGGATGCCGTTTCTATCCTGGCCGTGGCGGCCGCGGCCATTCTGTTGGCCGCACCGGGGCAACTGGGCGACCTGGGCTTTCTGCTCTCGTTTACCGCCGTAGCCAGTTTGTTGGCCATACAACCGGTGTTCGATGCCGGGGCCCTGCGGCTGTTCCGCCGGGACACCTGGCAGTTGCCCCGTGAAGAACAACCCGAGGCCCGGCATCTGCGCGAAGTAGGCCTGCTCGTGTCCCGCTTTGGTTCCGTTAGTGTCGCGGCATGGGTGGGAACATCGCCGCTGACGGCGTTCTTCTTCAATTTGGTTTCCCCGGTGGCGCTGATTATGAACCTGGTGGTGATCCCGTCCGCGTTTGTGATCCTGCTGGCGGGGGTGCTGAGTCTGGTGTCGGCGCCGGTGTGTGCGGAGTGGTCCGAGATATTTAACCACGCCGCGCGGGTTTGGGCCCAGGGGCTGGCCGGTCTGATTCGCTGGGCGGCATCTGTCCCGGGAGGGCATTGGTTTGTGCGCACGCCCCCCGTGTTGGGGGTCGTGATGTGGTATGGCATACTGGCCTTGAGTACCATTCTGGCGCGGCGGATCAAGCGCGCCCTGCCGGTGGGGTTGGCCGTGCTGGCGGTCTTGGCGGTGGGGTGGGGCGTGCAGGAAGCGCAGCGCTGCCGGGTGTCAGTGCTGGACGTGGGCGAAGGCAACGCCGTGTTGGTGCAGGCCCAGGCCGGTCGTATCCTGATCGACAGTGGTCCGGCGTTCTGCGCTGAACGCACCTTGCGCCAACTTCGGGCCGAGGGGGTTAACAGCCTGGATGTTCTGATTCTGTCTCATGCGGATGCCGCACACATGGGGGCGACGCCGTTCCTGTTGAGCGCGTTGCCCGTTGGCGAAGTATGGGTGCCGAGCAGCGTCTGGCCGTCGCCCCTGATGCGTGAAGTGCTGCACGAGGCCCAGGTGCAGGCGATTCCGGTCCGGCGTCTCCAGGCGGGCGATTCCGGTCACTGGCCAGGGCAATTGTATTGGGAGGTGCTGTGGCCGCCAGACTCCCTCAAGATGGCGCGGGCGGATGATGCCGCCCTGGTGATGCGCGTGGCGCGTTGGGGCGTGAGTGTACTGTTGCCCTCTGACCTTGGAACAAAACACGAAGCCGTTCTGATTCGACAAACCGCCTCCCTGGCGGCATCCGTTCTGTTGGCGGGTCGTCATGGCGACGCCGACGCGACCTCCGAGCCCTGGCTGGAGGCGGTGCGCCCCCGGGATGTCGTGGTCAGTTCGGGGCCACACCTTGACTCGCGCCATCCAGACCGGGAGGTCGTGGCGCGGCTGGATGCCCGTGGTATTCGGCTGTGGCGTACGGATGAATGGGGGGCCATTCATATCGAATTAGGCGCCGGTCCGGCCCGCTGGCCCCATGCGGGCTACCGGGTACATGCCGGGCGCTGAGGGGAGCCTTCAGCGGACAATGGCGTCAGGGTGGTTGCGCAGAGGGGCCAGTTCCTCGACCGGCAAAGGCGTGCCGAAGGCGACGCGGGCCTGACTGGCCATGCGTGCGGCCAGGGCATCACCGGTGCCAGACAGGCGAATGGCGCGGAAGGACGACGATTGGTAGGCGCGCACCACCGTCTGTATGGGATTGCCGGCCATCGCGGTTTCCAGATACCGCAACGCCGTACCGTGGTGGCCACGGCGCGCCGCCAACAGGGAGGCTTCCAAAAAGAGCGGTTGTGTCGGGGGCTGATTTCGCAAAAATCGTTCCAGCATATCCAGAGCTTCCTGGGGGCGGCCCAGCTGGGTCAGTAGGCTGGATTGTAGCCGATAGGCGGCGGTATCGGTCGGGCGCCGCGCCAGATAGTGGGCCAGATAGCGTGATCCTTTGGCGGGATCCCGTTGGGTAATCGAGCACAACGCGAGATTGAATAGGGCGGGTGCGTAGCCAGGCTCGATTTGAAGGGCGGCCTGGAATTGTGTCATGGCGGCGCGCAGGCGTCGTTGTTGGAGATAGGCGGCCCCAAAATCATTTTTCATGTCGGCGCTCTCGCCGCCAGTGGCCATGGCCATGCGCAAGAGGCCCACGACCAGATGCGCTTGCTCGTGGTCCGGGTGGCCGCGCCCTTGAATGAGCCACCAGTTGTCTACCTGCGGATCAGACGTCAAATGTCTCAGCATGCGCTTTGTAGCGTTGGGCGACCACTCATAGGGCCAGCCAGGGATAGCCGCCCGGGTCTCAGCGTCGGCCAGGCGGTCGCTCCCGTGCGATATGCCAGACGCGCGCGCTAGGTGCTGTTTTTGACGCCAGTCGCGTTGCGCATATTTCACCGCCAGCAGCAGCAGCACCAGCATCAGCAGCAGACCGATGGCCGTTGCCACGGCGAGGCGGATAGTGTGCTGGCGAGGAGAGGTGGGGGGTGGAATCGAGCCGGTCCGGACGGCAGAACGATGCTGACGCCGAGGGATGGCATTGCCCTCGGCAGGGGGCAGCCGGTCGTTGTCGTGTTGCTGTGAATCCATTGCGGTGGGCATGACGCTAAGAACAATACGGGCAATGACATGGCGGCGCAAGTGCGGAGTACGCCTCCGTCTTCCGCCGTCCGGGATGGGCCAGTGCGGCGCGATGCAGGGCATGTGCGCGAAAGAGAACGCGACATATTCGCAGAATTATGGCGTCATTCAAATGATGAACCTTAGCCTTGCGCTATTTGATAAAGACGGTATGGTGGACCATGGTATGAATCACCTCAAAGACCAAACGGCAAACGGAAGTTTACCACGACTCATTGTTAATGATGTCCAATAGAAAGGAATAAACATGTCAAATGTCATGAAAGAACTGAAAGCCGAAATCGCGCGTGTATCGCGCCGGCAAATTACAAAAGAACTGGCCCCCATCAAGCGTATCAATGCGGCCCATCGCAGTTGGATTGCCGATCTGCGGCGCCAGCTCACTCAGGTGCAGAAACAATTGGCTCAGTTGAACAAAGCTGTGCCGGCAACCGACCTGCCCGTGGCCGCTCCGGCAGATGCGGCGGCGGCTCCCATCCGCTTTTGGATCACCGGCAAAGGGGTGCGGAATCTGCGTCAGCGGTTGGGTTTGACTCAAGCACAATTTGGCAAACTCGCCGGGGTCAGTGGACAGACCATCGTTAATTGGGAGGCCACCAAAGGCAAAATTTCGCTCCGTCGCAAGGATATGCCGGGCCGCCTGCAAGAAATTCGCAAGATGAAAAAGCGCGATGTGCAAGCGCTGATGCCCAAGAAGAAAAAGCGCGCTAAAACATCTGCCTGATTCCGCCCCCCAGGTGGTATAGCTGAAAGAGGGGGCACATCCCGCAGCCATTTCGCTGCGGGATGTTTGTGTCTACGATCCCGGGCAGGGCTTAGCCCAACGTGTGCCGATAGTTCGCAGGGACCGGATTCCCGCCTTCCCAGACCACCCGGCGGAAGTTCTGGGGATCCGTGTTGCCTTCCGTATTGATCAGCAGCACCTGGGAGGTGGCATCCAACGCCAATTCAGCCTTGAGGTCCGCTAGGCTGGCACATTCGCAGATGAACATCAGCGCGCCCAGCGTCACGGCACCCGATTCTCCGGAGACGATGAACGGATCGTTGGCAACGGGTACGCCATAGACGCGCATGCCTTTGGCCGCGATAAAATCGGGGCAGGACAGAAAAAAGTCGGCGTGATGCTCAAGAATATTCCAGGCGATGGGGCTGGGGTCGCCGCAGGCCAAGCCCGCCATGATGGTGTTGAGCGTACCGCCGACGGAGTGTGAGTGGCTATCTGCTGCCTTCGCCGACTCAAATAAACAGGCGGCCTTGTTGGGTTCCACCACGACCGTTGTGGGGCGGCTGTTGCCGAATAATCCCTGGTAATAGCCGATGACGGAAGCGGCGAGGGCACCGACGCCTGCTTGGACCAGAACATGGGTGGGTTGCACAATGCCTTGGCCGGCGAGTTGCTCCTGTAGTTCTGCCATCATGGTGGTATAGCCCTGCATCACCCAGTTGGGAATATCCTCGTAGCCATCCCACGAGGTGTCGGAAATTACCTGCCACCCGTTGATTTGGGCGTCGCGGATGACCTGACGAACCGCGTCATCATAGGTGCCCGGAATGACGTGGACTTGGGCGCCATATTCCTCAATGGCCCGAATGCGCGGTTTCGAGGTGCGCTCATGCACATAGACGACGCAGTCGAAACCCAGTTCCATTGCAGCCCAGGCGACGCCCCGACCGTGGTTGCCATCCGTGGCCGTGGCAAAACAAATGTCGCCAAGCTGCTGTTGCGCGGCCTCGGACTTCAATTCCGACACGGTCAATTCGCGGTCCCGAATGCCGAGCCGCTTGCGTAAATACTGATAGAGAGCAAAAGAACCGCCGAGCACTTTGAAGGAGTTGAGACTCAGGCGTTCCGATTCGTCTTTTACCCAAATTCCGCCAATGCCCAGCATGGCGGCCAGTCCAGGCAGACTTTTTAACGGGCTCATGCGGTAGCCATCGAGTTGGCGGTGGAATTGGCGGGCGACGGGGGTGATGGCCTGCGGCTTTAAGCGGTTCAGAGCCTGGCAGTCGTCCGGTGTTTCAGAGCATTGATTTTTGACCCAGTCCAGTGGCGGGGGTACATGCGTTGTCATGAAGTGTCCTTTTCTTTGTCGGTTCTTTATGGTCGGGCAAGGCGCGAAAAATGCAAGCCCAATCGTCAGAACAATCATTTGTTTCAGGCACTACCGGTTACAACCAATGATGGGCATTTGTGTTCATGTCTGGTTGCTCCCCAGTCCCGGGGCGCATCTGCGATAGGGTGCAAGCGCGGGTCATGTTGAGGGGAGGCACACCGCGCCGAAACCGAAACATCTCGACTTCGCAGAAGCAGCTACGGATTTCGCGGATTTCGCGGATAGGATTTTTTTATGCCCCATGAGATGCCTTCATCCCCCCGGCTTGGGGTAGGGCGAACCCTCCGGGTGAGCCGCGGCTGTTCACCCACCGCCCCCTCCTTTTTGAGGGGTGGAAAATCCCCCGGGCTTGTGCCTTCATCCCCCGGCTTGGGGTAGGGCGAACCCTCCGGGTGAGCCGCGGCTGCTCACCCACCGCCCCCTCCTTATTTGAGGGGTGGAAAATCCCCCGGGCTTGTGCCTTCATCCCCCAGCTTGGGGTAGGGCGAACCCTCCGGGTGAGCCGCGGCTGCTCACCCACCGCCCCCTCCTTTTGAGGGGTGGAAAATCCCCCGGGCTTGTGCCTTCATCCCCGGCTTGGGGTAGGGCGAACCCTCCGGGTGAGCCGCGGCTGTTCACCCACCGCCC
>JAQUJC010000080.1 GCA_028681135.1 Kiritimatiellia bacterium | reverse complement strand
GCATCCTGGGCGACCGAGAGCACTGGAGCCTGACTGCCGATAAAGCGACCGATGCCCTGGCGTGGTTCCGAGACTTTGAATTGCGGGCGGATGGCCTATATGGCAAGCCGCGCAAAACCACGCTCGGCAAAGAGCTGATCGATGGAGGAACACTTCGCGGAGTATCTCCGGTGCTGGAAGTGGAAGCGGAATCCGGCGACGAGATTGCGGATGGTTCCCGCGTGGTGCCCATCGCCATTGATTCCATCGGCTTCACCAATCGCCCGCGACTGAAACAATTTATGCGCCCGGTCAGCAACAAGGCGGACGGCGCTCGCACCAAAAACAATAACCAACCGGAGGAAAACATGAAGTTGGTAAATAAAGCGCTTGGAATCGGTGAAAATGCGGAAGAAGCCTCCGCAGTAAGCGAGATCGAGCGTCTCAAAGAAGAAATACGGCAGAAGGAATCCCGGATTGCCGAACTCGAAAAGGCAGAGACCGACAAGGCAGCCGATACGTTTGTGTCGGAGAATAAAGAGAAAATCGCCGACACCGACGAAGCACGGCAATCTCTGCGCAAGCTCTACCTGGAGAACAAGGACTCCGCGACGGAACTGGTGAAGCACCTCGCGCCGGCGCCAAAATCGCCCGCACCGAAAGTGCCGAACAAGAGCACGAAGCAGCCGGAGAGTGCAACGGATACGAGCGGAGATTCCGGCAAAGCCGCCCGGATCAAAAACCGCGCGCAGTCGCTCACAGATTCGGCAAAATCCAGAGGCGAAAAACTGGACTGGCCGGATGCGTGGGCCCAGGCGAAATCGGAAGTCGAAAACGGTTAATCAATCACAACCATAATGAGGAAATGAATCATGATGAATCTTGGAGTTTTTGGAAGTCAGCAGAACTGCACGTTCGGACCGGTCGTTAAATTAGCCGGCGAGGATCTGACAGGCATGGAAGGTCGCCTCGCCAAACTCAACAGCAGTGGCGAAGCGATTCTTCCTACCGACATGGCGGACATCTGTCCGTTCATCGTCGGCGAAGGTGCGGCCGACGAGGCGCAGGCCACCCTGATCCCGATGTCGAGTGCTCAGAGCATGCGCGTTCTGCTCAAGGGCACCTGCAATGCGGGCGACCGGCTGTGTCCGGCGGACATGTCCACTTCCGCAGATGCCGGGAAGGCACAGGCGTTGCCGGCCACCGGCGACACCTATGGCTGCTTTGCTGTCGCAGAAGAGGATGGCGTCGACGCGCAGCTCGTGAAATTCCGGTATGTCGGACACCAGGTCACTGTGGTGAGCTGATCAAGTCAACGATCTCAATCAACCCCCTAACAAGGAGAATCAAATGCCCAGAAATTACGCCTTTAGCGAAGAGCTGAAGCAATACAGTGTTGGAGCCGCCAAGTCGAACATCTCGCCGGTGGCGGACTTCATTGCGCCTACCGTCCAGGTCGGATCGCCGACAGGCCGTTATAAAGAATACACTGACACCAACCGTTTCCGGATTCCGGACACGGAACGTGCGTCGGGTGGCCGTGCCGTCGAAATCGGATTTTCAAAATCTGACAAAACCTACGACTGCAAACCGAACGCGATCGACGTTCCCGTCGATCACGATGAAGCCGACGAGGAAGGTCTCAACCTGGCATTCCAGGAAGCGGCCGATCTCGCTGCCGAAGTCGGTGGACTCTCGCATGAGAAGAAGGTGGTGGATATGGCCATTGCCAGCGCATCGCCGATCACGCCGTCGTTTGCGGCCGCTGTGGATCCGGTCAAGGTGCTGGACGAATATATTACCGCCTTGATCAAGGGAGCCGCCTACGGAAGCATTATGGATATCCGCATCTGTTTGGGTGCTGACTTCCTGCGCATGATCAAGCAGCACCCGATGCTCGCCAAGAAAATCCTCGCTGGAAACAGCAAGGCCAATGGACTGGCCCTGGTCACCGAAGAGCTGCTGTCTGCCATGCTGATCGGGAATCCGAAAGTGCGCACCTCCTACATGGTGGTGGATACGGCAGCGGAAGGGAGAACGGCAAATCGCAACTTCATCCTTGGCGCGTCCATGCTGCTGTTTGTCGCTCGCGACAACCCGACACGGCGCGATCCCAGCTTCATGAAGACGTTCCGCTTGCGGAACAAGGTCATGGTGCCGGGGTCCTATGAGCGCGACGATGGCCGCGTGACCGTGGCGAAATTCGACTGGTCGGAACATGTCGCCCTGACCAACAGCGCAGGCGCGTACCTGATCACCCCGACCTGGTAAGCGGAAGGCAAGCAACATCACCCATAAATAGGAGAAACCCATGATGAAGAAATTATTCGTAGCCGTTTGCTCGGCTGCAATTACCGTAGCGGTCGCCGCTAATGTCGCGGTGGCTTCGGAACTGCCGGTATGCGATCCGATATCGCTTACGGCCGGAGCAGGTGCCTACACCAATACGCGCGACTACTATGCCGAGAGGCTGATCAGCGTGGAGGTGTTTGGCATCCAGGTAAGTACGAACGGAGCGACTGGCGTGGTGTCGCGCGTCCGGAGCGGCCGCACGAACACGGTCGGAAGCATTGTCATATCCAGCGGGGCCGGGATCTACCGCGAGACCAACACGACGTACCTGTTCAAAAACGACGTGTTGCAATACAGCGGATTCGGAACCAACACAGGAACAGCGGAACTCACCCGGACTATTGTGCAGTAGCGTGCAATAACGGATCACGTCGGCGCGCCGGCTTTCAACCGGCGCGCCGCTTGGAGAAACCCAATGACATGGCGGCGTATAACCGAAGCAGACATCCTCTCACGCATGAGCGATACGGAGTTGACAACCTTCCGCTCGTTGCTGCTTGGCGATAATCAGGAGGATCCGATTGATTATTACGTCGATCAGATCACCGACCTGGCACGCGGAAGCATCGCGGGGAACGCGGCCAACTCGCTCGGCGCAGCGGGCACCATCCCGCAAAAGCTGATCGGTCCATGCGTGGATTTGATCGTGATCGAGATTATGAAGCGATGCGGGGGCGTGCTTGTGGACCCCAACGATGCGAGGAAAGAAGCGGCTCGCACGGCCATGCAGATTCTTCAGCGGGTCGAAAAAGGGCTTTTTGCGATCGAGGAACCGGATGAAGTCAGTGATGAAGTGATTGGCTCTCCGTCGCCATCAATCAGTGCGCGGCCTCCTCGCTTCAAGCGGTACCAGCAGGATGGGATATGACAATACAGGAGATCACCATGAAAGACCAATTACAGGCATTGAATGAGCGGTTGACGGCGGCGGGCTTTGAATCCGTGAAGGCTGTACCGGGGAAAACGGAAGGAAGTATCAATCTGCATCTGCGAAATGACCAAGAGCTGATGAAGCGCATTTCGGAGGATCTGATTGCAGAACAGTTGCAGGCCGATGAGATACGGCTGTTTTCAGCTATCCCGCATGACGTGCTGATCCTTGAGAATGTGCGGCCCATGCCGAAACCGGAAGCCACCCCGAAAAAGGCCAAGAAGAATGTTTGATGAAATCCAGACCGAAATCGCCGCCCGCCTCCGAGAACACCCGTACCTCGCCACGATAGACGTGATGACCGAGGACAAGGGCGACATCGAGGCGGGTATCCGCGCAACACTCGCCAAGCTGGGCGTTGCCGTGACGGTCATGACCGTTGAGGCGGATTGCGACAGTCCGGACAGCGAGCCCATTGGATTCGGTCGAATATCGGTCATCATCGAAGTGGCGGAGAGTGTCACCGCCAATCGAGCGGCAAATGGAACCGGAAAACCCATCGGAAAGATTTGCGAGGCGGTGTTTCAGGCGATGAGTTTGCATCAAAGCGAAAACCGGGCGTACACGATTGACAAGCCAAGCATGGCGATGGTGCAGCCGCCACCTCCGGCCACCGCCTGCAGGCATTTAAGATTTCGGACATACGGAGAGCTGCCCACGATGGCGGCCAGACCCATCACCTAATAAGGAGACCATACCATGACGATCGAACGCAGCGACATTCTGAGAGGCCCCGGTACCGTTACGCGCGGGCAGACCTTCTACGACAAGAACAATATCACCGCGGCAGTGAACGTCGAGCGGTGGGATGTGCCCACCAGTGCCGAGGGGACGGTGGATATCCGGAAAAAGGATCAGAACGCCAAGATTGCGTTTACGCCGTGCGGATCCATCACGGCGGATATCATTGCCGCGCTCTATCCATACGCGACGCCAAACATCGGAGCGTCCATGTTCGGCGCGACGGATACGGACACGGTGGTGCAGGGCAAAGCAGGAACGAAGATCACCTTCTACGCGACGGCGATCACCAAGCAGCCGGAACTCATTCTTTCCGCCGTAGAAACGGCCTTTGGCGCGTGCGAAATCACGGCGCTCTTGAAGGACAATACCGATCCCTCCACGGCCAATTCGCTGTTCACGGCGGCGGCGCAGGCATGGTCGGCTCCCGCCCTCACCACGGCAAGCATCAAGACGGTGAAGTATACGGCTACCTGGGGAAGCAAGACGTTTACCTCGCCGAATGGTTTCCGGGTGATCCCGGAAATCACCTCATCGCCCATCTATATTGATGGTCTTGGCACGGTGGACTACACGCTGACCGGCGCAAGCGTGATGGTGAAGTGTCGCCCGGCGAACTTTTCAGAGGCGGACTTTGAATCCATGCCCGCACAGGGAACGGCTATCGGTGCGACGCTGCGCAGTTCCAATAATCTTGTCATCGTCGGCACCGGCGGACTGACCGTCACGATCTACGGCGCTCAGATGGTGGAAGGCCCGCTTGTGTGGGGGACCACCGAACTTCGCGTGGGCGAAGTGGGATTCATTGGGCAACGGGTGGAAACAGCCGGCGCGTATGGGGCGCTGTTCGCGGTGGCCCTCACGGCGTAATCAATCAGGGAATGCGCAATGGAAATCAACTTCGGCAATGTGGCGCTGTATGGCAGCGAGCGCGGCGGGAAACCGTCCGGCGTTACGCTGGTGTGCCGCTACTCCGCCCAGGTCGAGGAGTTCTTCCGGGCATCCCAGGTGCAGGTGTTTGATCGCGGTAACGCACAGACGACCGTGAGCTTTTCGACAGCGCGGTTGCACGTTACTATCAGCGCGGCGGAAAACTTTTTGCTTGAGCATGAGACGGCGCTTACCGGTCGGGCCACAGTGACCTTTAAGGCCCCGAACGGCTCCATGCGCTATCTGCTCAATGCAAAGGTGAGTGAGCACCGCGCGGAACACATCGGCGTGAGCACCCGGCATCAGTACACCATTGTGGGCGGATTATTGTCTAAGGAGAAACCTGTATGAGCGTGATCAGCCGCAAACGAATCCGCCTGGCGTGTGACATATCCAACAGCGACACGCTGAAGGATAAGATCACCGGGAACCCGCCGCATTTATGGCGCGGAAATGATGTGCAGTTTGAGATCGGCGTGCTGTATTCCGACCTACTGCAAAGCATCGAGAATCTGGTGTCGGTATCCGTGGTGCTTCGTGCATCTGGAAGCGCGTCGGGTACCGTGGCGCTGCTCAAGACCGCCACAGGCGACGACCTCAACAACTCACTCACCGCCGATGAGTGGAACGATAACACCGCGCAGCATGTGACGATCATCGCCTCCACTGCCGAAACGAACGTGGCGGCGGGCTCCTACTGGCTGGCCGTGGTGGCTCAGACCAATGACACCCCCGCGCATAACATCACCCTGGGCGTCGGACTGCTGACCATCGCCGAGGACGGATACGATACGGGCGAAACGCCTCCGGCCGTGGAGGAGGATTACTACAACCAGACGGAATCCGACGCGCGGTATTTGATGCGGTCAGAGGCAGGCATCAAAACCCGTTGGCATACAGACGGAATGCTTTACATCGAGAATGCCGACAACGCGGGCTGGTGGCACCCGCTGGTCATTAAGGGCGATCCGGCCCAACCGTTTTTTGAACCCGCCCCAGGAGTGGAATTGCCATGAGAAGAGAATGCAGAATGATGAATGCAGAATGCAGAATGGGTATTCTTTTTGCAGGAATTCTGCTGTGCGGATCGGTGCAGGCGGCAACGGTCATGTGCGACAGCAATGGCGTAGTTTATCACCCGGATAACTTCTGGGTGGTGTCCGGGGCCGAAGAAATGATGATGGATATTGCGGAGGCAACCGCCGACACGCACGTTGCCGGTTTGCTAAGCGATTATTACACGGCTTCGCAGAGCGATGCGCGGTATATGCAATATGGCGCGGGCTCCTATGCCCGTAACGTGCAGGTGGACAGGACGAATCTCGCAACCGTTACCGGCTACGATGTGCAGTCTTGCCTTGACTCCATTGATGCGCTCATTACCAATCTCGCGGCGCAGATAACCAGTGTTTCGACCAACTCAACCAATACCATCATCTCCACATCCGGCTCCACCAACGCGACCGATATTCGCGTGGCTTTCACCCCCTCCAACTACACCCCCGCCACCAACAGCGTAGAGTCGCACCTCATCGCCATTAACTCCATGCTCGGATACATTCTCGGCCTGGCCACCAATGCATCACCCCCGGCCACCAATATCTACTTGACCGGCCTCACGCTCACCGGCAACAACCTGGTCTATGAGCGGAGCACGAACCGCTACTACGTGACAGCGACTTATTCCGACGCCAGCTCGCGGGATGTCTCCGGCGATTCGGTCTATTCGCTTGTCGGCGGCCCAGCCACCGCGCAAATGACCGGCACCAACCTGGTCGTCGGCTCCATCACCTGGCATACCAGCGTGACCGTCAACGCGGAATACTCCTGGAACGGGGCCTCGCTGGCCCGCTCCACACTCGTGCAGATCAACGACACCAATCCGCCTACACTTCAGCGTGTAGACATCCTCGGCGGCACATCCGCGGGCGAGCGCACGCCTGCAAACTACACCGCGTATGCAGTCTATGATCAGGGCGTGAGCAACAACGTGTCCGCCTCATGCGTGTGGGGCTTCTCAACCGCCTACCCGCCCGGCACGGCCTGGACCGGAAACACCCTTTATGCCGGGTCCACGATCACCAACTACAGCATCGGCATTACCGCGCAATACGGCGGTCTGACCGGCAACACGAATGTCTGGATCGTGAACACCGAACAGCACCTGCTCATCACGCTAAACAATGCGCAGCCGTATTATTCCGGCACCATGTACATTTACGGGTGGGATAATCGCTACATGCAGGGCTGGCCGACGTGGAGTTGGAGCTTCCCGTATTCGTCCGGCATGTACGGCACCTATGCCACCAACGTCCTCTCCACCAGCATCCGGCAGGTCGGGTCAGGGCAATTCTCGGGGGCAACCTACTGGTTTGCCTTCCTCGATACCGATGGGAACGGCTACCCGAACGGCACCCTAAGCATGGGCACCGATATTCCACAACTCCGAACGGATGAGCCAGCAACAATCATGGACGGACAAACGGCAACGGACGGGAGAAATCTCTCCGCCAATACTGCGGCATCGCTGGCGTTTACGCTGGATGGATCACCATCAACCTATGCTGTCCAGCCGTGCCCGGCAATTATCGGCTACCCTCGCAGATTGGTCCATGTCGTCGCAAGTGGATCGGATGGTGCACCGCTCATGCTGAGAACCGTGCTGACCAATCGTGTGTTCGTCTGCGAGCAGGATTTCCTGCTGGGTAGCGTTGAATTGTCTGCAGCAATGGGGTCACACAGAATTTATGTATGGGGACAACAGGAGAATGGAAATGTCGTATACCCGAGTCATGCTGGGTTTTTTAATCTGCCTTAGCACCATATCGGCCCACGCCGACATCCGTATTAAGGCGCTTCAGCGCGCCGGTAACGCCGCGCTCATGACCTGGACGAACAACGTCAGCACCGGTTATTACCGCGTGGCATGGACGCCGCTCTCCGTGCCATTGGCCTGGGAAACTGACTGGACCAACCAGCAGTCATTCGGGGCATCACAGGATCAATATCTCTACATAAACCTTCCTCGGGGGTACCGCGTCGAATGGTCCGGAAATGCCTTCCCCGTCGTGACCAACCCCCCCATTAATGCCGCCGAAGAGACCTATTACACCATCTCCGGCAATGGACCGAACGTCCGCATCGAGAATGTGGAACCAGGCGCGACATACGCGATTGACTGGCACAATGGCACCGACTGGGTGCGCGGATGGAACGAACTCTGCAATATCCCTGCAACAGGCTTGCAGATGAGCGCTCATGTGCCGCTTATCTGTCGCCTGGCCGTCCTCTCCACCAATGTGCCGGACCCACTCCCGACAATGGCCTACATCTTCGGAGGCTCCTATGCCTTCGGCGACGGCTCAAAAACAGTCACCGTCAGCGCCTTTTATCTCTCGCTCACCGAAACAACGGAAGCGCAATGGCGCAGCGTCTATGCCTGGGCAGCAACCAACGGGTACGCCGATCTGCCGGATATAGTAACCACGACGCTGGATTACACCAACTTCCCCGCCGCCCGCGTGAGCTGGCACGATGCCGTCAAGTGGTGCAATGCCCGCAGCGAGATGGAGGGCCTCAGCCCCTGCTACACCGTCACGGGAGGCGTCTACCGCGCAGGGACCAACGCGCCGGATTGTGCCTGGACCAATACAGGCTTCCGCCTGCCTACAGAGGCCGAGTGGGAGCGTGCAGCTCGTGGGTTCATTACCTCCGCTGTCTATCCATGGGGAGGAGCCTCCACCAACGACATAGCCCCAAATCGAGCCAACTACCGCAACTCAGGCGATCTGTCCGAAGGCCTTTCCCGCCTCTCCACTCCCGTCGGCGGATGGGCTTATGAGCCGCCGGAATATACTGCCCTGCTCGCCACCATGGTGCCGTCTGACGAGCTGTTTCGGCTGATGTCCTATATCATCTACCCATATCCCGGCAATGACTATGGCCTATACGACATGTCCGGCAACGTCGCGGAATGGTGTTGGGATTGGTACACCCACGCAGGCCCGGCCGGCGGCTCAACCAACTCCACCGGCCCGGCCAGCGGCACCCGCCGCGTGGTGCGTGGTGGGCACTATCTATCCAACTCCACCGGCGTCAGCCTCCCGCGCCGAGCACTCTCCGCACCCGACAAACAGAACGCCGCCATCGGTTTCCGCACCGCACGAAAGGGCACACCATGAGAATGCTTGCCATCATTGCCGCGCTGGCGGCCATCGCCATTACCTCCCACGCCGATGATCCCCCGCGCATCCGAGTGCTCACTCAGTCCTGGGATGTCAACCAGACCTCCGACCGCAAGTCCATGTCCATCTCGATATACCAGGGCGAGCGCGTGGAACTCACCCTCACGGCAAAACGTGGAGCAGCGCTGATCCCTTTTAGCACCAACGCCGCCCCCGTTTGGACCGTGCATGATTGGGATGTCACGGGGACCTGGCTTACCGTCACCGGCACCGTCAGCAGCACATCCACCGGCGTGATAGAGTATGTTATGCAGCCGGAGCAGACCGGAGGACTTCCTCCCGGATCATACCGCGCCTTCTGTTCCGTCACCGGCGGCGTGATTGCCGCGCAGAGTCTCATCGTTCTTCCGTCGGCGCTCTCGACGGAATATCCGGACATATCCATCTCAAATCCGATCACCAACGAAGCCAGCGCCCGCGCCGAAGCGGATAGCGCCATAAGTAATGCGCTCGCGCTCGCCAGTGCAACGCTCACCAGCAATATCACATCTGTATCCGACGCCCTGATCGCTGAGACAAATGAGCGCGCGTCCGTTGTATCCATGATCAGCAGCAATATCGCCTCTGTAGCTGATGCTCTGGCTACCGAGACAAACGCCCGGCATATCGCCATTTCCGAAGTAAGCAGCAATATCACTGCTGAAGCCAACACGCGATCAGATGCCGTTTCTGCAATCACAGGACGCCTGGACACCGTAGAGACCACGGCGCTGACTTCCGTGAGTTGTTCGGGCGGATGGTACCATCCCGATTGGTTCACGCTTGATCTCAAACCCTATCCCTATCACGTGATCTCAACCGGAACAACGCAGGCCCAGAATTCCGTTTACGTCAACACCATCACGGTGGATAGCGCCGCCGGTTATTTGCTGTCTCCCGACATACTGCGCGCGAGCTCATTTACGGGAGGAGTCGTTGCCTATACGGCTCTCAGCAATTGCAGCATCGAGCGTGTGTCGATCACCAATTATGGATGGGACGGATACTCCACGCAGCAGTGGGACGCTGTAATCTTTGATCCCGCCCTCACTACCGGGACAGTGGCCGGGATCACATGCACGCTGAACGGGTTCCAGCGGAGCACCCAGATCGTCTATGTTACGTCTAACCTGTACAGCTACTACCAGTATCAGGGAGATGTTCCAGGCTCTCTCCGAGCATTAATCAACACGTCTTTGGCCGCGCGAGCCGCCAACACAAACAAAAGCATAAAACTATTCGCCGATGGCTGGCCTACGACGTGGACCCGCAACACCAATTGCTGGGCATACAACATCGATTTGACGTGTGCCAGCCCATGGAACTCGCAGGGGAATCAGGCCGAAAAGGGCGGGACGGCCATTACGCGACAGCATGTGTTGTATGCCGCTCATTACAGCTTCACAAATGGCGCGCGCCTGCTTTTTGTCGATGCGACAAACGGATTATATTGGCGGGCAATTGTTGATCAACGCACGCTTGCATTACCCAACTGCGATGCCAGAATTGGGCTGCTCGACCAACCGTTGCCGGAAAGCATCCACCCAGCATTCTTGCTGCAGCCATCCGACAACGGCCGATTTGCGGGCGTTGCAAATATGTCTGGAGGGCTCGGGATACGCACCGTCCACCTTAAGGCCGTTGAGGCCAACGAGCCAAAAGTATTTGCGAAATGGGCATGTTATGCGATATCGCCCGAAGCGGATGCGGCCTACGGGTTAGTCGGTGATTCGGTGGCGGCCATCGGACGATACGATCCAAGCAGCCCGTTTGGCGCACCGGCGATTGTAGGCGATTCCGGGCAACCAACATTTATAATTGTTGACTACTTTGTGATCCTCTATTCCGCATTTCACGGTGCAATGGGCGGGCCAAACTACGGCTACCTCTGCGCTTACATGGAGTCGGCCATCGCCGACATGGGCAGCACGATCTACACCAATCTGCATTACGTCAACCTGGAAGCATGGCGCGACTTATATCTGCCTGCATTACCATAGAGGAGCCCCATGAAACGATTAACTATCTGCTTGCTGCTTTCCATGCTTGCCATCACCGTTAACTCCGAAGTGGTCGGAGAATTTAAGGGAATCATTGTGGCGGCGGCCACTCCCGCCGAGCT
>JAQUJC010000113.1 GCA_028681135.1 Kiritimatiellia bacterium | reverse complement strand
GGTCCAGGAACCCGGTGGTGGAGCATCTGCTGATGAATGACCTGGGAAACCTTGACGATCCGGGCAGCATGGAGCAGTTGTTTCACAGTGGTGTGCATATCGCGGTGGAACGCCCCGAACTCCCTAGGCGCGTGTACCGGATTTTGGATCTCACCCCGGAGGGCGGCACAGACTTCCCGAAAACCATGACCGTCACAGGCATGGACACGGTGGAGCATTATAAGCATATTCCGGCGTGGGCTGATCCGTCTAACAGGTCAAAGATTGTTCAGTTGCAGTTTTCCGACATCCAGCAGGGTTCGGCGGAAGCGGTGTCGCGGAAGATTGTTGGCAGGAACCTGATCGGATATCAACAGCCTTCCCTACTGTCGTCTATGTTTTCGTGGACGGACGACTATACCAGCACTTCCCGCTGGACAGGCTTTAACCCAAACCTTCATAGCGTGATTTGTTCACCCATCACCTCGGGCCTGCCGTCTGAATGGTGTGTGGTGGAGGCCCGCTGGGATAACAGTTGGGATTTGCTGAAGGCGACGTGGGATGCGGCGGGCATTCTGCCAACGGCGGAATTGTGGTGGCCGGGCGATCCCCAACCATTCCCCAACCACGCAACACTTTCCCTACCTACGGTGATCCTCAACTTCAAGCCCCGGTCTACAGTTACCGGGGCCGCTGGCCTGTTGGGGCAGGGGTGGAACAAACTACAGCGCACGATTGATTCCGATGACCGGATCACATCGGTACTCAAGTTCGCTAACGCACCAATCCCCGGGGCTGACGGCAGAAACCCCTGGGTGGTGTTCGATCTTCCCGAAGCACCGAAGATGAACATCCGCAAGAGCACAGATCACACATTCCTTGTCGGCGGCAAATCACCCAAGGGTCTTAACGATGTGATTGAGGTCGGTATTAAGACCCTGATTGCGGCGGTGGTGTCTGCGATCCCGATCATCGGGCCGGTGGCTGCTGAGCTGATCAAGGGCGGTGGCGAGCTGCTGTCAAAGATGGCTGCTGATCGCTTCTTGAATCTGAATGAGTTTACTGATAGGGCGCGTGAGCAGTGGCACGGCAGGTCCGGCTATATCTCCGTTGCTAAGACGGGTGAGGCGAATACTGTTGAGGCGTTGCAGAAAGCGTGGCAGGCCAAGACGGAAACCGCCGGCGGACTTAGCGTGGAGTTCGCCCTAGAATCTCCCGACCCTTATCTACCTGGCCGCGATTTCGATCTTGGTGATGTGGTGGGGGTGAAGGCGTGGGGCGCGATTTGGGCCGCTTACATTAGCGAGTTGACGTGGACTTCAGAACCGGGGCAGCAGGTTGGGTGGACTATCCGCCTGGGCAACCTGGCGGCACTCGCGAACCCTGATGAGTTGTTGGCACGTAACGCGGAAACCGTGCGCGGTGTCGTCGGACGAATCAGCACGTTTGTTGGAGCATAGGAGACATTATGACCGAGATTTACCCTGATGGCTTGTTGCCGGCGGACGTTCACCCCTTCTCGAAATACCTACTCGGGTTCGGGCTACAGCCTGAGCAGGTCGCGGTGATCGCTAAACATTTGGGCGATGATCTGGGAATGCGGCTGGATGAGACGCGCAGCGAGAAAACGTTTCGCTGGGCGATTGATATTCCCCGCGATCTGCCCGACCGGGAAAAGTTGAGCGTGGGTGACACGGTGGATATTACGGTGTCTGATCGTGGGGCGGTACGGATCTCGGGTGGTTCACTGCCGCCCGGGATGAGGCTGGAAAAACATTCGGGAAAATTGGTTGGCACCCTCACTCATAGTGGGTTGTATTCCGTCACACTGACGATAGGTCCTGCGGTCAAGTATGACCCGCTGGGTTCTGCTGGTGGGCCGAATGATCCCGGCGTGTGGATTCCATTTGAGCAGCCACGGCAGGTTGTTCCGTCCGCATTGTCTGTGTTCCCCGCCACGGTCGATGATTTGTCTGAGCGCGAGAAAGACATCCTGCTAGCCGAACTGTTGGCTGAGCGGGACCGCAAAACGATTAGGGGGGCCGAGTAGATGGGCATCAAACCTTCGGGTACTACCCCGATTATTGTTCCGCAGGATAATGTGCAGTCCCGGTGGGGGGCGTATGAGGCATCGTTGGATACAGCGGGTTCTCAGGCGGGTGAGGTTTTTGCCGAAACGCACGCCATCGCCCAATCCGCGAAATCGGAGGTCGAGCTACTCCTAGAAGATTCGCGCGCCTTGGGGGATGAGTCGAAGACGATTCAGCAGCAGATGCGCGAGCTGATCGACCCGGAAAACCCGGACTCGAAGCTTTACTACGCGCTGGCGGAGGTGGATCGGCTGGCGTCGGATCGTCTGGATTTGCAGGAGGAGGCGTTGGGTATTCTCCGCGAGTCGGTGGACAGCCTGACGGAGTATGTGTCCAGGTCGATGTATATCCCGCAGAATCAGCCCGTGTCGGACGAGTATTTCGACGTGGTGGCGCACCCGACTAATGGTCACCGGTGGCGGGTGATGGCGAAACCTGGCTGGGTGGGGCACTACGTGTGGCAGTCGGCCTACTATTTCGCCACTGGCGACGCCTCCCCGGTCCTCGACGGTCGTGAGGTGGGCTTTGATCGGCACTGGGATGAATACGCCTGGAACCGAAACAACAGCGTTCTCACGTACTGGGTGAAGAAAGCACAGTACGCCAAGGACGACAAGATCGGCGGGGCGTACACCACTGATCAGGGTGT
>JAQUJC010000023.1 GCA_028681135.1 Kiritimatiellia bacterium | reverse complement strand
CAAAGCCGCCGGGCGTGGGGCGTGGGGGATGGGTGCGGATGACGAGGAGGGATAGCCGCCAACGCGCGGAGGCGGGCGGTGGTCAGCGAGCGGCTTCGGAGGGGGCGGCAACTTCCTGCACTTGGTCGGGGACCAGGACCGGCGCGGCGGCACCTTGAATCCAGTATTCGCGGCCTGTGACGCGTACGCGCTTATTCTGGAGACTGCGGAATTTGGAGGCTTCGCCATAGACGTGGCACAGGACTTGCCAGCGGTTATGTTGCCAGCGAATCACACGGTAGCGGGTGGGGGCTTCGTTGATTAGCGGTGCGGCGCGCAACTCGCCTACAAATTCAGCCAAGCGTCCCTGACCTTCGAGCGGAATCAGCTTGAGATTGGCAGGGGGGGGGACGGGGATTTCGCGTGCCGCTGAATCGCGCACCGGGACTGATGGCGATACGATCGGGGTGGGCATGTCGGTCTCCGGGGCGGGAGGGGGCTGCTGAGGCTCGCTTTTGTGGGTCACGTTCTGGGGAGGGGGGGCTTTGGGTGCCGGGTCGGGTTCGGGCAGGGCGGCGGCAAGTTGCGGCGTTTCGGTAAGAATTTCCACAAAGTCGCGATGAATCCAGACGCGAGTGGTGGCGGGTGGCGCAATTTTGAGCCAGTCGGACACTTCATCACGGGGGGTGACGGGGGTGCCCAGTTCCAGAGTGTCCACGATGTTGTAATTGATGCTGGGACCAGCGCGGACATTGACGCGCGTGGCACCGATGGTGTTCTGCGGTTGCTGCACATAGGATTTGCTGACCCAGACATTCAGCGTCGCGGGCGGCTCAACGGCGATCCACTCGTCGCCGATGTCATAGGCGGTCAGATGGTCGTCATACTCGGCCTGACCGAGGACTTCGGAATTTTCGAGGCGGGGTTTGGCACGCAGATTAACATTATGGGCGGTAACTCGCAGAGGGGTTTGGGCCTGGAGGGGGGCGGCGCCCAGCAGCAGGGCGGCCCACAAATAAAAGGATAGACGCGTTTTCATGATGAGTGGAGCATAGGGAACCGGGCGGAAATCGGCAATGCCGAAGTGTAACAGGATTGATTGTTGCGCGGGATTCACGTACAACCGCTGATCATGGCAACCAAACCAAAACACAGAGGCCTGGGCCGGGGACTGGACGCATTGATTCAAGGAGGTGCCACCCGGCCGGGGGCGGCAGCGGTGCCGCCCGCCAAGTCGGCGAAGGTGGCGAAGTCAGCCCCGCCTGCCCAATCAGATCGGGCTCCTGCAAAATCGGATACGGTCCAGATGGTGCCGGTGCAGAAAATTCGCAAAGGCGAATGGCAGCCGCGCCGGCATTTTGCGGAAGAAGCGCTGAAAGAGCTGGCCGATTCTATCCGAACCAAGGGCGTTCTCGATCCCATTTGGCTGCGACCGGTGGCGGGGGCCTTCGAGTTGATTGCCGGTGAACGGCGTTTCCGCGCCGCGCAGTTGGCGGGATTGACCTCGGTGCCTGCGCTTTTGCGCGAGGTGAGCGATCTGGAAGCCCGCGAGATGGCGCTGATCGAAAACTTGCAGCGGGCCGATTTAGATGTAATTGAGGAAGCCGAGGGCTATCGTGATTTGATGCGCGAAGCGGGCTTGACCCAGGAAGAGGTGGCCAAGCGGATCGGCAAGGCGCGGGCAACCGTGGCCAACGCGCTGCGGCTGCTGGACCTGCCGGCGGGGATTAAACAGGCGCTTTCTGCCGGGACGCTGAGTGCGGGCCACGCGAAGGTTTTGTTATCGGCGACCGCGCAAGACCGGGAGTTGCTGGCTGCGCGGACGGTGGCGCAGGGGCTGTCGGTGCGGGCGCTGGAGAAGCTGGTGGCGGGCCTGGCGGCGGGCGATCCGCGCCGAAAAAAAGCTACACCGAAGAAACCGGTCGGCGGGGCACCGGACAGCAAGAGCGCCAAGCACCTGAAATTTCTGGCCGACCGCATGCAGCAAGAATTGGGCACCAAGGTGCTGCTATCGCCGGTCCGGTTGGGGGCCGATGGCAAGCGGGAGATGGGGCGAATTGTCATTGAGTTTTTCGACAACGAGGATCTGTCGCGTTTGCTGGACACGCTGAATCTGGGCGATTTGACCTGACGGACGGTGGCGGATGGGGTCCTGGTATGACGAGCAGCGCGAGGACCAGGCGCGGGCTTATGACCGCGCCCAGGGGATTCTCTTTATTGTGCGGTTTATCCTGCTGTTTGTGCTGGCGACGGTGTTCTGGCGGTCGGGGTGGTCCCGGGACTTAGCGGCGGGGCTGCGGGCGGGGTTTGGCTTTCCCTTTGGGTGGGCGCTGGTCCACGGCGCGTTCGTGGCGCTGGCGGTGTTTGGGTATGAGGCGGTTTTGTTTCCGCTGTCGGTTATGGCGGATTATTCGCTAGAGCGCGTGCATGGCCAGTTGGAGATAAGCTTCGGCATGTGGTTGAACGGCTATTTGCTGGCGCTGCTGCTGGAACTGGGTCTGGCGACCGCCGGGTTCACCGGATTGTATGTTTTGCTGCGGTTGTTTCCTTCGACGTGGTGGCTGTGGGCCACAGGGGCCTACGCGCTGCTGGTGGGGGGGCTGGGGGAATGGGGACCATCGCAGTTGCTGCCGCGCGTGCGTCCGCCGGTGCCTGCAAACGAGGTCTTGCTTGAAGAGGACTTGCAACGCATTGGACAGGCCGCCGGGCTGGAGATCAGCGGTGTGGCATGGTGGAATTTTGACCATCAGGACGGCATAGAAAATGTACGCCTGACGGGTGTGGGCCGCCAGCGGCGGGTCGTGTTTTCGGAATGGGCCTGGCGGACATTGGAGCGTCGGGAGCAGGTGTTTCTGGCCGCGCGCCACATGGCCTGGCATCGACATGGTGCCGCCTGGGCGGTGCAGGTGCTGCAGACGGCGTTGGCGGCGGGGGTATTTCTGGGGGCGGTAACCCTGTCCGATGTCCTGGCGCGAGCTGGGGGCTTAAGTGGGGCGGCGGCGCCGGCCGCGTTCCCGCTTCTGGTGATGGCGCTGTTTGGTTGTGCGGCGCTGGCCGGGCTGGTGGCCCATGCGGTGATACGGCGTTTGGAATTGCGTGCCGACCGCTTCGCCCTGGAACACGCTGGCGGTCCGGACGTGCTGCGAACCTGCCTGAAAGAGGAATTTCAGCGCGCCGCCTTTGCGCTGGATGCGCCGTTGTGGCAGGTGCTGCTGCTGCAGCGGATGCCGACGCCTGCCCGTCGCCTGGCGCAGGCCGAGGCCATGGCGGGTAAGCGCGTCTGACGCTTTCGCGTGACTGGCTTTGCATTATCGATGCATCTCTGAGGCGGTTCCATGATAAATTGCGCTTGGCGTTGGGAAAGCCGGACTGCTAGAGTCCGGCGCCATGGAGAGTTCCCTTTCACACGGTAGTCGTTTCGTCCGATGGGCGGGGGTGGTTGGCCTGGTGCTGCAGGCCGGCTGGGGGGGCGGAAACGCACGGGCCCAGCAGCAGCCGGTCGCGGTGTCGACGACCGCTGAACAGATGGCCGTGGTGCCGCCGGAAGCGGGCATGATTGATATTCAGGCCGACAGCCTCTCCTACGATGCCGTGCGGCGCGTCGTCATTGCGCGCGGCGCGGTGAAAGTGACTCGTGGGCGCGACTCCGTTGCGGCTGATTATGCCGAGGTGGATACCGCGGCCGAAGAGGTTCAGGCCCGCGGCCACATTGTAATTGAATACATGGGCAATGTCTGGCGGGGCGAGGAAGCCACCTACAACTTCAAAACCGGCACGGGCGATTTTGGCGCCTTCGAGGCGGTGGCACCGCCGTGGCACATCACCGCGCGTGATTCGCGGCGCGTATCGCCGCAGATGATGGAGCTGGATGGCGTGATGCTCACGACGTGCGATCCCGACCGGCCAGAGTATTCGGTCCGGGCAGCATCCGCCACGCTTGAGGACAACAACATTTTGCGTGCCAAGCACCTGCGATTTCAGTTGGGCCCCGTGCCCTTCTTTTATTTCCCGGTTCTGCGCGCCAATCTCGAGGAGCTGGCCAAGTTCGAGTTCACGCCGGGCTACAGCTCCACCATGGGCGCGTTCCTGCTGACGGCCTATAACCAGCCGATTACCGATGTGTTTCGCAGCCGCACGCATTTCGATGTACGCGCCAAGCGCGGCCTGGGGCTTGGGCAGGACATCCTCTGGACGGACCCGGAGGGGACCTATGACGGCATGGCGCGCGTCTATTATGCCCACGACAACGAGCCGTGGAAAGATGACCAACAGCGGCTGGCGCGCGAAGAGTTGATTGATGCCGATCGGTATTGGCTGCAAGTGAAGGACCGCCACAACTTGACCGATCGCGATTACCTGATCACCGAACTCAACTATGTCAGTGACCCGTGGTTGCTCAATGATTTCTTCGACGACGACTACCAGAAAAATGTCCAGCCCGAGAACCGCGTGACGCTTTCGCACCGCGGCAACCGCTACACCGCGGGGGTGGGGCTCAACATGCGGCTGAACGATTTCTATGGCAACGTGAACCGCCTGCCGGAGGCCTTCCTGAATTTTAACCGCCAAGCCATTTTCGAGACCCCGCTTTTTTACGAAGGCGCCAACACCCTGACTTCTCTTGAGCGCGTGTATCCCGACGGGTCGGACCGTCAGGATTACGACGCGATCCGCTTTGACACCTTCAACATGGTGTATTGGCCCACGCGCCAATTTGGATTTCTGTCGGTGATTCCCCGCGGCGGCTATCGCGGCACCTATTATTCCGAGACGCCGCTGCGCACCCAGGTCACCAATGTCGTGGCCGTCACGAATGATCTCGGGGAGGTGGTGGGTACCACCAACGACATCGAGACCCTGCTGAGCGATGGCGGCGCGGTGTGGCGCCACTTGCCCGAACTGGGGGTGGAATCGTCGTTCAAGGCCTTTGGCGATCTCTATCGCGGTCCCACCGGCATCGAAGAGGACCAGGATTTACGGCACATTGCCGAACCCTATGCCGACTATACGCTGCGGTTTGAACCCAACGAATTGCCGGAGGATCTGTGGCAGTTTGATGGTGTCGACCGGCTCGACTATGCCAATCACTTGCGGTTAGGAATGCGCAATTATCTCCAGACCAAGCGGCGCAGCGCGGTTCATAATCTGGCTTATGCCGATGTGTTTACCACGCTCAACATGGACCCGGACGAAGACGAGGACACGCTCGGCGACATTGGGTTCAAGTCGGAGCTACGGCCCTGGTCCTGGCTCAAATGGGATATGGACGGGGCCTACGACACGCAGGATAGCAGCATCCGCACGTTCAACACGCAGGCAGAATTCCAGAGCCGTGAACTGTTTACCCTGGGCGTGGATTATCGCTACAACCGCGACAAGCGCGACGTGGTGGCCGGGGATTTAGAAATTCTGCCGGGGCAGCGCTGGTCGGGGCGGCTCTATGCGCGCATGGACCTGGAAGAATCGCAGGTGGAGGAGCATTCGTATTATCTGATTCACCGCACGCAGTGCCTGGGGATCGGCCTGGGGCTGCGCATCCGTCCAGAAGAGGGCGAAGATGGCGAAGACAATTATACGGTATGGTTCCGCATCTGGCCGCTGGCCTTCCCCGGGTTCAGCAGTTCACTGGGCGGGTGAGGGAGCAGCGCATGGAGATGAAGCATCTAGTCACCGGCGGCGCCGGGTTCATCGGCTCCAATCTGGTTCGTCACCTGGCGGAGCAGAGGGTGCCGGTGCGCGTCTTCGATAATTTGTCTTCCGGGCATTTGGACAATCTCGCCGGGCTGGAGGCGTCCGTGGATTTTATCCAGGGCGATTTGCGCGATGCCGAGGCGGTACGCGCGGCGCTGCGCGGCATCCGCCATGTTTTTCATATTGGCGCGCTGGCCTCGGTGCAGGCGTCCGTCGACGATCCGGCCACCACTCACGCGGTGAATGCCACTGGGACGCTCAATGTGCTGCTGGCCGCGCGCGAGGTTGGCGCGGCGCATGTGGTGGTGTCGTCGTCGGCTTCGGTCTACGGCGACAGTCCGGCGATGCCCAAGCGCGAGGATATGCGTCCCGAGCCCCTGACGGGCTACGCCCTCTCCAAGCTGGATGGCGAGCATTATGGCCGGATTTTCCATGATCTCTATGGATTACAGGCCTTCTCCCTGCGCTATTTCAACGTGTTCGGGCCGCGCCAGGACCCCGCCTCCCACTACGCGGCCGTCATTCCGCTGTTTATGCGCGCCTATGCGGCCGGCCGCCAGCCGACCATCTTTGGCGATGGCGAGCAGACCCGCGACTTTACGTTTGTTGCCGACATCGTCGCCGCCAATCTCGCCTGCCTGGCCGCGCCCCCCAGCGCGGCCGGTGGCGTTTACAATGTCGCCTATGGCGACCGCGTGTCGATCAACGACCTGGCCCGCCAGATCGCGGCGCTCGCCGATCAGCCCTTTGCACCCACGTACGAACCGCCGCGCCCCGGTGATATTCGCGAATCGCAGGCCGATGCCTCCCAGGCTCGGCGTGTCTTGGGCTGGACACCGCAGCATACCTTCGCCGACGGTCTGGCGGCGACCTGGGACTGGTTCAAAGATCGCTTTTGCTGACGGCAGGCTGCGTGTCTGCTTCCGTTTCTTGTGTCGATAATTCAGGGGATATCGCCTACCCATGGCCGTATTGAGTTTACAAGACATATTCGTTCGCTTTGGCGGCCCCTGGCTGCTGGAGGGCGCGACCCTGAACCTGGAACGCGGGGAGCGGGTCTGCCTGCTGGGGCGCAACGGCGAGGGCAAGTCCACCCTGCTGAAGATCGCCGCCGGCCTGCTGACGCCCGATGCCGGCGAGGTGGTGCGCGCACGGGCGGTCACCGTGGCCATGATGCCGCAGATGGTGCCCACGGAATGGCCCGGCTGTGTCCTGGAGGTGGTGCGGGCGGGAACGCAGCCCCATCAGGAGTCGTGGCAACGCGATGTCCAAGCCGCGAAAGTAATCTCGCAGATGGACCTCGATCCGACCGCCGATTGCGCGGCGTTGTCGGGCGGCATGAAGCGGCGCGTATTGCTGGCACAGGCCCTGGCGGCGGAGCCCGACGTGCTGCTGCTGGATGAACCTACCAATCACCTCGATGTCGACTCCATCCAGTGGATGGAAAATGCTCTGCTGCGCACTCCCGGTGTGATGTTGTTTGTGACCCACGACCGCGCCTTTTTGCGGCGGCTGGCCACGCGCATCGTGGAACTGGACCGGGGGCGGCTGCGGTCCTGGGCCTGTGGCTATGACCTGTATGTGCAGCGCAAAGCCGCAGCGCTGGAGGCCGAGGAGCAGCAACAGGCCGTCTTCGACAAGAAACTGGCCCAGGAGGAAGCCTGGCTGCGGCAGGGTGTCAAAGCCCGCCGCACCCGCAACGAAGGACGCGTGCGCGAGCTGAAGCAGTTGCGGGTGGCCCGCGCGGCACGCCGGGAAGTGGGCGGCTCCGTCAAGGCCACGCTGCAGGAAGCCGACCGCTCCGGCTATAAGGTGCTGACCGCGAAAAACCTGGGCCGGTCCTATGATGGCCGCTGGCTGTTTCGCGGACTGGACACCGACATCTGTCGCGGCGACAAAGTGGGAATCCTGGGGCCCAATGGGTGCGGCAAGTCCACCCTGATTCGTGTGCTGCTGGGGCAGGAGGAATCCGACGAAGGCCACGTGGCGCATGGAACAAAACTCGAAGTGGCCTATTTCGATCAATTACGGTCGGTCTTGGATGAAACCCGCACGGTCTTCGACACTGTGGCTGACGGCCACGAGTATGTGATGGTGGACGGTCGGCGCAAACATGTGATCGGCTATCTGGAGGAGTTTTTGTTTACGCCGGACCGCGCCCGCAGTCCGGTGCGGGTGCTTTCCGGCGGCGAGCGCAGCCGACTGCTGCTGGCCAAGCTGTTTGCGCAGCCGTCGAATGTGCTGGTGCTCGACGAGCCCACCAACGATTTGGATATCGAGACGCTGGAACTGATCGAGGCCCTGGTGGTGGAATATACCGGTACGGTGCTGCTGGTCAGCCATGACAGGGAATTTTTGAACGAAGCCGTCACCAGTACGCTGGTGTTCGAGGGGGAGGGCGTGGTACGCGAATATCCGGGGGGCTATGACGACTGGGTGGCGCAACGAAAGGTGACGGCGCCAATCACCTTGAGTGGTGACGAACCGGCAAAACCCGCCGCATCGTCTACCCGCAAGCTCGCCAACAAGGAGCGCAAGGAACTGCAAGAGATTCCTGGCCGGATTACCGCGCTGGAGGCCGAGTTGGACGAGTGGCATCGGCAAATGGCCGATCCGGGGTTCTATAAAGGGACCCCGGCGGCCATTCAGGCGGCCACCGCCCGGGCCGCGGAGATTCCGCCCGAACTGGACCGGCTCTATCTCCGCTGGGCCGAGCTGGAAGCGGACGGATGATGCCAACGCAGGCGCCGCACAGAACGCAATAGAACCGAAAAGAGTGCACGGGGGATAACCGCGTCATTACTCGGAGGGTATCGCGCAAATTTTTGAAGAACTTGGATTGGAAAAACCAGATGGTTAATTAACTATCATGTGAATATAATATGGCAAAATGGTCCAAAACACCTTACAATACGCCATTTCCCACCAGATGGTTAATTAACTATCATGTGCATTATTATTATTCACGCGATATACTTGGCCCGGATAATTCCACCGATGTCGTCATGGATAGAGTTGTGTGACGTAGGGAACATTTTTGAGGGCCACTGCACGCCATGCGCAGTCGGCACTCTCGACTTCGATTACGCCAGCGGACACATTCACACCCGTGCAGCTACGCTCTTCGCCGAACATAACGCGCGGGGGCAATTCTGGACGCCAAAGGGTTTCGCAGACCTCCTTGAAGTCGCCGTCCGCCATCAGAACGGAGAACTCAGGCCGCTCTGGGCGTCAGGTGAGCAACGAAACGCAGATGCACCCCCGAGCACGAGCACCCCCCCCACCATCTTTTAGGTTGCAAGCGGGGGCGGGAACCCTTTTGATGACGGGATGAAATCCATTCCGCTGCAAACAGGTTTGATGGGGGGGCGTCGGGTTGCGCTCAGCCTATGTTGGCTGGTGTTGTTTGCCATTGTGGGGGCGATCGTTTTCCACGCGTTATGGGCACCGGACGTGGTGCTGATGAGCACGGATGACAACGTGGGGCTGGAGCGCGCGACGCAACGGATGCTGGAAGCCTCGGCGGTGCATCCGTGGAATGGCGAGGCCCTGTGGGGGCTGCCCGTTATGAGCTTGGTGCGGCCGGGCTATTTTCTCCTCCGGGGGGTGTCCGCGGAATGGTTCATGAATACGTTCCATGGCCTGTGCCTGGCACTGGCGGCCTGGCTGCTGGCGCTGTATCTGCGCGATAAGGGGGTGCAGCCAGCCGCGTGCATTTTCGGTGGGCTGGTGGCCTTCTGGGTGGGCACGAATCTGACGTTGGTCTATGCCGGCCATGTCGGCAAATATGGGAC
This sequence comes from Kiritimatiellia bacterium, assembly GCA_028681135.1. GTDB lineage: Bacteria > Verrucomicrobiota > Kiritimatiellia > CAIQIC01 > Lenti-01 > JAAZFE01. The sequence continues at coordinate 34,588 of JAQUJC010000023.1, read as the reverse complement.
ACTGGTCTTTTTGGCGTTGAGCATTTTTGCGCTGGGGCGCTGGGGGCGGACCGGTCGCAGCGCGTGGGCGGTCGTGGCGGGGTCGGCGGCGGGGGCGATGTTCCTGGAGCAGCCAGATGTGGCGCTGTTCTGTGCCTTGCTGCTGGTGCCGCTGGGGTTGTTCGAGGCATCGCGCGCGGCGGGAGGGTGGAAGGTCGGCGCGATGCTCCGGCAGTCGTGGGGGGCGGCGCTGGCGGCGGCCTTGGTGGCGGGCGGCGCATCGCTGGCCGCCCAGGGCTCGGGGGTGACGGATGTTCCCGGCGGTGAAGCGCCGGAGGCCCACTGGGCCTATATCACCCAATGGAGCCAGCCGCCGAGCGAGAGTCTCGATTTCATTGCGCCGGGCTGGACCGGGTGGCGCAGTGGCGACGAGCAAGGGCCCTATTGGGGGAAAATGGGCCGCAGCGACGGCTGGGAGCAGACGCGTCAGGGCTTCATGAATTTCAAGCTGGAAAATGTCTATGTCGGCGTCATTCCGCTGCTGTTTGCGCTGCTGGGCGTGGTGGAATCGGTGCGGCGGCGACGCGAGGACCGCGCAGCGCCAGCGGTCTGGCTGTGGGGCGGACTGTGCCTACTGGCGCTGCTGCTGGCGTTCGGGAAATACTTCCCGCTATACCGCCCGCTGAGCTGGCTGCCGGGATTCGGAAGCATCCGCAATCCGAACAAGTTCATCCATTTCTTCCAGGTGGCGTGGGGGGTGCTGGCGGCGTTCGGGTTGCAGGCAGCGCTGCGGATGGAGTCAAAACAGGTGCGCGGTTGGCTGTGGGGCGCGGGAATTGCGGGCGGGGTGTTCCTGCTCGCGGGGCTGGCGCTGTGGGCGGATCTGTCGAGCGGGGCCGAACGGCTGGCCGCGGCGGGGTGGGGTGCGATGGGCCGGGCCATTCAGTGGAACAAGGCGTTCTCGGTGACCTATGCAGGCGGAGCCCTGCTGCTGGGCGCGGGAATCCTATGGATGCTAAAGACCGGCGTTTTCCACACTGTGGAAAAACATTTTCCACAGCATGGAAAAAAGGCCGAAAATCTTCCACAGTGTGGAAATAATTTTTCCACAGTGTGGAAAACCTGGGCGATGTGGATTCCCGCGCTGATCGTGCTATTTGATGCGGCGGTGATTCTGGCGCCGCACTACATTCAGACGATGCCGCCGGGTTTGGTGGCGGAGAATGAGCTGGTGCGCACACTCAAGCGGGAGGTGGGTCACAACCGCACAGCGCTGGCCACGCAGGACGGATTCTACAATCAATGGCTGACGTATCTATTTCCTTATCACGGAATTCCATCGGTCAACGTCACCCAGTTGCCGCGGCCGCCCGCGGACTATCAGGCGTTCTGGGCGGCCGTGAAGGACCCGTTGAGAACATGGCAGTTGACGGGGGTGAGCCATGTGCTGGCACATGGACCGGTCGCACAGCAATTGCTGGCCCATCCGGCCTGGGCCGCGCATCTGGAATTGGCCTGGGCCTATCAGCCTTACAACGACGGACGCGGGGGCGTGGGCACGCGTTCCGTGCGGCCGACGCTGGACGCGCCCGAAGTGGTGCTGAAAGTGACTCCCGTTCCGCCGCGCGTGGCGGCGCTGGAGTCCTGGCGCGAGGTGGAGGATGGCGTGGCGCTGCAGACGCTGGCCGATCCCGCCTTCAAACCATTTTCCGTTGTGCTGCTGCCGCCCAATAGCGGGGTGCCCGCGGCCCCGCCGCCGACCGGGGAGAGTCGATCCGCGACGGTCAACGTGGAGAGGGTGATTCCGGGGCGCTATGAATTCAGCGTCGAAACCACTGCGCCGGCGATGGTACGGGTGGCGGAAAAGTTTGATCCTGGCTGGCAAGCGCAGGTTGATGGAAAGACGGTGCCGGTGGTGCGGGTGGACTACATGTTCCAGGGCATCTATCTGGCGGAGCGGGGGCGGCATGCGGTGGTGCTGCGCTATGCCCCGTCGTCGCTGCCGCTCCTGCTGCAAGGGGCGGGCCTGTTGGCCGGATTGGCGGCCGCGGGATGGCTGGCGCTTTCTTGCTGGAAAAATGACGGGGCAACGGCGTGAGCGAAGAGAGACAACATCATCCCGCATTGTCGGTGGTGATTCCGACGATGGGACGAGACATTCTCATCCGCACCCTGGAATCATTGGCGGCGGTGGAAGGGTTCGAGCGCTTGGAGATATTTGTGGTTGGGCGGGTGCCTGACCAAACCGTCGCCAGCCGGTTACAGGGGGTTTGCGCCCAGCACCCACAGGTGCGACACCTGGATATTCAATTCGAGACCGGCGATTCGAGCCGCAAAAAAAATGCGGGTGCCGCCCAGGCGCAGGCGCCGCTTATTGCCTTTCTCGACGACGATGTGGTGGTGGCAACGGACTGGCCGCGGCGGATTTGCGAGCCGTTTGCTGATGATCAGGTGGGACTGGTCAGTGGGCCGAGTCTGGTGCCGGAGGATATCAATCGGGTGGGACGGCTGGCGGGGCTGGCGTTGTCGTCGCGGGCAGCGGGCTACGTGGCGGAGCGCTACCGCCGCAACCGCGAGGAAAGGTACCCGATCAACTGGGATCGGGTGATCGGCTGCAACGCGGTTTACCGCCGGGAAGCCTTTGCGGCCATGGGGGGATTTCCCGCGGATTTCTATCCCGGCGAAGAGATGATTGCCGCCTATCGCACCGAACAGGCAGGCTGGAAACTGGTATTCGCCCCGGCGGCCTGGGTCCTGCACTACCCCCGCCAGTCCCTGAGACGCTTCTGGCGCCAAATGTGGGGATATGGGGCCACCCGTATTCGCCTGCTGCGCGCGGGGGTGACCTTTACGCCCTTGCCGTTGGTGCCGGGATTATGGGTTGGGATCACCGTGGGGCTGGCGGTGCTGGCACCATTCTTTTTCTGGGCGGGCGCTCTGCTGGCCGGCAATCTGGTGCTCTACGGTCTGGTGGCGCTGAGCATCACGCTGCATACGGTGGCCCGCACCCGGCGCGCGGCCGATCTGGCCTTGTGGGGCATGATCCCGCTCATGCACGTGGCCTATGGGCTGGCCCAATGGGCGGAACTTATTCGCCCCAATCGCGATTTCAGTGATCATGGCCTCCTGGCTGGACGGAAGTCAGGCCGTGACGGGACATAACTTTCGCCAATTTGTTATCGACTCATTAGGCGGATTGTGGGAGATTGACTGAGCGTGCAAGCCTTTTGGCGTGGTTCGAGTGCAAATGTGAGTGTTTAAATCTGACACGGGCAGGTAGCAATATGGCGAAAGACGAGATAGCGGAGCAAGGTGAACAGCTTGGACAGCAACGGGCCAATACCGATGTAAACGTTTGGATTCAATTAGGTGTGGCCATCGTTTTGACCGCGGTCGTTTCTGTTGGGCTGCATTATTTAACCAAGGCCGGTATCGGGGGGTTGATCGCCTATATGAATGGTCTGATCAATCATCGTGGTCCGGTGCAATGGCTCGAGTTGCTGTGTTTTCTCGTGGTGGTCCTGTTCATGATCCTGAAGTCCCGGATTATTCGCTATCAGATTCAGCACATTTATGATGATACCGCCCATCTGTCATCGCTGAACATGGACAACGAGGAAGAGCTGCAATTACTGCGCAAGCGTATCCATGACGAGGGGCTGGATGAAAGCAGCATTTTGTTGGGACGTCTGGATCGCGGCCTGGCGCTGTGGCTGGCCACCAAGGATGTGGGCCGAGTCGGGAGCTGGATGGGGTCCGAAGCCAATCGCGACAATGCAATGTCGGACCTAACCTATACCCTGGCGCGCACGATGATGTGGGCCATCCCGATTCTGGGCTTTATCGGAACGGTGCAAGGTCTGAGTTCCGCTGTCGGCGGGTTCGGTGACTTCTTGACGGGCGCCGCCGACTTGGCTGCCATTAAGGGCGCCATCGCAGACGTCACCATTGGTCTGGGGGTTGCCTTCGATACTACGTTCCTGGCTCTGATGCTGGTGACGATTATCCAGTTTCCCCTCAGCTCGGTCATGCGGCGTGAAGCGACACTGCTGGGGGAAATCGATGTCTACATTGACGAACATTTTGTGTCGCGTCTGCCCTCGGCCGAACAGCAGGCCGTGGTGATCGAAAACCTCGAGGATTCAATCGAGGCCGCCTTCCGGCGTTACATCCCCGATCCGGACCGCTACGAAGAGGTCTTCACCGAGTCCATCGAAAAGGCGGGCACCGTGGTGGAGAAACAGTTTGAATCCTTTACAGAAAAATATGTGGATGCCCGCAAGCAGGCCACGGACGATGAAGTCCAGGCGTTGGCGGCGGCCTTGGAGAGCGCGCATCTGAAGGCGGCGGAGCTGGCCAACCAGTACGCCCGCAGTGCCGATGGCATCCAAACCGCGCTGGGCGGCAGCCTGGCCAAGGCGGCGCAGGCGGCGGGCGACGTGGCTCAGCAGGTGGATACCATCGCGGACCTCGGGGCGCAGATCAAGGAACTGCTGCAAGTCGAACAGGCGCTCGAACGCGCCGTGGCCGGTATTGCCGGCGCCGAAGAGTTTCAGAAAACCTTTGCGCAGCTTCGTGAACATCTGGCGACCACCGATGAATTTTGCCGCCGCTTGAGCAAACCGCGTGTGATTACCCTGCACGAAGAAGTCACTGCGTGAAACAGGGGGGGAGGGAGACACCGGCCATGCGGAATCAGTTCCGAGCACGGATCTTCTTGGTGGCGCTGGGGGTCGCGCTGAGCGCTGTAGCGTCCACCCAGGCGCAGCAGGAGCCGGCATTGGCGATGCGCACCCTGCTGGATGGCTTGCAGCAGCCTCATGGCGTGGCCATTCATCCCCAGACCCAAGACCTCTATGTGTCAGAATTGGGTAGCGGCCGAATTCTCGTCCTGCGCAATGGCACCGCCGAACCGGTCTTGGCACCCGGCTGGAGCGTCTCCACGAATTTACCGCGCTGGGCCATCTCCGATGCCATGCCGCTGGATACCTGGATGTCGCCAACCTTGGTGAAACCCGGTCCCATCTCATTTTCCACCAATGGGACGCTGTATGTGGCGGAACAGATTCCCAATGGCCGCCTTCTCGAATTTCGCCCAGACGATCAGGGCCAGTATACTCAGGCGATCGTGGTGCCGGTGCCGTGGTTGGATCAGGAATTTCAATGGCGTGATCTGCAGGTGGATACCCTCGATCGCGTGTTCATTGCCGGCGCCGATGAGATCGGGTCTGATTTCATGAAGTTTGGCTCGGCCCTCGTGCGCGAGCCCAATGGGGACTGGTGGGTCATCGATTTTGGCCCGTTTGCCGATTTTGGTCCCTTCGCGCTTTCCGCGCGTGAGGATGTCATGGTGCTGGGCGACCGCAATCGGGGCAAGCTGTCCTGGTGGGAACTGCACCGCCATATCATGCTCGGCGGCGTGCCGGATACCACCGGCCGCGCTGAATTGCAGGCGGTATCGGTCTATCCCGATGGGGCCTTCATCATTGGTCAGCGCAATGCACCTGGCCAAGCGGTGCTCAAACGGCTGGACCCGTTTAACTTTCAGCAGAGGACCCTGGCCGAGGGGTTCCAGTCCATCGGCGATATCGCCATCGATCGGGAAAAGGTGCGATATTTTGTCACCGACCCGGAGGCCGGCAAGGTGGTGGAATGCACCCCCCAGCCGGCGGTGCGCTTTAACGAAGTGGGCATGCGCCAGATGGTCCGCGCCGTGGATAGTATGATGGGCACATCCGCCGAAGCACCGGCTTTTCTGGGTAACTTTTTTGAGCAATTGCAAAGCGCGGCCTCGGGCTTGCTCCCGGATGACTCCACCCATGCCGTTCAGTTTAATCTCAGCGATATCGCGGGCAAAATGCCGATCGTGGCCGGACGAATTCGCGCGGCCGTCGAGATCGCCGGTGCCGAGGAAGACCCCATCGAAGAAGTCGAGTTCTTCCTGTTGTTTCCCAGTAAAGTGGTGATGACCGATGTGGCGGTCACGCCGAGCATGAGCTTTTTCTCGGCTCGCCGCAAGAGCGGTAAGGTGGAGCAGACCAAGCCCCTGTTTCAAAGTGATGTGGGCGTATACCGCTACTCGGGTACCAATGTGTCCCGAGTGGCGTCTGCAAAGGGGGGGCTGCACATTCCGATTGTCGTGTGCGGACTGGACGAGGCAGATGGCGGAATGTATGTGAACCTTTCCTTCCTGGGTGCCGGCATCTACGGCGATTACTATCTCACCCTCTTTCAGGGGCCCCGGGAGCAAACAGCTAAGCTGGTGGTCGAATCGCCTACCTCCGATAGCGGCAATATCACCTATGAGGCTTCTTTCATGGATGAGGCCGTCATTGAGGGCATGGATGGCACCCAGACACGTGAGCAAGTCAGCAATCTGCTGGTCGCTGGGTTTGGGGCCGGGGGGGGGGTCAATCGCTCAGTCGGCTGGCTGCGCTTGGGACAGTTCCCCGCCCAGATGACTGTCGCCTTTGGCGATGTGGGCGATACCACCCTGACCGGGGCGGCGGGCGACATGCGTGAAATTGTCGAGAAGAAGCGGGTCGAAATGAGTCTGGATGCGGCCAGTGACGTCGATCCGGTCATCTCGGCGCCCACCGATGAGCGTCCGGTTGCCGCAGAGGAGACCGCGGAACCGACCGGGGAGGCTGCCCCATGAAAGAAATCGACTGCGATACATCGGGCTTCCAGAACATCGTTCTAATGTTGATCGGTGTGTTGATGATTTTGCTGATCAGCAATGTGGTGACCATCATCAGCAACCCGGAGAACATCAAGATTGGTGCGGTGGTCACCGGTGCGGTGTATGAAGCAGATGAAGACGAGACCGCCTTTGTGCCGCCTAAATTCAAAAATCTGCGCCAGGATCCCGTCTATATTGATGTGGAGGCGGACCGCCTGATTCTGGTCCAGGAGGGCAAAGAAATCCTGGCCCGGGATCTGATGTTTGAAGGGAATGAATTTGAAAAATTCCTGAGTGAGGTGGAAAAAGTCAAGGCGCGGCGCTATATCGTCTTGCTGCTGCGACCGGGCAGTGCCGTGTTCCAGCGGCAACTGCGGCAGATCATTCGTGATCGGGATATCGGCGTGGGGTTTGAGCCCTGGGAGGCCGACCGCGAGATTGTGGTTGAAAGGCAGGATATCTAGCCATGGCTGCCAAGGGTCCCGCCATGGATTTAAGTTCGTTCACGGATATCCTGACGTGTATGCTGGGAATTCTGATCCTGATTATCATCCTGACCGGCATTGATGCCTCCCAGATCACGGTGCTGGTGTCGACTCCCATGGAACACACCGGCGACGATAAAAGCCCCGCTTTCTTCGAATGCCGCAACCATGGCCTGTTTCATATCTCCTTGGATGTCATCAAGAATGCCGTCGATGCCAAAACCGAACAGATTCGTGAACAGGTGGAGGATAGCGAAACCGAGTTCCTGAAAACGGCCTCTCAAACCCAACTGGAAATCGAAGGCCAGCGCTTGGATTATACGTTTGCGCTGATGGGGCGCTATGTGCTGTTTCCCATTGAAGAGGCCGAAGGCTATCAACTTACGCGGTTCATGGATGAAACAGAGTCCATGTGGTATGGCTCGCGCCTGGCGGAACTGGACCCTCAAACCCAGTTCATCTGTTTCTTTGTTCGCCCCGATAGCTATAAAATTTTTCAGCAGGCGCGGGCCTTGGCCTGGTTGAGGGGCTTTAATGTCTCGGTGGAACTGCAAGACGAGAAAAATCCCATCATGATTGGTCCCGGCGGCGACCGGATCTATTCGCAATAAGCCGCGTGTGCCGGGTGCCATGTCGAAGGTGACGGAGTCCTTTGAATGCCAACGCTGCGGTGCCTGCTGCCGCTGGCCGGGATCGGTCCTGGTGCAGGCGGCCGATATCGAGCAGATCGCGGCATTTCTGGGGATGACGCCAGAGGCCTTCATTGAGCGCCATACCATTCTCGCCCGCAACCGGGCACAGTTGACCTTGCGGGAGGCCGGTGATGGCGCTTGCGAGTTCCTCGATCCCGATGGACGCTGCCAGATCTATTCTGTCCGTCCGCGCCAATGCCGCGACTTTCCTCACGGCTGGCAGGTGGTCGGCTGTCCCGGTTTGGCGGCGAGCCCCTAACCTGAATCCTCTAGATAAAAACCAGCGGGATCAGACTCCCGCGGGTTGGGCAATACGCCGCACTGCAGCCAGGTCTCAGGCCTTATTGACGATCGCCGGATGCGTCCCCTTTGTATCCAGAGCAATCAGTTCGTGAGCGGCGAGTTCAGCCGCTTTGCGGTTGGCTTCTATTGTGTTGGCACCCAAGTGGGGGGCCATGATGTCGGCCATGTCCGCGACACTCTTGGGTCCCTCGGCATCCTTGGGATAGACGTCGTTGAGAAAACGTAAATTCTTTTTCGCCTTGAATGCCCGCAAATCGTCTTCATGGACCACGCCCGAACGGGCACAATTAATCAGCGTCGCGCCGGTCTTCATCAGCCCCAGCAGGTCGCGATTGATCATCTCCCGGGTTTTGTCATTTTCGGGCAGATGCAGGCTCACATAGTCCGACTGGGTGAACAACTCGGGGAGTCCCACCAGCTCGATCCCGAGAAGGTCGGCTTCTTGTGTCGGGGCTTTCGGGTCATAGCCCAACACTTTCATTTCAAAGCCGGAGACCCGTTTCGCCACCAGTTTGCCAATGTGCCCTAGCCCAACAATGCCGATGGTTTTTCCCGTGATTTCGGTGCCCATGAACGACGACTTTTCCCACTTGCCGCACCGGCAGGAGGCGTCGGCGGCGACGAGATGGCGGGCATCCGCCAGCATCAATGCCACCACTTCTTCCGCAACGCCATTGGAATTGGCGCCGGGCGTATTCATTACATCAATGCCTTTTTGGCGCGCATAGTGGATGTCAATGGTATTGTAGCCCGCCCCCGCGCGTACAATCACCTTGAGCGCTGGGGCCGCATCGATGATGTCAGGGGTGATCTTTTCACTGCGCACGATGAGCGCATGCAGATCAGGGTTTTCACGGGCAAACTGCAAAATGTCCATTTTGGGCATCTGGACCACTTCATAGTCACCGCGGGCCTCCAATATCTCCTTGGCCACGGGGTCTAGTGCCGTTGGAATCAATACCTTTTTCATCTCGCGTTCCTTTCGTCGTTTCGCTTCAGATTTGAATCGCGTCACTGTAACGTGCCTGAATTTTCGGCGCAAGCCCTCCGTGGGGCAGGGGGGAGGTGGGGCGATGGCCGTGGGCCCGCTCCTGTGCCCCAGGCGCACCCACACAGTTTTTGTTTCCTCCGCTTGCTTTTCCGCTCAAACCGCCTACTATTCCGGTTTTCGCACGCGTAGGGTGCAGAAAGGAATTTACCGCATGAAAATCGTATTGGCCTATTCCGGTGGTTTGGATACCTCCGTCATTCTTCAGTGGCTTAAAGACACGTACCACGCCGATATCATCGCGTATGCTGCCGATGTCGGCCAGGCCGAGGAACTCAAGGGGCTTCGGGAAAAAGCCAAGGCAACCGGGGCCAGTAAAGTGGTCATTGATGATCTGCAGGCCGAGTTTGCCCAGGATTTTATTTACCCGATGCTGCGCGCCAATGCCATCTACGAAGGTCAGTATTTTCTGGGAACCTCCATTGCCCGGCCGCTGATTGCGAAGCGCATGGTGGACATCGCGGAACATGAGGGGGCCGATGCCATCGCTCACGGCGCAACCGGCAAGGGCAATGATCAGGTTCGTTTTGAACTGGCCGCCGCGGCGCTGAATCCTGCCATCCAGATCATTGCCCCCTGGCGCATTGAGGCCTATCGCGACCTATTTCCCGGTCGAAAGGAAATGATTGCCTATTGCGCACAGCATAATATCAACGTGCAGGCTTCTGCCAAGAAGCCCTATTCCATGGATCGCAACCTGCTGCACATTTCCTACGAGGCGGGTATCCTGGAGGACCCCTGGTTCGATGCTTTCGCGCCCAAAAACAAGGATATGTTTGTCTTGACCCGCGATCCCGCCGATGCTCCTGACCGTCCCCAGACCGTGGAGCTGGAATATCTGCGCGGCGATTGCGTCGCAATCAATGGCAAAAAACTCTCGCCGTTGGCGGTCATGCGCCAGCTCAACACCGTGGCCGGTAAGCATGGAGTAGGACGCGTGGACATGGTGGAAAATCGCTTTGTCGGCATGAAGAGTCGCGGGGTGTATGAAACACCCGCGGGCACCGTGCTTCAGTTTGCCCACCGTCAGATGGAATCCTTGACCATGGACCGCGAGACCATGCACCTGCGTGATGGGCTCATTCCGCGCTATGCCGAAATGGTCTACAACGGCTTCTGGTTTGCGCCTGAGCGTCGGGCCCTGCAAGCGCTGGTTGAGGAGACGCAGCAACACGTCACCGGCACCGTCCGCGTCAAATTGTATAAGGGCGGGTTGTCGGTAGCCGGCCGCAAAAGTCCCGTCTCGCTCTATAATCCACAAATTGCCACGATGGATGCCGACCCGACCCAGGCCTATGATCAAAACGATGCCACTGGTTTCATCCAACTCAATGCTCTGCGCCTCAAAGTCGCTGCTCGAGTCCATGGCAAGGCCTGAACCCACCTCGCCCCGACTCCCCGGTAGAAAGGATCGCTCATGACTCAATTCCCCTCTCGCTGGATCGTCCGGATAGCCGCCGTCCTATGGCTGATTGTCGTGGCCGGAGGGTGGCCGCCCGCTGCCCGGGCCGCGCTGACCGATCCCGCCCAGATCATGAATGAGGCCTATATCAACCTGGTCCAGGGGGACCAGAGCCTTGATGCCAACCGCCTCGACGAGGCGCTTGCACTCTATACACAGGCCCAGGACTATTATCAGCGCCTGGCGCGTGAGTTTCCTGGATTTGAACCGCGCATCATTCAATATCGTAAGACCTATTGCGACAACCAGATCACGGACATCCAGCGCAAGCAGGCCCAGCCAACCGACGGATATCTGCCGCCACTCGAAGCCCGCGCCCCAGCCTGGCCATCCCCCGCCGCACCAACGACGGCGGCGGTACCGCCCGCTCCAGCGGCCACCGAGCGGTCCGTCGAAGTCGATTACCTCAAGAGTCGCATTGACAGCCTCGAAGCCGAATTGGCCGAACGCGATATTCGCCAGGAAGAAATTGATCAACTGACCGCAGCGAATCGGGCCCTGGAACAGCAACTCGAACAGGCCCGCCGCCAGGTGAGCGAGCACGCCAACGGCAACCAAGAAGTGGTCCAGTCATTGCGTGCTGAAATGGCCGCCAAAGACGAGCAACTCCAAATCCTACAGCGTGACCTGGACGCTAAACGCCAGCTCGATCAGGCGCTCAATGACATGGAGGGCAAAGCAAACAAATGGCGCATCATGACCGAACGTCTTAACGAAGAAATCAAAACCCTTGATCTGGAATTGGATGATGCCGAAATTCGTGCCGACCAAGCTGAACTGCGTGCGGAACAGGCTGAGAAAAAATGTGCCGCCGCGCAAGCCCGGGTGGCCATTGCCGAAGAGGAACTGCAAGTGGCGCGCGCTGTGCCGCCGCCGGCGGCTGTCGCCAAGGAAACAGCAAAAGCCCAGACGCCCGCATCAACCGATCATTCTGTGCAGAGGGCACCTGTGGCAACGGCGCCTGAACGCCTGCAGGCTGCGACACGGTCGTCTGTTCCGCCTCGGCCCATTCCGGATGGCCTGTCCGCGGCAGATTTTGTCCGCCAACTTTTGCAGGAAGGGCAGAACGAAGCCGCCCTGGCCACCATCCAAAATGCCCGGCGTGCTGCGCCCTCCGATATGAACCTTGGCCTGATTGAAGGGATTGCACTCATCCGCCTCCAACACTATTCCGATGCCGCAAAACAACTCATCGATCTCGCCAAGCAGAATCCCCGCAACGCCGAAGTCCATGCCACGTTGGGGGCCGCCATGATGGGGGCCGGGTTCTATGACGAAGCCCGCGACACATTGAAAATGGCCATTGGCCTCGATAAAAATTTGCCAGAGTGCCAATACAACCTTGCGCAGCTCTACACCTTTATCGATCCCATCAATCTGCGCCTGGCAAAGCGGCACTACCGTATTGCCCTTGACCTGGGCGTCGCTCCCGACGCCCAACTCGAAGAAGCACTCAAGTAGCCTCCGCAAACACGGGCGGCCAATCCTGCAATGCCCTCGTCTTGAAGGCATGGAGTGCCGCAAAGGAGGAAAGGCAATTCCCACTGCATGGCCAACTGCCTTCACCCCAAGCAAGATACAGCAGATTCTAAAATTCATGGGCTGACCCCTTTTGGCCAAAAGGGGTCAGCCCATGAATTTTAGAATCTGGATTATGGGGGGGGGGATAGTTGCGCGACACGTTTAGGTCAGCGGATTCGGCGCGCTATTTCAAGGTCATGAAGACCACTGAGAGGATGGCCAGTCCCACCGCTGCCACTCGCTGGGGGGTGAGTTTTTCGTGAAAGAGCCAGTGCGATAGCATGATCGGTACCACAATTGAACTACTGAAAATGGCTTGCGAAAGGCTGATGGGTCCGCTGCCAAAGGCTTGCAGCACGAGAAAATAGCCGGCGAAATTCAGCAGCCCAATAGCCGCGCCGAAGGCGGCCATTTCCCCGATGTGCCAGCGGAAGCGGTCGCCGCGTTTGTGTCGGGCCATCTGGCTTCGCACCAACGTGAAGAGAAAAACCAGCGTATAGGAGGCTCCGATGTAGGCCAGACGATTTGCCGATGACTCCGCCAGCAATTTCCCAACCGTCATGGACAAGGAGGTGAACACGGCACCGACCAGCGCCAGAATAATGCCTCCGACCACAGTCCGTTGTCCCGCCCCCCGGAACGGCGCGCGCTGCTCCAGCGTGATGACGGCCAGCACGCCGATGCCCGCCACAATCCCCAGCATTTGGATCGGCCGCGGCACTTCATGAAAAAAGACAAATCCAATGGCCATGACCGCCAGCGTGTTCAGGCGGTTCAGCGGAAACACAATGGCCGCGGGCGCGCGCTTCAACGCGCCATATTTGGATAGGCTGCCCAGCGCAAAGAACAGCCCATTGAAAAACGCATAGACCAGCACCGTCCGGGTGATCTGTGCCCAGGGTTGCGGCGTTGTTAGAAAAAAGGTGCCCCAGGCCAACACGGCCACCGACAGCCCCACAATATTCACCAAGCCGTCTGCGTCGTGCCCACGCTCGGCGGCCGCCTTGAACAGGAAGTTAAGTATTCCGTACAGCAGCGTCGCCATCAACGTATAGACGATCCAAATCTCCATCCATCGTCTGTACCATTCTTTCCCCCGCCCAGACCAGCCCCAACCATTACTATGGCATGAGTGGCATGAGCGGGGACGATGTCGGCGGTTGTGACGGGGCGGGGGGGCGTGATAGGATGACGCCATCATGAAAATTGCGACATTCAATTGTAACTCGGTCCGGTCCCGGCTTGATGTTGTGTTGCGCTGGTTGGCGGACCACGACCCCGACATTCTCTGCTTGCAGGAAACCAAAGTGCAGGATGTCGACTTTCCGGTAGCTCCATTTACCGACGCCGGTTGGCAGATCGTCTACCGGGGCGAGAAATCTTACAATGGCGTGGCGATCATTTCGAAAAAGCCCGCCGATGACGTATCGTTTGGGCTCGATACCGAGCCCGCGGACGGCCCGCGGCTGGCCCATGCCCGCTTCGGCGACATTCATGTCGTGAATACCTATGTTCCGCAGGGGCGCGATATCGAGCATCCGATGTATGCCTATAAGCTGGACTGGTTTGCGCGCCTGAAGCGTTACTTCGAAAAGAGCATTGGCGCGAACGCGCCACTGCTGTGGTGTGGCGATCTTAATGTGGCCCGGCATCCCATCGATGTCTCGAATCCCCAGACCAAGCTCAAACACGTGTGTTATCACCAGACCGTGCGCGACACATTTGAGGATATCCTGTCCTTCGGGTTCACGGATCTCTTTCGCCACCACAACCCTGATCTGGTGGATTATTCGTTTTATGACTACCGAGCGCCATTTAATCCCGACCAGAAGCGCGGGTGGCGCATCGACTATGTCCTGGCCACGCCGTCATTGGCCGAGACGTCCACGGACGCCGGGATCGACATCCAGCCTCGCAGTCGTCCCAAACCGTCTGATCACTGCCCCTTGTATGCGGTATTGAAAGTATAAGTAGTGTCTCACCACAGGCTCAACAAACAGAACGACAACCCCTCCTCGTGCCGAATTCCCCATCACCATGACATTTCCTGTTCCCCCCTTTCCGCTTGAAGTTCTCGATCAGTTGCACGAGGCTGGCCACGAAGCCTTTCTGGTCGGGGGGTGTGTCCGCGATCTCCTATTGGGCCGCCAGCCGAAAGACTGGGACATCGCCACTGCGGCTCTCCCGGAGCAAATCGAGGCCCTTTTCCCCCATACCCAGCCCATTGGAAAAGCGTTTGGCATCATCATGGTGGTGCCGCCCGAGGGTGCGCCGGTGGAGGTCGCCACCTATCGCGCTGATTCGCCCTATGCCGACGGCCGCCGCCCCGATTCTGTCACCTTTACCAACGCCCGCGAAGATGCCCTGCGCCGCGATTTTACCATCAACGCCCTGTTGCTTGATCCCGCCACAGGGCATATTCAGGATTTTGTCAACGGACGCGCCGATCTCGATGCGCGGTTGATTCGGGCCATTGGTGATCCCGCCCAGCGCTTTGCCGAGGACCACTTGCGCCTGCTGCGAGCCATTCGTTTTGCGTCCACGCTGGAGTTTGCCATCGACCCCGCCACCTTCGCGGCCATTCAAGACTTGGCGCCGCATATTCGCCGCATCAGCGCCGAACGCATTCGCGATGAACTCTTCCGGCTGCTGACCGAATCATCCCGAGCCGGGGATGCCCTGGAACGGCTCCAGGCGTCCGGTTTGCTGAAGCACATGTTGCCCGAGGTGGAGGCGATGGTGGGGGTAGAGCAGCCGCCTGAGTTTCATCCTGAAGGCGATGTCTTTACGCACACGCGCCTGATGCTCAACGCGCTGCCGCCACAGCCGTCCCTGCGGCTGGCGCTATCCGTGCTGCTGCACGATGTCGGCAAGCCCCCCACTGCGCGGTGGGCGACCCTCCCGGATGGCACTCAGCGCTGGCGCTTCGAGAATCATGCCCCCCTGGGGGCCGATATGGCTCGCGATATCCTCGAGCGCCTGCGTGCGCCCGCCGCCCTGGTCGACGATGTCTGCGCCATCGTCGGCAACCATATGCGTCTGGCCGATGCCCCCAAAATGCGTCGGGCCAAATTGCGCCGCCTACTCGGCGCGCCCACTTTTGCCGACGACCTTGAACTGCACCGATTGGATTGTCTCTCGTCGCACGCCCACCTCGATGTCTATGATTTTCTTCAGACCAAGCAGGCGGCCTTTGCCGCGGAACCCGTGTTGCCCGACCCGCTGGTTAAGGGACGGGACCTGATTGTGCTGGGGCTGACGCCCGGTCCCGCTTTCACTCCGATTCTTCAGGACCTATATGATCGCCAGCTCGAGGGTGAAACCGACAAAGCCGCTCTGCTGGCGTCTATTCCGCGGCTTTGAGCGTAGCGGGGGGCGTGAGCAGGGAGACGATAATGAAAACGACGGCAGAGAAGGTCATGCCATACACAACAGGGATGAGGCCGTGAGCGAAGAAAAACGTTTCGAGGGGCGGGGGCAGATGGCCCTGTAGGCGGGGTAGGATTTGGGTGAAGCTGCCGCCGGCCAGCATACCCCAGAGGGCACCGGCCGAGGTGGAGCGCCGCCAAAAGAAGGCACCGAGGGTTGGGGCGAACAGGCCCGCAACAAGGAAGCCGTAGGCATCGAAGACACCTTCGATGACGGTGCCGAAGCGACGAGCATAGACGACGGCCAGCAGCCCAATGGCGAGGGTGACGCCTTGCGACCAGCGTATCAGGCTTTTCTGGGAGGCGTTTTTCAGGAGGTGGCGATGGAGGAGGTCGCCGACGATGTTACCGGAGGAGGCCATCAGACAGCTATCGGCAGTGGACATGATCGCGGAAAAATAGGCGGCAGCCACGATGCCGGTGACGCCGATAGGAAGGATTTCGTTGATGAGCCGCGGCAGGCCCAGTTCCTGGCCGCCGTCCACGCCGACAAGTTCCGGATAGAGGGCGCGGGCGCACATGCCCAGAAACACCCCGGTGAAGGCCATGACGGGATATTCAAAGAAGCCGGCGATATACCATGCTTTCCGCCCTTCCTTGACGCCCTTGCAGGCGTACATGCGCTGGTAGAGCGTCATGCCCACCAGCCAGATGGGGATGATGGCAACCATCCAGTTGGTAAATTCCACGACGGTAATGTTGGTCAGGGAGAAAAACGCTGGCGGCAGGGCGGCGCGCAGGGCACCCCAGCCGCCGACGGCGTGTAAGGCGAGGGGGATCGCGAAGAAAATCAGGCCGCCGAGCAGGACCAGCCATTGGACAAAATCGGTATAGATGACGGCCTTGATGCCGCCCATGACGGTGTAGACAATGATAATGAAGGCCATGGCATACAGCGAGAAGGTGACGGGGTCCCAGCCGAAGGGGGGGTGTTGGAAGAGCGTTTCGGAAGCCAGGGCCGCGCCCGCACGGATTTGGCTGCCGGTGAACATGAGGTAGCCCCCGGCGGAGATGAGGGCGGCGACCAGGGCGACGCGGTTGTCATAGCGGTAACGCAGGAAATCAGGATAGGTGAGCATGCGCTGTGAGAGGTCAACCGCCTTAATGCGTGGGATGACGAAGACGGCGGTGAACCAAGCGCCAACCAGGCCGGTGAAGAGCAGCCAGGTGCCGGAAAGTCCCATCAGAAAGCCGACCCCGCCAAGGCCGATGGAAAAACCACCGCCGACGTCGGTCGCGACAATGGAAAGCCCCAGGGCGACGGGAGGGACATTGCGGCCGCCGACGTAGTAGTCCTCCTCGTTGGTGTTGCGGCGGTAGTGGTACCAGCCGACGCCGAGAATGCCAACCATGTAGAGGGCGAAGAGCGCGTAGTCGAGCAGGTTCAAGAGGGCGCCCCTTTTGCGGAGGCATGACGCGGCTTCTTGGGCTTGGCGTCACGGCGGTTGAGGCGCGCATTGTCGGCGGGTGTCAGGGCAATGGCCTTGTCATAGTCCGCCAGCAGCTTTTCGATGCCGACCGCGCGGTATTCGGTGGCATCTTCGGTGGACAGTTGCAGTTTGCACACGTCACAATTCCGGTCACAGAAGGTAGGGGCGTAGGAATCCGGTTCCTTGTAGGTGGTGATGACCCCTTCATAGTTGCGCAAGATGACCTTGTTGGTGGACCAGGAAATCAGGTAGTTCGGCATGACGGGAATCTTGCCGCCGCCGCCGGGGGCATCGATGACATAGGTGGGCACGCACAGCCCGCTGGTATGGCCGATCAGGCTCTCAATGATTTCAATTCCCTTGCCAACCGGCGTGCGGAAATGGCTGAGTCCTTCCGACAGGTCGCATTGGTAGAGATAATAGGGTCGCACGCGGTTCTGGACCAGCTTATGCACGAGCGCGCGCATGATCCGAGGGCAATCGTTGACACCGGCCAGCAGAACCGTTTGGTTGCCCAGGGGGAAGCCCGCATCGGCGAGCATGGCCAAGGCCTGGCGGGAGGACGCCGTGACTTCACGCGGATGGTTGAAATGCGTATTGATCCAGAGGGGCTGGTGTTTCTGGAGCATTTGGATGAGTTCGGTCGTGACGCGATAGGGCAGAACGACGGGCATACGGGTGCCGATGCGGATGATTTCCACGTGCGGAATTTTTCGCAGTTCTGTCAGAATCCAATCCAGATAGGTGGTGGACAGCATGAGGGGGTCGCCCCCGCTGAGGAGGACATCCCGCACCTGGGGGGTCTTGCGGATATAGTCGAGCGCGCGGCGAATCTCCGCTTTTTTGGGAATATTGTCGGTATCGCCCACTCGGCGCTTACGCGTGCAGTGGCGGCAGTACATGGAACAGGTGTTGCTAACCAGGAACAGGACGCGGTCGGGATAACGATGGGTGATCAGCGGAACGGGGCTGTCTTTGTCTTCGTGCAGCGGGTCGGCCATGTCCGCCCGCGAGACATCTAGTTCGTGGATCGACGGGATTGCCTGGCGGAATACCGGGTCGTTTGCCATGTCCTCGGTGTTGATCAGAGAGAGATAGTACGGGGTGATGGACAACGGAAACGTGTCGATGGTCTTCTTGAGTTGCGCTCGCTGACCTCTGGGCAGTTTGACGCCCAGCAGTTGCTCCAGGACATCCAGGGAGCGCACCCGGTTCTTAATCTGCCACTTCCAGTCTTTCCAGTTGGACCGGGAAGAGGCCTGGTCGATTCGGCCTGCAATTCGTTGCTGATGTTTCGTGTAGATCATAGTCTATCCTTATGGGGTTCGGTCGGGGTGCCGTGGGGTGTTTAATCCATGAATCCAGATAGTAACTGGTGGACGCAATCACCGAGAACGGCGGTGTTATAGCCGCCCTCCTGATTCAGATGCAAGAGAGAGGCATTGCCGCCTGTGAAGGGTATGCCGAGTTGCTCGTACAATCCGGGATAGAAGGCCTCGCGCGAACTGCCGATGGAGCCTTCCGCCACATTGAAAATCAGGTCCGGTTCGCTCGCCAACAACCGGTCGACAATGTCGTTGGGTTTTCCCGACACCTCGACGTCGGTCACCGTATGGCCGAGACTGCTCATGGCCCCAACGAGGCGATCCACATCCTCCCGGCTGAGCAGTTCGGCGGTTTTTTCACTGTCATCGGTTCGCAAATTGTAGGCAATCGTAATTCTCATGTACCCGGGTCCTTTTTCTGCCGGATGAGAAACAAAGGCCTGCATCAGAGTGCGCAAGCACACTGATATCTTCACTGCAACCGACATTGCATACTAGCACAGTGGAGGTTCCCGAGCAGCATAAAATTCAATATTGCCTGCAATTTCTGATGCGTGAGGGGGCGGGACTCGGAAGCACGATGGGGCTGGCCGCAAGCGGCACGCGCGCATCAGGACAGGGCGGCGGCGAGCAATTCGGCGGCGTGGCGCAGGGCCACGCTGGTGGATTCGCGTCCGCCCAACATGCGGGCAATTTCTTCGACACGTTCGGCGGGGCTCAGCGGAAGAACCTCGGTAAGGGTACGGCCGGCGGCCACTGATTTGCGCACGGCAAACTGGTGGGTGCCGCAGGCGGCGACAGGAGGAAGATGAGTGATGGCGACCACCTGGCACCGCCGGGCCGTCTCGGCGAGTTTGCGTCCAACCGCATGGGCTGTTTCGCCGCCGACGTTGGCGTCAATTTCGTCGAATACCAGCAGGGGGATTTGGTCGGCCTCGGCCAGGACAACCTTGATGCCCAGCATGACGCGCGAGATTTCACCGGAGGAGGCGATGGCGCGCAAGGGGCGCAGTGGTTCACCGACATTCGGCGCGAAGCCGAATTCCACGCGGTCGATTCCGCGGGCGGCGGGCGGGTCTGCCGGCTGGAGCTGGATGGCGAAGGCGCCGTGCTCGAAACCCAGCGCTTTCAATTCAGCGGTAATAGCCGGGGCGAGTTTCTTGGCGGCGGCCTCGCGGCGTTTACGCAGGGCAAGGCCCCGTTGCTGCAACTCGTCCTGCGCGGCAGCGATCTCCTTTTCGACGTCGGCTTTCTGACGATCCCGGTTTTGTAAGTCGTTCAGTTTGGCCTGGGCGGTGTCCCGGGTGGCGAGGATGTCATCGACGCTGCCGCCATATTTGCGCTTGAGCTTGTCGTAGGTGGCCAGGCGGGTATCGAGCCATTCCAGCCGCGCGGGGTCACCATCGATGTCCGCCAGTTCGCGTTGAATGGCGGCCGATAGCGTGGCAATGGCGTCGGTATGGGTGCGCAGGGCGCGGGACCAGTCCTGCGCGGCGGGCATCAGGCGGGCCAGCTCGTCAAGCGCCTTACGCGCGGGGGCAAGAATGGATAGCGCCGAGGCATCGTCCTCGCTGGCCGCCTGCACGATCATCTGGCCTAGTTCAAGGATGCGCTGGGCGTGGCCGACGGTCTGTTGCTCGCTCCGAACCTCCTCCTCTTCGCCGGCAACGGGTGCCGCGTCGTCGATTTCCTTGACGCGATAGGACAGTAAATCGATCTGTGCATCGAGGTCGCCCACATCCGCGGACAACTCGTCGCGTCGGGCGAGGAGTGCCTGCCAATGCTCAAATGTGGTGGCGTAGGCCGCGCGTTCCTTGTCGGCTTTGGCGAAGGCATCGAGAATGTCCAATTGGCAGGCGGGCTGGAAAAGGGATTGGTGATCGTGCGGGCCGTGCAAGTCCACCAGCCCCGCACCCAGCCGCTTTAGAAGCGGCAATGTGACGGGCGTATTGTTGACAAATGCCTGGCCGCCGCCGGCAGCCTTGACGATGCGCCGCAGAATCAGCAGTCCGTCTTCGCAGGGATCAAGACCGGCCTCGGCCAGTGCGGCATCAACCACGCGGGGGTCTTCCAGGCGAAAGGTGGCGTCGACGACGCACTGGGCTTCGCCGGTACGCACAGCCGATGTCGTGGCCCGCTCGCCGAGCAGCAGGTATAGCGCACCGATCAAGATGGATTTGCCCGCGCCGGTTTCGCCGGTGATTATGTTCAGTCCGGGTTGGAAGGCCACCGAGGCATCTTCGACCAGCGCGAGATTTTTCACTCTCAACAGCGTTAGCATGGGCGACAGGATAGCGCAAAGCCGCTGGCCGGGAAAGAGGGGAGTTGTGGAACCACAGCTTGTTCTATTTTTATTACCCGCCGCACGGGGGGGGGGGGAGCACTCGCAGCCCCCCCCCCCAGGCACGAAAGCCGGGGGGGGGCGAGAGCCGCGCGATTGTCAGGTTCGGGTACGCCGACGCCAGGCGAGCAGCAACGAGGTGCCCAGCAGCAGGAGCAACCCGGTGGCGGGCTCAGGGACGATCCCAGGGGTGGAGGCGGGGTCAGCCGGTTTCAGGTCGTGAGCCTGATATTGGGCGGCCGTTTCTAAGACGACGGCACCGGAAACCGGAGTGACGAGCTGGAAGGTGCGGGCGAGTTCCACGGCGTCGTCATGGCCGGTCTTGCGCAGGGGGGCGGACAGCCGTTTGATTTCGTCCGCGGCCCATAGCCGTACAATATGCGTGGAGCCTGGGGCGGTGGCGGCAGGGCGTTCGTCGCTAGCGATCTGCCGGCGGCTCCAGTGGGCGGCCTTGTGCTGCAAGTGGTCGATGATGTCAGCGGCGTCGTTCCCCATCACGGGTAGGGGGCGGATAATATCGAGGTCGGCGAGTTGTTCAGCAATACGGTTGGCGCCCGGACCGTACTGGTGGGAATGAATCACCACGGTTCCGCGCGAGAAATCGGCGAGTTGGCGCAGCGCTTCCAGTTCGAGGGAGGCGAGGGGCTGGGCGGCATGGAGCCACAGAATGGGGGCCTGGCCGTTTTCTACAGCCCATTCGGCGGCGCGGGCCAAGGCGGGGCCATTGTCGCAGCCGCCGACAAAACGCAGGCGCTCAGGCGGCTTGCCTTCAATGACCTCGGTTTCATCGCGAGCGATGAAGGTGCAAACCCTCATGTCATCGGGGAGTAAATCGAAAATATGCTCGGTCATGTGGGTCCGGTAATCACGCATGCGGGCGGATCCATCAATAACGATGGCCAGGGTCTCGGGAAAGGCGGGGGGGGCTGTCGGTGGGTCGAGGGTCTGGAGAATGGCGAGCCCGTCGGGCAGGCGCGAATCGCGAGCGGCGATGGGCGGGTAGGGATGGGCCAGCGGCAGGCGCAAAAATGCCGCCGGGCCAGCCGCGTTCGCTGGAATCTTACCGCGAATGGAAAACGGATCGCTATTGCTCACCTGGAGCGGGGTGGCGGCACCGCCAACAGCGGGTTGGTCGCTTTCCAGCCAGACCGTTGTGTGCAGGTCGGCAGGGGCCGTGAAATTCTGTTCCACAAAAATGGGCAGCCGTAAGGCGGCTTCGGCCTGGGTGGCGTCGGGGACGACCAGCGGCACGCTGATACCGATGCGGGTTTTCATGGCGCCATCAACTGGCACGGGGAAGCATTGGAGCAGGACTCGGTCCGGCCCGGCCGTCGTCACCAACACCGGATCGCGGCGTTGGCGCACCGCAATCTGCTGATAGGCGCGGCGGGTCTGCGAGCGTCCGCCAAAGGCGGCCTCGCAGGGTTCGCCGTTGATCCAAAGCGTGACGCGCGAAACAACCGCACCCGGCGGCAACTCAATCAGCGCGCGCGCTTCGCGTTGCGTTTTCGAGGCATTGCGAAATTCCAGCGTCCATTCCAGATAGGCGATGCCCGAGGCCGTATCCACTCGCCCATCAAGCCGCGATTGGGCCAGCGTGAGATTACGGATGCGCGCCGAAACGCGCTCGCCGCCCAGAGCCGGGTCCAACCAGTCAGAGTCTATCAGGTCTTGCCCGCGTAGCCCCTTAAGGCGTGGCGGGGGCACGGCGTCATAGGGTGTGCCCGTGACGCGGTAATAGGTGGTTTGTGCTTCGGTGCGAGACGTGGTCTGGCCAAGGCGGAACGAGCCGCTCAACAGCAGCGAAAAGAAATCCATGTTGACATTCGGCCGGTAACAGCGGCGGAGCATCAGGTCCCGGCTGCCGAAGGTCCTCAGGAGAGTTGTCGCGCGGGCGCGGACGGCGGGATCGGTGTCGTTGACCTGGGGGGTGTAGACCGGAACCATGAGCCGCGGCAGGGCCAGCAGCAGCAGCAGCAGAAAGACCGGGAGGGCTGTTTTCCACCAAGCGGCGGGCGGTGGGACATCCGTTAGAAATCGCGCGCGGCGTAACCGGGTGCGCAGGGCCACCGCGCAGAGGAAGGCGAAGAGGGGGGCAAGCGGGATCAGCCCGATGCCAAAATAGATGATGGCCAGGACGGCAAAAGGCGTGACGAGCGCAAACTGTAGAGCATAGAACGCGCTGATGCCGATAGCCAGCCCATTGGCCATGCCGGTCCAGCGCAGACGCGGATGTGCCGTGTCCACGGTTTGCGCGCGTGAACCGGTCAGCAACGCGGCGGCATTGGCAATGGGCACGAGGGTGATCAGCAGCACATGCCACCAGGTCGGCATAGGGTCAAACAGAATTTCAGCGCACAAGCCCGCCAGCCCTTCGAAGAGGATGACCCCGAGTGGCAGGATCACTCCGAGAAGCCACAGCATGACGGTCGTACTCCGGCCAAACCAAATCCGAAAGGCGGAAGTCGAAGGTGCCGCCGGAGGCAGGGTAGCGGGCGGGTCCAGGGCGGACGGAGTGTCGACCAGTAGAATTTCCAACTCGGTTTGCACTCGGTCGGCACTCACGGTGGATGCTCTGGCGTCCGCCGCATGAGTGTCGATCAGGGCCTTCCAGTCGGCGAATACTTCGTCGGGGTCGGCGCCGAGTGCCCACAGGGCGTTCCGGCGTTCTTCGCACCGACGCTCGAATAGAGAAAGGGCTTGGGGGGTCCAAGAGATCATGGGGCGCTCCAGTTTTGGGCGAGTTGGTGTTGGCGTGTCATCACGTCGAAATGACGATTCATCAGGGCCAGGACCTGGCGGCCGCGCGGAGTGAGGCCATAGACCTTTCGCGGGGGGCCGTCGGGGGATTCCTCGAGACGGCGAACGACGATAAGCCCCTGCAACCGCAGCCGGGACAGGAGGGGGTAAAGACTGCCTTCAGAAATGCCCAGACCGGGGATGTGGCGCAGGCGCAGCAGGAGTCCGTAGCCATGAATGTCCTCACCGGCCAGTAGGTTGAGAATACAGGTTTCCAACCAGCCCCGCCGGATCTGCGTCATCCACTGAGCGATATAGGATGTATTGCCGTTCATGTCGCTTGCATTATTTACGTTTTCCGCCGCGCCCCAGCCCTGAAATCTTTTAACCCAATTATTGGGTCGCAGGTTTGGTACCGTGCGTAACACAGTACCTTGTCGCACACAGTACCAGGGAAAAGCAAATAAATAAAACAGAGCGGCTAACGGAGTAGACGGTAGACGTGAGGCAGGAGACCGAACCCGCTGCAAGAGCTGACCATGGATGACTCGATTTCACAGATGGGCACAGCGCGGCAGAGCCGCAACCAAAGAAGAGAATTTAACCACGGATGAACACTGATGGACACGAATGGGGGAAGGTGGGGGAGCCAGGGATAAATCTGAACTCAAGAACTCATGAACAGATTAACCAGCCGGTTTCACGCCAAGACGCGAAGGCGCAAAGAGGCAGGGAGCGGAGGGGGAATTTAGCAGGAAAACAGGAAACAGCAGGAAAGCAGGAAGAAAGCCGGTTTAACCACAGAGGGCCACCGAGGGGCACAGAGAGGGAGAGGAAAAGAGGGAGGGGAGAGGGAGACAATATTCAATATTCAACAAGGAATATTCACTATCCAATGAAAAAGATGAATAGCCGGGCTACGGAGGGCACGGATTTTACGCATGGAGAGCGAGCCACCATTCAGACCCCCACGGGCTTGACCCGTGGGTGAATCAGGTCTGTTTTCCCCAACGACCATCAACCCATAACTTTCCGCTGTGAATCTCTGCGGCCCTCTGTGGTTTAACCGGCTGCCGCGGATTTTGGCTGCTGGTGGTTAGGGAAGCAAAAAAACGCCGCCCGTTAACGGGCGGCGTTTGTTCAAGCGCAGAGCGTGATTATTTCCGCTTAGCCTTTTTTGCAGCAGCTTTCTTTGCGGCAGGCTTCTTTACCGCCTTGGCGGCGGGTGCCTTGGCCGGTTTCTTCGCCGTAGCCTTTTTGGCCTTTTTCGCCGTTTTCTTGGTTAAGGGCTTGGGCAGGGATGCAACGTCGAGGACGCGCTCCATCGGATAACCCATCAGTTCGCCAAGCGTGCCGGTAATGTCTTCCATGCGGTTGGTCAGCATCATGGCCGCGATCACGAATGGCTTGTAACTCGCTTCCTTATAGGTGGGAATGCGGTACTTTTCGAAGACAGAGGCAGAGACCTCGCCGGCCTTGCAGGAGATATCGGTGATGTCCGCGGGCAGACAGTGCATGTAGAGGGCGTCGCCGTTCTGGGTGAGCTTCATCTTGGCCTCATCACATTCCCAGTCCTTGTGGGTGGCGTTCTCCTTGAGACAGGCTTTTTCCAGTCGGTTAATGCCAGCCTGATCACCCTTGGCATACAGATCGGTGCGCTTCTTCATGACGTCATAAGATGCCCAGGACTTGGGATAGACAATGTCCGCACCGGCGAAGGCTTTCTCCATCGAAGCGACCTTCTTGAATGAGCCGCCGCTTTCCTTGGCCTGCTTGCGGGCCAACGTGACGATCTCGGGCATGAGGTCATATCCCGGCGGATGGGCGAGGGTGACATCCATGCCGAAGCGGGTCATCAGGCCCAGGATGCCTTGGGGCACCGACAGGGGTTTGCCATAGGAAGGGCTGTAGGCCCAGGTCATCGCAAGCTTTTTGCCGCGCAGGGCCTCGAAGGAACCGAAGTGCTCCTTGAGCCAAGCCAAATCGGCCATGCTCTGGGTGGGATGATCGATATCGCATTGCAGATTGACGATGCCCGGGCGTTGGGCTAGGACGCCTTGCGCGAACCCGTCGTCAAGGGCTTCCCCGATTTCGCGCATATAGGTGTGGCCTTTGCCGATGTACATGTCATCGCGAATGCCGATGATCTGCGTCAGAAACGAAATCATATTGGCCGTTTCGCGAACCGTCTCCCCGTGGGCAATCTGTGATTTGCTTTCGTCGAGGTCTTGAACGGCCAAGCCTAGCAGGTTGCTGGCAGACGCAAACGAAAACCGCGTGCGCGTGGAATTATCGCGAAAGTTGGAGATGGCCAGGCCGCTGTCGAATACACGCAGCGACACATTGGTCTCATAGAGCCGCTTGAGCAGCTCCGCGGTCTGCAGGATGAGTTTGAGTTCGGGCAGCGTCTTGTCCCACGTCAGCAAGAAATCTTGGCCGTATAGGCTGGCATTCAGTTTCTTAATGGCTTGCAGCATTTGAATAGCAGTCATTTTTTCCTCCTAATGATTATACAAACAATAATTATAGCAAAGGCACAAGGGCCGCGCAACAACAGAAAGCCATGCCCCAAAATTTGCCCCCTAAAAAAATCCAGCCGCGCCCCATGTGCTTTGTATGACTCATCATCATGGAGAAAAAAATGTGCCTGATAGGTAAACGTGCAGCGTGAACACCCTAGGCGAAGCCACCATCGGCCAAATTCTAAAATTCATGGGCTGACCCCTTTTGGCCAAAAGGGGTCAGCCCATGAATTTTAGAATCCGCTGTATCATGCTTGGCAGGAAGGAGTTTTGTGGCGAGGGGTGGTGCGAGTTACAGGCGATCGAGGTCGGTTTTTTCGCGAATGTGCAGCAGGGCGGCGATTTTGGGGACATACATGCGGGTTTCGGCGGGGAGCCGGTCGTGGATGTCGTCGAAGGTTGTGCCGCCGGCGGCCGCTAAGGCTTTGGACACTCGGCCCTGTCCGCAGTTATAGGCGGCGAGCGCGAGTGGCCAGTTGCCGAAGCGTCCGTGCAGATATTTCAGGTAACGGGCCGCGGCGCGGGCATTTTTCATGGCGTCGAGACGCTCATCCACTGGCGAGAGGCTCAGGCCATACTCGCGGGCGGTGGCGGGCATGAACTGATAGAGGCCGACGGCCCCAACGGGGCTGCGGGCGGCAGGGTTGAAGGTGGACTCCGCCTCGGCCTGCCACACCAGCTCTGGTGGGATGCTCTGCTCGCGGAAGATACGCTTAAGGTCCGGCAGCAGGGCGGCGGCGCGGGCAGGAGCTGGGCGCTTGGCGAGCTTACGCACCCAGGCCTGGCGACTTTCGACGTAGCGGTTGCGCGCCTTGTCGAGCGGGGCGGGCGCGACGCCGGGGCGGGTCGTGGGCGGGGGGGGCGGGGGGGGCGGGGGGGCAGTCGGCTCGGTTGGGTGCGGAATCAGCGTCGGTTGGGGCAAGGTTGGATGCGGCGGCAGGGTTGACGTATCGGGCTCTTGTGGATGGGGGATCAGCGCGGGCCGCAAAGGCGTGGGATGAGGAATCAGCGGTGGTCCGGGTGCGGGCCCCGGGGGGGGCGTGGGCACCCGGGGTGCCGGAATGGCTTGCTGGACTTCGGCGGCCATTTCAAAAAAATCCATGCGGGCTTCCAGCCAGTCGGCAGTGGCCTGAGTTTCGGGATTGGCACGCAAGGAATCTAGGGTTTGGCGCGCGCGCGGCTGGAGATCGGCCAGCGCCTCGAGACTGCTGCCGTCCAGCGCCTGTTGGATGGGGCCAAACGTGGATTTGATTTCGTCGGCGGTGTAGAATCGAAAGGATTCCTGCACGGATGCCGGGGCCAGTTGCTCGAATATCTTCTGACCGGACTCCGCCAGCATGTCATAGTCGAGTTCCCATTCGTCGAAAATCGCCCTGGCGTGTGGCAGCGGGGCAACGGCCAGGGCCATGAGGATGGAAATGGTTCGGATGGGTTTCAAGAGGCTACCAACCTTTTGTAAACGGTCATGTTGCTGGAATTCAGGATTCAGGATGGACTCCGTGGAATATCTGCATCCATCTCACTGTAACTGATCGTGGGTTGTTGGTCGAAAAAATCATCCGCGAAATCCGTAGCTATTCATTTTGGCTCTCTGGCTTCTAACGGCTGACTCCTTTTTCAGAACCCTCTGCTCATTCATGTCCACTACTATCGCAGTCCCTCTCATCCCCCGACGAGGTTCCGCGCACAGGCGCACAGGCCGTCGGGGGCTCCCAAAACGATTGGAATGGAGCCGGGGCAGTCTGCCCGCTGTGGAGGGATCCCGTCCCGACCTGGATAGGACGTTGTTCAGCGGTTACGGGATGTGGGGAATGGCTCCTAAACACGATAACCTGGCCCGGGTGAAAATGCATTTTCAATGTGACGGATGACGGGCGGGTCGCCTGTCGGCAGGCCGATGACTTCCACGACATCGAAGCGGATGTGTGACGGCCGCACTTTGAGATGGCGCAGATAGCGGTGGGCGGCGCGCCCAAGGGCGCGGCGCTTGGCGCGGTCCACGGCCACCATGGGGCGGCCAAAGGTGTCGCTGCGGCGGGTTTTGACTTCTACAAATACGAGGGTTTCAGGTGCGGGCGACCGCGCCACCAGGTCCAGCTCGCAGCGCGAACCGAAGCGAACATTGCGGCCCAGAATGCGGTAGCCCTTGCGCCGCAGCAGCCGCGCCGCAAGCGCTTCCCCCCACGCCCCTGTCCGTTGCGAGGCTGGCTGCCTTTTGGCGGATTTGCGCAACAGCGTTAGGGGCCAGGGCCAGTTCATGAGTCAAACTCCAGGACACGTTGAGCGACCGGTGCAAACGATCGCCGATGAACGGGGCAGGGGCCGTGGCGCTGCAGAGCTTCGAGGTGAGCGCGGGTGCCATAGCCCTTGTGGCGGTCGAATCCATAGGCGGGGTACTGCGCGGCCAGTTCGACCAGCAAGCGGTCGCGGGTTACCTTGGCCAGTACACTCGCGGCGGCAATCGACAGGCTGACCCCATCGCCCCCGACAATGGCGCGATGCGGCACGGGCAGCCCCTGCACCGGCCGCCCATCCACCAGGGCCAGGTCGGGGAGGGGTGTCAGATGCTCGATGGCGCGGCGCATGGCCAGGTGGGTGGCGCGCAGGATATTCAGCGCGTCGATTTCTGCAACCGACGCGCTGCCGATGCCCACTTCAACGTCGGGGCTGGACATCAGCAGATCATAAAACAACTCCCGGCGTTTTGCCGAGAGTTGCTTGGAATCGGTTAACCTCTGAAGGGAGCGAGTGGCTTCGGTTTCAAGAAAAGTGCGTGCAACGACCACCGCGGCCGCCACAACGGGTCCGGCCAGCGGGCCGCGACCGGCCTCGTCCACGCCGCTCAGTCGCCGTGCGCCCTGCGCCCAGGCCTCCTGCTCGAACTGGAGCAAGGCGGAAGACCCTCCGAATCAGACGCGCTCTTTCAGGCGGCTTTGCTTGCTGGTGCGGGTGCGCAGATAGTAGAGCTTAGCCCGGCGTGTTTTGCCGCGGCGGTCCACATCGACCTTGACCACGTAGGGGGAATGGACGGGGAAAACGCGCTCAACGCCTTCACCATAGGAAATGCGTCGCACGGTGAAGGTTTCGTTGGCCCCCCCCCCATCACGCGCAATGACCGTGCCGGCATAGACCTGGACGCGCTCTTTTTCGCCTTCCTTGATCTTTACGTGCACGCGCACCGAGTCACCGACATCAAATTCCGGAGCCGTTTCTTTGAGCTGGCTCTGTTCAACTTTTTCTAAAAGGGCAGTTTTCATGGGCATACCTATCTCTGTTAATAAACAGGCGGGCATCATAGGAGTTTGGCACCTGTCGTCAAGAGCGGAATCGCCCCCCTGGGCAGAATAGCCGCCCGGGCCCTGCTGGAAAGACTTGAGTTTGCGGCGATAGAACGGCACTATACGCACAGAAAAAGGGCCCTTAGCTCAGTTGGTCAGAGCAGGAGACTCATAATCTCCCTGATATTTGCAAAAACCCCTTATATTGCGCGAAATCTGCTGTTGACTGTGCGCTTTATGTGTGCTTTATGACGATTGAAGACGGTCAGTAAAACACACAAGCGAACAGGAGCGCACACCATGAAGACGGCAGGAACAGGACACCTTTACCGGCGCGGCGGAACCTATTGGTTGCAGTATGACGTTGACGGGAAGCGATTCCGCCGAACGCTGGGAACGAAGACCGAAGCCGAGGCCAGGCGTAAGGCCGATGAGATACTTCAACCGCAACGGGCCGGGAGTGAAGCTGACCGCCTGGCAGTCCTTGCACGTCGAATCAAAGCGGCCAGGAACGAGGCGGCCACCGGGGGACCTGTAGCGATTGCCGCCGCCTGGAAGACGTTTGAGGACATGGACACCGAGACCAGGCCGAACCCTGGACCGGCCACCCTGAAGCAGTACATCGGTCAATGGAACGCCTTTGCCTCATGGTTGCGGGAAGACGCGCCCACGGTCAAGACGCTGGCGCAAGTGAAGGAGATCCACGCAAAGAGGTTCATCGAACACTTGAAGGCCAGGGGATACGCCGTCGGCAGGGTGAACCAATACAAGATTTTCCTCCGAATGTTTTTCCGTTGCATGGGTGGCATCGGGGCCGTGGCGGAAAACCCTTTCCAGAACCTCAAAACGCAAAAGGCGATCCAGCATTCCCGCGAGACTTTCACCGCCGAAGAGATGCGCCGGATTATCGCAAACGCTGAAGGCGAATTGAAAACGCTGTTTTTCGTCGGAGCCGGAACGGGCTTGCGCCTGGCGGATGCTTGCTCTCTACGGTGGGGGAGTACCGACGTGATGCGTCGTATCATCGAGTTGATCCCGAACAAAACCGCCCACCTTGGAGAAAAGGCAAAGATCAAGATCGGTATCCCAGTTGAACTGGCCGCCCATCTCTCCACCCTTCCAAGGCGGGGACCCTACGTCATGCCCGGACTGGCCGCCGAATACACAGGAGGCAAATCGGCGGACGTGTCGAATCGAATCCAAGCGCATCTTGAAGCGTGCGGCATCCAGACGGTGAAACCAGGGACGGGGCAGGGGACCGGGAAACGTGCTGTTGTCTTGAAGGGCTTTCATTCCTTCCGGCATACCTATGTTTCCTTGAACGCCGACGCTGGTACGCCACAGGCCACCATGACCAAGCTGGTGGGGCATGGCAACGCACAGATGACCATGCGCTATCTGCACCCAACCGACCGCATGGTACTACAGGCCGCCGATTCAATCCCTGTCCTGGTTGAAGCCGAGATTGTGGAGCCGGAACGGGAACCCCTGCCCGGATGGGCGGTCGAGGTCGTAAAGAATGCAAAGAGCCTTAAGGCGCTACGAGCGGAACTGCTGGCGATACCCACAGCGTAAAAAACACCGGCTGTCCGCATCGAATCCCCATCTAATGCCAGAGACGCAGAATGTCCCCAACTGTCTTGCGGGGCCGATTCCCACCGCATATAGTGCGGTCATGTTCAAGTGCATCCAATGCGAAAAACAGAACACGGCGGAGCGGCTGAAAAAGGGTTTCGCCGCGTGTGAAAAGTCCTGTGAGACGGCATTCCGGCGAGCTTGCCGGGAGAACAAGCAGGATGCGGATTTGCTCATGCGGCTGCACCGTGACATGGCGGCGCGGATTCACGGCGATCAAGTCAAGTTTGTGGGCCGTGGATCGGCAGAGATCAGAAGCATGAGGGCCACGATCACATCCAGATGATGAAGTGACATTTTAGAAGCTGACCGGCTGGCAGGCTTTCGGGCTTCAACGGCGACAGGTCAGGACATGGCGACAACTCGGTTGATCGGCGCATGGCGGAAAACGAAACCGCTGTGCGCTGATTTTTTTGGTGCGCGGCACAATAGAGAGAGCCGAGCCATGACAGAAGAAAAAAACGAGCCCGTCCTGCTTCACCAGCCACAAATGGCGGAAAAAATCGGAGTATCAACCAGAACCCTACGGCGCATGAAGGTCCCTGTTTTGCGCCTATCGCGCAAGCTGGTCTTATACGATCCGGGCGCGGTCATTGCGTCCTTACGTCGGAGGGCTGGGAAATGAGAGCCGAACTGCGAAGCGCAATCGAGCTTGCCCTGCGAGCCGCGAACGCAACGGAAGAAGAGCGTCGGCAGGTGTTCGCAACCGATGCCCCCGCCGCTGAAAAGCTGGTCCCCACAAAAACAGCGGCCACGGAATTGGAATGCTGCCCCCTGACCCTGTTCAGGTACGAGCGGGCCGGGAAGATTCAAGCCATACGCCGTAGCAAGCGGTCAATCCGCTGGCGCTGGTCCGAAGTCCAACGTCTGAAGAACGGAGGTTGAGCATGTACATCTCCAAGATCAAACTGGATGCCCAGGTGCGCGAGTCTATCAACCCCGAGGTTGTAGAGCAGTACGCCGAAGCCATGACCGATGGCGTCGTCTTCCCACCTGTGGAAGTCTTCACCGATGGGACAGAGTACCACCTGGCGGATGGATACCACCGTGTCATGGCCGCGACTCGAAATCAATTCACGGAGATACCGGCGAACATCCGCCCAGGTACTCGATCAGATGCCCTGTGGTATGCGCTGGGCGCGAACCAGGCGCATGGTCTGCGAATGAGCCGAGCGGACGTGAGGCAGGCAATCTCCCTTGCCGTCCGCGAGTTTCCCAACAGGAGCAACCGCGAAATTGCCAAGCAAATCGGATGCAGTCACGTCACGGTGGGCGATGAGCGGAAGGCATTAGAAACAGTTGGACAAGTTGACCAACTGAAATCCCGAACGGGTGCAGATGGGAAACAGTACCCGGCAACCCGTATCACAAGCGCAACCCTCAATCCGGTACTTGATGGAGATGGTGCAGACGATGAAGCGGATGAACCAGGCAACGAGTCACACGCTCATCCAGGCGATGATGATCGGTTCAAGCTGACGGCGAAATCCATCGCAGAGAAGGCGGTTTATCTCCTGTCTGGCATTAAGCCGAAAGATAAGTACAGAACCGAAGCCCTGAACAGGGTGATTGCCTATTGTAAAAAGGAATTGCGGAGGGCTTCCCGATGAAGCAGTCCATCGAAGAAAAAGCCGCCCGGCTTGCAGGCAGGGGCGGCGACGGAAACGGAACTGTCTCACAACGCAGACCCTACCCCACACGCTCCAAGGGCGCAAGCCCGTATGCCGAACCGTGGCGGCCTGTTCGCATCGGCGACCTTGTGGACAAGGCGCTTAAAAACATCCTGCGCGATGGGGTGCAATCGTGAAAGATTCCACACCAGCCGAGCGGGCACTTTTGGGCGCTCTACTCCAAGCCCATGACCGGGCCTTCCCGGTCTGCCAACAGGCCGGTATCACGTCGGGGAGCTTCACGGATGAAGTCTGCATCTCCGCATGGTGCGCGATGGAACTTCTACGATCCAGAAAACCCGGCATCATTGACCCCTTGACCGTCGCCGAACAGATGGACGGTGACGCCGGGGAGAACCTGCTGGCGTTGTCTGAAATGGTAGAGTCATGCCCTACTTCAGAGCATGCGGCCTACTACGCCGAACAGGTCCGCACGGCGGAACGTCGCCGGGGCCTTCACTCGGCGGCGAGGATGGCCGCTGAAGCCCTTGACCGGGGGGATGCGCTCGATACCGTGGCCGATGCTCTCAAAGCCGCTGGTGAGGCCGTGGAGGGTGGCGGGGAGCAAATACCTTCCACGGATGCGGCTGACTATCTGGAAGCAGAGCCAACCGCGCATGATCCAATCATTGACGGGGTTTTTGAGCTTGGCGATAAGGTGGAGTTGATCGGGGGGAGCAAGCGCCGCAAGAGCTTTGCGGCAATCGAAATCGCCGTCCATGTTGCAACGGGCCGCGATTGGCTGGGGCTTCATATCCCCAACCCCCGCCGCGTTGTTTTCGTCAATCTGGAATTGCGGGACAAGTGGATTCACCGTCGAATCCGGCGAGCTTGCCGGGCGCACGGCATAGACAGCGCCGCATTGCGTGGCAGGCTGTTTGTCGTTAATGCCCGAGGCCGGGGCGCAACCGTCCGGGCGCGTCTGGTAGAGATTGCGCGACGGGACCGGGCCGAACTGGTGATCGTAGACCCGCGCTACAAGCTCCACTTGCCGGGAGAGGCCGAAAACGCCGGGGAGGGAATCGCCGGGATTCTTGACCTATTCGACCGGGTGGCCGAAAGCGGTCCCGCCGTTATAGCCGTTCACCATGACCCAAAAGGCGACGCCGGGGACCGGGCGATTGCAGACAGGGGCGGCGGTTCAAGCTGGGCCGGTCGGGATGTAGATGCGCGGTTGACCCTGACCCCACAGAAACAGGACCCCGAGGGCGCAAGCGTGGTTTCCGTCATGTGCCGGAACTTCCCGCCACTGGATGACTTTTGCATCCGCTGGGAGGATGACAGATTCCACCTTGACGCGGACTTGATGCCGCTTCCCTTCACTTCATGGGACCGAAAACGGGCCACACAAGGGGACTCGAAACGCACGGCGGAATCATTCGAGGCGGTTGCGCTGGATGCGGCACGGGAACCGATGGGCCGCAACGAACTGCTTTGCACGATTCAAGAGGGCGGCGCTTCCCGAAATCTTGCCCGTGCCTGTCTGGATGGACTGGTGCGGCGCGGCGAGATCATACACACCCCGAGGGCCGGGGCCAAAAACGGCGCGGTTAAATACGGGCTTCCCGCCGTCATTCAATCGTACATGAATCCGAGGCTTGCAGTATGAAGGCGGAAACACGCAAGGCCGGTCGGTCGGATGGTTGTGCCGCCTATAATAAGGCGGCGCACAACCAACCGCCGAACCCCAAACGGGGCCGGGCCGGATGCGCCACGGCACAACCGGCACAACCGGCACAACCGGGGAGGGCGGGCCATGAATGACCGTGTGCATGGAATGCCTACCCCCCCCGCCTACGGCGTCCCAACCCGTCCCGAGGGACACGCCGGGACAGGGGACACCACCCCCGCCAGCGCATGGGCGCATGACCCACGGGTCCATCCGTGGGATTATTGGTGGGGCCATTTTTACAGATGGAAGCGCCGCCCGCGCTGTGATGGGGAGGATTGATCATGGCAATGCGCGATGACAACCCAATCGAAAACTTCCAGACCTTTGCCGAACGCCTGCTTGCCGAGGGGTACGACGTTTTCCGCGACGAATACGG
>JAQUJC010000022.1 GCA_028681135.1 Kiritimatiellia bacterium | reverse complement strand
ATAGCACGGCCACGGTAGCCCAGCAGGCATTTGCCCTGTTGCTAGAACTGACCAATCAGGTGGCGCTGCACGCGACGGATGTCCGGGCTGGCGGCTGGAGCCGCAGCCCCGATTACTGCTATTGGCTCTGCCCTCAGATCGAACTGGCCGGCTTGACTCTGGGCATCATCGGCCTCGGACAAATCGGCCAGGCCGTGGCCCGCATCGGCCAGGCCTTCGGCATGCGCATCCTGGCCTGTCGCCGCGATCCGTCCACCCCCCCGCCCTCCGGTGTCGAGTATGTCTCTCTCGACCATCTGTTTGCCGAAAGCGATGTTGTCAGCCTGCACTGCCCGCTCACCCCCGAGACCACGGGTCTGGTCAACGCGCAGCGTCTGGCCCAGATGAAACCCAGCGCGTTCCTGATCAATACCTCCCGCGGCCCCCTCATCGTCGAACAGGATTTGGCCGACGCCCTGCACCAAAACCGCATCGCCGGCGCGGCCGTGGATGTGCTCTCCACCGAGCCCCCACCGCCCGATAATCCCCTGCTATCCGCCCCGCGCTGCTTTATTACCCCTCATATCGCCTGGGCCAGTGCCGCTGCCCGCAAGCGCCTCATCGATATTGCCGCCAGCAACCTGCGCGCCTTCCTCGAAGGCCATCCCGTCAACATCGTCCCCTGGGCCTGATCGGCCCTCCATCCACCGGGCTTGCCCCGGTGTGCTTAAGGCTGTGCAGCCATACAAGCTGCACCGCCAACCTAACCATCCCCGGGACAAGCCCGGGGGATTACCCCCCCCACCAGCCCCCGCACCGCTACTCGTCCACCCGCCAATATTTCTCCATGCCCCAGGGGAAATCATGGCGGATACGATTGTGCAGGCGTGCCTGGCGCACGCTGACGGCTACGGGATAGCCCGTCAATATCCACGGACAATCCTCCATCACCGCCGCCACAGCTTGTTGACATAGCGCCTGGCGCTCCGGCGATTCGGGCAAAGCCACCATCTGCCGATAGAGCCGATCAAACTCCGGATTCACAACATTCGCGCGGTTGGGACCCGGCGACACATTTTCGCTCGCAAACAGTTGCAAAAAATTCTGCGCGTCGGGATAGTCCCCCACCCAGGTCAAACTGAACATCTGGGCTTGTCGGCGTTCGATTTTCTGGAGAAAGGCCGGCCAATTGTTGTAGCTCAACTCTACCACCACACCGATGCGCGCCATAAAACTGGCAAATAGCTCTGCCGCCTGTCGCGCCTCGGGATTATCCGCGGAGCCCAGTTCCAGCGTTAATTTCAGACGCCGTCCCGTGGCCGGATCGTGCCCCTCGGGATATCCCGCCTCTGCCAGCAGGCGGCGGGCGCGCTCACGATCAAAGGCATAGGGCGGCGGGACACCCGCGTGCCCAGCCACGCCTGGCGGCACCGGTTCGGTCGCCATTTCGACTCGTCCCTGTTGAAAGGCCAGCCATTGCGGGGCATCGAACGCGCAGGACAAGGCCTGCCGCAATGTTGGATTTGTTCCCACGACGGGATCGTCCATGTTAAAGGCCGTGTAGCTGACCGACAACTGCGGCGCCTGCTCCAGCACGATGCCCCGCGCCGCCAGGTCCGGCCGCAGCGTTTGGTCCGCGGTGAGAATACTGTCCCAGTGATCCCGGCTCACATCCACCCAATCGAGCTGGCCCGCCAAAAACATCAGCCAGGCCGTTGAGGGGTCCCCCACCACCATATCAACGATGCGCGGCGTCAGCGGCAACCGCTTCCCGGCATCTGGCGTCGGTGCGTCCGGTGCCAGCGTCTCGACCCGGTTGGTTGTCACCCATTTGGGATTGACGCGGTACTCATAGCGGTGGTTTTGCCGCGCCGCCACCAGCACGTAAGGCCCGGTGCCCACCGGATGATTCACAAATTCCGCTCCATAGAATTCCACCGCCTCCCGCGGCACAACAAAGGCATAGGGCATGGCCAACACCCACGGCAATTGCGGATAGGGGGCCGTCAGCCGAATCTCCAGTTCGTAGCGCCCCGTGGCGCGCAACCCGGCCACCTCGACATCATAATCCGTGGGCGCTTCGCCCTGGCTGCGTGCGCGGAAGTCATCCAGGCCTTCAATACGGCCCCGGAATGCCCAGTAGCCGCCGGAGCCCACTTTCACGTCGGCAATGCGGAGCATGGAATAGACGACATCGCCCGCGACCACCTCCCGTCCCCGCCCCTCGTAAGCCACAAAACACGGATCATCCGCAAACTCAATCCCCTCGCGCAGGCGAAAGCGCCACACCCGGCCATCGGCCGACACCTCGGGCATGGCCACCGCCAGCAGCGGCTCGACCCGATAGGGCCGCGCCCAGTAATCGTATTGCAGCAGCCCCTCATAGAGTTTGCCCGTGGCCCGCACCGAGGCCATGTCGCTGGCATGCGCCGGATCAAAGCCCCGAATTCGGCCCGTCGTCTGCCGGATGCCCGGCCCGTCGTCCGTCAGGCGCTCATGCCCTCGACACCCCCCCCCGCCCGCCATGCCCCCCAAAAGCAAAAGCCCTGCGCAGGCCATGCGCAGGGCGACACTCCGGTCTGCCAACTTCATCAGTCTTGTGCCGGGGATGCTTTCGGTGGCGCAGGTTCTTCGGCCGCCGCGGGAGCGTCCTCCACTGCAGGAGCATCCACGGTTTCGGAAACAACCGGCTCGGGCATATCGTCGACCGCGATCTCCTCAACCGACGCCGCGTCCACAGGTGTCAGGTCGCCGCTGTCATCCATCTGCATCACCACCGGTGCACTCGCCTGATCCATCGGAACGTCCCGGGGCAGGTCACTGGCCGACGGCAGCTCGGCCGGCGCCGTTTGCGTCGGCAGAGCCGAGGCCGCCGGGGTTTCGGCGTCCGCACGATCCATCACGGACCCGCCTGCGGTCGACCCACGCGAAAACAGAATGGCCAGCAGCATCGTCGTCACCATGAACGTCACCGCCAAGCCGACGGTCATGCGGGTCAGGACATTTCCCGCCCGGCTGCCGAAAAGGCTCTCGCCCATTCCGCCACCGAAGGCCATCCCCAACCCCTGGTCTTTCGACTTCTGGGCCAAGATCACCACAATTAACAAAAAGGCGGCAACGACTTCGACAATCAAGAGAATACTAATGAGAATGGGCATGGCTGGTTGACTCCTGAAACTTGAAAAGGCCTACGTTCTAGACTGCGGCGCGCACAATGTCAATGAACGACTTGGCATCCAATGCCGCCCCGCCAATCAGTCCGCCATCAATGTCCGGCATACCAAAGAGTTCCTTGGCATTGCCAGGTTTAACGCTGCCGCCATACTGGATGCGCACGCCATCGGCCACGGTCGCGTCGTGCATATTGGCCACGACTGTGCGGATCAGCGCATGCACGTCCTGTGCCTGCTCACTGGTCGCGGTTTTGCCCGTGCCAATCGCCCAGACCGGTTCATAGGCGATCACTGAATCCAGCAGTTCCTTCGCCGACAACCCCGCCAGACTGCCGGTAATTTGCCGGGTAATCACGCTCTCCACCTGCCCGGCTTCGCGCTCCTGCAGCGTCTCGCCCACGCAGATAATCGGATGCAGACTCGATGCCAGTGCGGCCTGGGCCTTGCGATTGACGATTGCATCGGTCTCGCTAAAGTAGTGCCGACGTTCGCTGTGCCCCAGAATCACGTAGTGGCAATAGAGTTCGCGCAGCATTTCCGCGCTGGTTTCGCCCGTATAGGCTCCGCTCTTTTCCCAGTGCATGTTCTGCGCCCCCAGATCCAAATGCGTCCCTTGCACCAGATCGCTCACCGTAGATAGCGCGGTGAAAGGCGGACACACCACCACTTCCACTTCTCGGAAGTTCGCCAAATCGTCCTTCAGGGCATTCACCAGCGACGCCGCTTCCGCCGTCGTCATGTTCATTTTCCAGTTGCCGGCTACAATCTTTTTACGCATGTCTCGTCCTCTTGGGTTACACCGATTCTAGTGTGAATCATTCATCATTTATCGTTCAGCGCCGCCACCCCCGGCAGATCCTTGCCCTCGAGAAATTCGAGGCTCGCACCGCCACCGGTGCTGATGTGCGTCATCTTGGACGCCAGGCCGCTCTCGTTCACCGCCCGGACACTATCGCCGCCACCGATGATGCTGGTTGCGCCGCTCGCGGCCACCGCCTGGCACACGCCGAGCGTTCCCGCCGCAAAAGGCGTCATCTCAAAGCATCCCATCGGCCCATTCCAGACCACGGTCTTGGCGTCCTGAATCGCGGCCGCAAACAGCTCCGTCGTCTTGGGCCCAATATCCAGCGCCATCCAGCCCGCCGGGATGTCATTACCCACCACCTGGGTCGCTGCGCCCGCATCGAACTTGTCCGCCGCGACATTGTCGACCGGCAGCAGCAACTGTTTACCGTTGGCCTTGGCCTTCTCGATCATGGCACGCGCGTAATCCAATTGGTCTACCTCGCACAGGCTACCGCCCACGTCGTGACCCTGCGCCTTCAAAAAGGTATACGCCATCCCGCCGCCAATAATCAGCGTGTCCACCTTCTCCAACAGGTTCTGCACCACCCCCAGCTTATCACTCACCTTGGCCCCGCCTAAAATCGCCACAAACGGCCGCTGCGGTTGATCCACCGCGTTACCTAAATACTGGATTTCCTTTTCCAGTAAAAACCCCGCCACGCTGATGCCGATATAGCGGCAAATCACCGCCGTCGAGGCATGCGCCCGGTGCGCTGTCCCAAAGGCATCATTCACAAACAAATCGCCATACGACGCCAATTTCTGCGCCATTGCCTTCTGCTTGTCCTTCAGCGCGGCCTTCTGCGCCGTGAACTCGTCAGCGCTCATGTCGTCGGCCTTTTTGAGCTTGGCTTGTTCTTCCTTATAGAAGCGCGTATTTTCCAGCAGCACAACCTCGCCCGGCTTCAGGTTGGCCACCTCGGCTTCCGCCGCCTGGCAATCGGGCGCAAACCCCACCGGCTGGCCCAGCAGCGTCGCGAGGTGTTCCGCCACCGGCTTCAAGCTGAAATCCGCTTCGAAGCCTGTTCCTTTGGGACGCCCCAAATGACTCATCAAGACCAGACTCGCGCCCTGCTCCAGGATATAACGAATGGATGGCAGCGCCGCGGTCACGCGCGTATCATCGCCAATGACCCCGCTCTTGATCGGCACGTTGAAATCCACGCGCATCACCACGCGTTTGCCATTCAGTTCTACATCCTTCAAGGTCTTCTTGTTCATATTGGATTTCCTGTTATACGGGCTGTCGCAGACAAAACATTCCGCCGGGACGGCGCCCCGGCGGAATGTCAAGGGTGACGCCTCTACTGTGCGGCCATCACGCGGACCATTTCCAGCATCTTGTTGGAATAGGCCCACTCATTGTCGTACCACGCCACCACCTTGACAAAGGTCGAGTCGAGCTGAATGCCCGCGCCCGCGTCGAACACGCTCGTCAACGCCTCGCCCACAAAATCGGTGCTGACCACTTTTTCTTCCGTGTAGCCCAGGACGCCCTTCATCGGGCCTTCACTGGCAGCCTTCATCGCGGCCTTGATTTCGTCATAGGTGCATTCCTTTTTCAGGAGCACGGTCAGGTCGACCACCGACACGTTACTCGTCGGCACGCGCAAGGCCATCCCCGTCAGTTTCGTGTTCAGCTCGGGAATCACCTTGCCGACCGCCTTGGCCGCACCGGTGCTGCTCGGGATGATGTTGCCGAGAATGCCGCGGCCGCCGCGCCAATCCTTCGCCGAGGGACCATCCACGGTATTCTGCGAAGCCGTCACCGCGTGGACGGTCGTCATCAGCCCCCGCTCGATCCCGAACGTATCGTTCAACACCTTGGCCACCGGCGCCAGGCAGTTGGTCGTACAACTCGCATTCGAGATGATCGCTTCCCCGGCGTATTGGCTGGAATTCACGCCAAAGACAAACATCGGGATATCGTCCTTCGACGGGGCGCTCAGCAGCACCTTCTTGGCGCCGGCCGTCAGATGCGGCTGCACTTTCTCATTCGTCAGGAACAAGCCGGTGCAATCCACCACGATCTCCGCGCCCACGTCGCTCCACTTCAACGCCGCCGGATCCCTCTCCGCCGTCAGGCGAATTTTCTGGCCATTGACGATCATGGTACTGCCTTCGACCGCCACGGTACCGTCAAAGCGTCCGTGAACGCTGTCATATTTCAGCATATAGGCCAGATACTCCGGCTCCAATAGGTCGTTGATCCCGACGACCTCGATGTCCTTGAAATTCTTGAGCGCCGCACGAAAGACCATGCGTCCAATGCGTCCAAACCCGTTAATGCCTACCTTGATTGCCATGTTTGATATTCTCCGTATGAGTTGTTCCAGATATCGTCGCTTTGGCCGTATGCACGCAAAGCGGCGGAATTGCGTGAAACCCTACCCCCGCCACCCGCCCTGCGTCAATCTCTGAATCACACGAAATCAGGAAAATAAAACGGTTTACCCTGTGCTTTCCACCTTTTACAAATCGGCCAACGGCGGTATGGTACAGATGTGACGAAGCGCTGGCCCATCGTAGTCGCCTTGGTGCTGCTGGCGGCCCTGCCCTTGGCAGGCAGTGCCCTCCGCGGTTTTTCGGAGGACTTTTTTTCGTTTCCGCCGCTGGTCACCACCCAACCCGTGCATGCCCCGTTTCACATGGGCATCTGGCTGGTGTTTGCCGCCCTCGGGCTCTTCACGGTCCTGCTGCTGCTGCGCCCCCGCTGGTTTGGCTTCAGCCCCGATAATTCTTCTGGACCCCCACGCCCTTACGCACCAAATGAATCAAGTCCTCCCAATTTTTCAGCCTCCAGCCTTCCTCCTTCATCCCTTCCCCCCCTCCCCCTCCACGGCTGGCTGGGCCTCCTCCTATTGACTGTCTCTTGGTTCCTGGCGTGGTCACGCATCGACCTGCCCGGCCCCGTCGAACAGCATACCTTTTTCCCGCTCTGGCTCGGGTTCATCCTCTTTCTTGATGGACTCGTCTACCGCCGCAGCGGAACATCCCTCGCCACGACATCCCGCTCACGATTCATCCTGATGTTTCCCCTCTCCGCTCTGTCGTGGTGGTATTTCGAATTCCTCAACCGCTCGGTCCAAAACTGGTGGTATCCCGACCGGATGGACTTCGGCCCTGTTCATTATCTGGTCTACTCCTCGCTGTGCTTCTCGACCGTCCTGCCCGCCATCTTCGAAATCCGCGACCTGCTCGCCACGTTCCCTACCCTGCGCCACCGCTTTAGCAACGGTCCCCGCTGGCACATGCCCCACGCCGCGCCCCTCGTTGCGTTTCTCGGCGTTGTCCTGCTGCCGTTGATACCCCTCTTCCCCGACCCCTTGTTCTTTGTGACCTGGGTGGCCCCCCTCGCCCTGGTCGCCGGCGCCCTTGGCCTTGCCCGCGTCCCCTCCCCCTTCGACCCCGTTCGGCGCGGCGACTGGTCGCCGCTCCTCCTCCTGGCCTATGCCGCTCTGGCTTGCGGCTTTTTCTGGGAGCTTTGGAACGCCTTCAGCTCCCCGCGCTGGGCTTACGCCGTCCCCTATGTCGACCGCTGGCCACTCTTCGCCATGCCTGTTGTGGGCTATACCGGCTACCTGCCCTTCGGCCCCATCTGCGCCTGCTTCTGGCTCGCCTGGACCGCCCTGCTCCCCGGCGCCCCGCCCCCGCGCGCAAACTCGTCCCGTGAGTGAATCCGGCCTGCCCAGCGCTTTTTGCGCCCGTGTCGCTCCTGCCGCCAGCCCGCCAACCCACTCGGCCCGCAGGAGTTGTCTCCACCGATTCAATTATTGACTATTGATAGCCTCTCAGAGAGTGTTGACGCCATGAAAACCGGGCACAACGGTGGCGAAGAGAGGTCGGAACCTCGGCCCGTCCCCCATCGGTTTTTGGCTCGGCTGGCGCATGGTATCACCCGGCAGCGTTCCGCGCTCGTGATTGGGCTCACCTTCTTTGTCATCGCCCTGGCATTCCGCACCTGTGGCCTGTCCCATGATCTGAATCTGGGACGCGTCTATCACCCCGACACCCGAAAACAGGTCCAAGCTGTCGATCAGTTTCTGGATGGCCATTACTACACAGTCGTCGGCATCCCCGACTACGAAGGCTATCCTCTCTTCAACAGCCACCTCGTGGAGTATCTGGTCCGGGCCTATCACACGATCGCCACCCCGCTGGTTCGACATACCGGCTGGGCCGAATCCGTGGACCGCCCCCAGCAAACAACCCTCTACGCCATCACGCGCTTGCTCAATGCCATCCTTTCCGCGGCTGCCGTTTTACTGGTGGTCGTGATCGGCTGGCGCTGGTTGTCTCCGATGGCCGGCATCATCGCGGGTCTCCTGCTTTTGTTGTCTCCGGCAGATATCATCGCGTGCCATTACGCCAATGGGGACAGCACCGCTGCCTTCTTAGGCCTGGCCAGTCTGTATTTTTCTCTGCGTCTGCTCGACAAACCGTCCTGGCCCTCCTACACGGCTGCCGGCCTCCTTGCCGCCGCCGCGTTTTCCAGCAAATACCACGGCGGTATCGCCCTTGGGAGTGCCGGACTGGCTCATATCCTGCATTATGCGCGACACCGTCGCCTGTTTTCACCCGCGTCCCTCCGCAATGGGCTGGTGTTGATACTGGCGGTGGGTGTCGGCATCCTTCTGACCTCCCCCGCGCTGCTCGTCTTCCCCGCGGCCGCCTTCAATGACATCGTCAATTTTTTCAGGCATACGGCCTCCTTCGGCATGACCTCAGAAATGCGTGCCCTGTCGCTCTTGCAGCGATTTCGCATGGGCATGAGCGTGAATATGCCCGTTTTGGCCGATGGGGTCGGCCTCATTCCGGCCCTGGCGGCGCTAGCGGCGCTGGCAGTGGGCCGGCGACGCGCCGCCATCTGGGTCATCGCCATGATGCCGCTGGCCTATATCGGTGGCGGACTCGCCACAAAACCGCTCGCTCACGTGGTGTATCACACGATGGCCACCCCCGGCATCATGCTCCTGGCCGGTTTTTCCCTTCAACGCCTCGCCTGTGGCGGCGGCGTGAGACTGAAAGGGATTCGTCGCGCGGCCACTGTCTTGCTACTGTTTCTGGCGCTGGGCCATCTGGCGCGCCATGCCCACCGTGAATTGTTTTTCTTCCGCCACAACGACACCAATCACCTCGGCTTTTCGTGGGCCCTCGACAATGTCCCCCAATCGTTCACGTTCACGTTTTCGCCGTACACATTTAAATCAAAGTACTGGTCCAAGGCGCCCATCGCCGGCGACGCCCCGGCGGTAACCGGTCACGCCTATGTCTTTTCAGACCGCACCCGTTTCCGCCCTTCTCGGCACGCGTTGCACGCCCATACGTTTGTGCTGGAAGATGAAAAGCTCTATCCCTTCCGGAACTGGCCGCAGCACCTCTTTATCGCCGCCCCATCGGTGCTGCATCAGATGGGCCTGCGCCCGGGGTTCCAGCCGGTGCCGTCGCCACACCCTCAAAATCTCATCGACGCCACCGCGCCATGGTGGACCCGCCACCCGGCCACACGCGACCTGTCCGCAGGACAACATGGCCTGCGCGGATCGCTCGTCACAACCAACCGCCTCCCTTCCGCCGCGTGGCTGATCCGCAACGGCGCGGAACCCGCCCATCTGGAACTGACGTTTGGGCGGCGCAAGCACACGCTCCGCCTCGATCCCGATGCCGCGCTGGTGTTGCCCATCGATGATCCCCGGCCAATGCGCCTCTTTCGTGCGCAACGATTGATCTACCGCTATGCGGCCCATGCGCGGTTTGGCCAGGCCCGGGTGTCGTTACTCACGTCTCCGCGGGATCGCGCCTGGGCCCTGTTCAACACCGCTCACTTCACAGAGGCGCTCACATGGCTGCCCGGCAACGAGGGGGATGCCCGGCCGCGTGGTGATCGGATCATGCAGGAAATCTGCGCACGGGCCGGCGGCGGTGAGATGTCGGAGAACCCGGTCGATACCACGACGCCGATCCATCTGCTGGAGGAGTACGGCGTTGCCTCCGCCTATTTGCAGCAACTGCCCGGCCTGGCGTGGACCCCCGACG
This sequence comes from Kiritimatiellia bacterium, assembly GCA_028681135.1. Taxonomy (GTDB): domain Bacteria; phylum Verrucomicrobiota; class Kiritimatiellia; order CAIQIC01; family Lenti-01; genus JAAZFE01. Next base: position 34,239 of record JAQUJC010000022.1, on the reverse strand, counting down.
ATTGGCGCGTAACCAAACGGGTCCGCGACGAAGACAATTCCCTGCCCCCCACCCTCGACCTGCACCTCCCGGCCTGTGCGCTGGAGCCCGGGCTCTATACCTGCCGCCTGGACGGTCTCGACGCGACTATCACGGCCGAATTAGTGGTGCGGGATGCCCTCGACCGTCCACTTGAGCAGCACACCCTGCGCCCCCCCACACTGCCTGACGGGCCGCACACGGCTTCGTTTGCCGTCGCGCCGGATGACGGCTGGCTGACCTTGCGAGTGCGCTTGCCGATCGCGGCGGACCACCCCACGCCGACGGTGACGTCCATCACGATCCGGCCCGACCATGAACGCACCCTCGATAGCTACCGCCAACTGCTCGCGTTCATGCGCGACGAGCCCCTGGACACTCCGCTCATGCACCGCTTTTGGCACATGCCCTTGCAGCGCTACGGCGACGAACTGGCCCGAGCGGCAGACGCCCCAAAAGCCCGCCGAATGCTGAACGCCGCGCTGCGGGCGTCATCCCGCAACCAGCCAGCACTTGAAGCCCTGTTGGCGCTGCCGGGCGGACGCGATGCCCTGGCGCCAGACCTCGCTGCGTTGCGCGAGCGCTATGACGCACTCGCTACCTTTCGCGAGTTCAACACGGTGCGCGCACGGTTTGCGGGGGGCGCGGAATTGCGCGGCTATCAGATCACCGCGCGCCGCATCAAAGCAGGCGAGTCTTTTGCTCTCCGCACCCACTGGTATCCGGACCGCTTGCACCGGCGTTTGGTTGACCAAGCCGTTTGGCTCCATGCCATCCCGGAAGGCGGAAACGAGATCGCCTTTCAAGGCGACCAACGCCTGATCGACCTTCTCCGGACCAGCCGCCCCGATGAAGCGACCCTCGCCCCCGCCTATCATGACATTCAGGTGCCACCGACAACCACTCCGGGGCGCTATGTCATCAAAACCGGTGTCTGGATTCCCACGCAGCGCAAACCCCTTCAGATCATCGACGCCGACACCCCCCACGAACAAAACGGCATTGTCCTGACCACCATCGGCGTCGTCAACTAACGCCCCCCCCCCCCCGGGCGTGTCCCGCAAGTGAAACAAGTCCGCTCTTGGCTTGCCTGCCCATCCCCCCATCCGCTACCGTACCCCCATCATGACTACCACCCCTCACGTTCTCGTCACCGGCGGCGCCGGCTATCTCGGCGCCATCCTCGTCCCCACCCTGCTTGCTCGCGGCTGCGCCGTCACCGTGGTCGACAACTTCCTCTACGGCCAAACATCGCTGCTCGATTGCTGCGCCGATGAAAATCTCACCATCGTCCGCGGCGATGTGCGCGACGAGCGCCTGATGCTGCCGCTGCTGAAGACGGCCGATGTCATCATGCCGCTGGCCTGCCTCGTCGGTGCCCCCCTCTGCGCGCAAAAGCCCCTCGAAGCCCGCTCCATCAATCTCGATGCCATTCTCATGCTCCTGAAGAATGCGTCCCCGTCGCAGCGCTTCATTTCGCCCACAAGCAACAGCGGCTACGGCATCGGGCAAGATGGCGTCTACTGCACCGAAGAAACCCCCATGAACCCCGTTTCCTTGTATGGCACCCTCAAGGTTGAACTCGAAAAAGCCCTGCTCGATGCTGGCGCCGTTTCCCTGCGCCTCGCCACCGTCTGCGGTGTCAGCCCGCGGATGCGCCTCGATTTGCTCGTCAACGACTTCACCTACCGCGCCGTCACCGACCGCTTCATCGTTCTCTTCGAGGCCCACTTCAAGCGCAACTATATCCACGTCCGCGATGTCGCCCGCGCTTTTTGCCACGCCCTCGACCACGTCGATGCCATGTCCGGGCAGCCCTACAACGTCGGCCTCTCCGACGCCAATCTCTCCAAGATGGAACTCTGCCTCGAAATCAAAAAGCAACTCCCCGACTTCACCCTCATGGAAGCGCCCATTGGCAAAGACCCCGATCAGCGCAACTATATCGTCAGCAACGCCAAGATCGAAGCCACCGGCTACCAGCCCCAGGTTTCGCTACCCCGCGCCATCACCGAACTCATCAAAGGCTACCAGATCATCCGCCGCAATCAGCACACCAATGTGTAGCAGCCGTCTCTCACAGAGACACGGAGGCACAGAGTCCGGTTAGCGGAGGGAGGCCTCCGGTGCATTGATGATCCGGCAGATACCGTCTTTCAACAGGGCTGCACCAAAATTGAGCAGCAACCCGGCCGGCTTGCGGGCCAATTTCACGTAGGTCAGCAACTGTTTTTTGTGCACCGATGCCAGTTGCTCAACAGATTTCAACTCCACGATCACTTGGTCTTCGACCAACAGATCCATGCGAAATCCTTCATCAAACACTATGCCCTCATACTCGAACTGCAAAACCTTCTGTCGTTCCACTTTCAATTGTTGTTGTTCCAATTTCTTCGCCAAAACGACTTCGTAAACCGACTCCAGCAGCCCCGGCCCCAAATCTTTATGAATTTGCAGCGCCACATTCACAATCACTCCGGTAATATCATTGACGCTCATGGTATTTTCTTAGCAAATTTCTAGTCCTGTTGCCATTCCGTTTTTTCGTGTCTTTCTGCCTCGGTGAAAGCCGACTGTTTACTTTCACGGCTTTTGCAGCCCCCTGCCTGTCGCCCTCTGCCACCCGTCGCCGTCCGCCAATGCGTAACAGCTATCTCCCTTGTAATATCTTTAAGACTCATGGTTTTGCCAACCCGGTTCCCATTGCCCTCCTCTGTGTCTCCGTGCCTCTGTGAGAGGCGGCTGTTCATTTTCCTGGCTTTCGCAGTTGAACGCCTTTTCAACCTCGGGTAGGGTTTTCCGCCATGACTCGATTCCTCGCAACAGCCCCGCTCAACTTTTCCACGCTATGGAAAACTTTTTCGCGTTTTTTCCACGCTATGGAAAACTTTTTCGCGTTTTTTCCACGCTATGGAAAACTTTTTTCCACACTGTGGAAAATCGAGAAAAGGGGGAAAAGGGGTCAGTCCTATAATTTGATGTTTTGGGCCGCCCTCGCTCTGCTGTTCATCCTCCCCACCGCCGCCCCCGCCGCGCGCATCGTAGATGCGTTTGCGCCTGCAACCGCCTCCGCGTGGCAACCATTTTTAGGTGCCCCCGCGCCCGTATCGGCGGCATCCGGCATTGCCTTCCCCCTTCCCTTCTCCCGCAATGTCGACCGCGCGGCCTGGGACAAATCCGTATCGCTCGACCTCTCCGCAGCCACCGCTTTTGAAATCGAGTTATCCTGCCCGGCCCCCGAAGCCATCCGCCAATTCGGCCTATATTTTAAAAGCGGCGCGGGGTGGTATGCCGCCAGCACGCCGCTACCCGGCGGCGGCCCCCGCACGCTGGTAGTGGCCAAGTCCGACTTCACCACCGAAGGCACCCCCGCCGGTTGGGCCCAGATTTCCGGCATTCGCCTCTCGCCGTGGAAGGGCGAGGCGCGCGATACCGCCCTGGTCATGCACCGAATGGCCACCGTCGAAGGCCGCGCGCTGGTTCTTGTCCAGGGCACCTCGTCTTGTCCCGATAACGGGGCGCGAGCGGTCGCTGCCAAAACCACCGAGCGCGTCAGCCGTCTGCTGATTGAAGCCGGCATCGGCCACACCATCATCACCGATGACGATCTGCCCAAGGGCGCACTTGCCCAGGCCACCACCGCCCTGCTGCCCTATAACCCCACCCCGACGGCGCCGCAACTGAAAGCCCTCACCGCTTTCCTCAAACGCGGGGGCAAGCTCGGCGTCTTTTATGGCGCCTCGCCCACTCTCGCCAGGGCCATGGGGTTCAAGCTGGGCCCCTACATCAAAGCCAAACGCCCCGACCGCTGGCGGACTATCGTGATTGACGATCCGATCGCCTGGCTCATGCCGCCGCGCATCTGGCAACAATCGCCCAATCTGATGCCCGCGTATCCCGCCAAGAAGGGATCGCGCACCATCGCCTTCTGGGAAAATGCCCGGGGCGTCCGCCAGCCCGAACCCGCGGTGGTGGTCTCGCCGCACGGATTCTGGATGTCGCATATTCTGCTCAACGACGACGCCACCTCAAAAAAGGAACTACTGGTGTCGCTCTGCGCGCACCTTGATCCTACCGTCTGGGCCCCGGCCGCCGCCCGCGCCATCCAGGAGGCCGGGCGTATCAACGATTTTCATTCGCTGCCCCACGCCCTCGCCGAAATCGAACGCGCGCTACCCACAGCGGTCCGGCCAGATGAAACCCGCGCCCTGCTCGATGACGCGCGCGCACTTTCCGCACAGATTCACGCCGCCCTGACCGCGGGCCAGTCCCGCCAGGCCTTGCGGCTGGCCCGCCGCCAACGCAACCTGCTCCTGCGCGCCGATGCCGCTGTCCAGCCCCCCCGCCCGGGCGAATTTGTCGGCGTGTGGGACCACGACGGAACGGGATATGTCCCCGGCGATTGGACCCTCACCGCCACCCATCTCGCCGCGCATGGGGTCACGGCCATCTTCCCCAACCTGGCCTGGGGCGGGTGCGCTCACTATCCCTCCAAGCACCTGCCCGGCTCCGACACCCTGCGGCTCTATGGCGATCAGGTCGCCGCCGTCCTCGCCGCCGCCAAACCCTTGGGCATGCAGGTCCACGTCTGGATGGTTCTGTGGCAACTCACCGGCGCGCCCGACACCTTCGTCGCGCGTATGAAAAAGGAAGGCCGCCTTCAAATCACCTCCAGCGGCAGCACCCGTCAATGGCTCAGCCCCCACCATCCCGCCAACCGGCGGCTCCTGCGGGAGGCCGTCGTCGAACTCGCCACAACTTATCCCACCATTGACGGCATCCATCTCGATTATATCCGCCTGCCCGATTCCCTGAGTTGCTACTCCGCCAGCACCCGCACCCAGTTTGAAAGCGCCACGCAGCAAAAATGCAAGACCTGGCCCGCCGATGTCCTGCCCGGCGGCCGCCGCCAGAGCGAATTTCGCCGCTGGCGCACGGACGACATCACCGCGCTGGTGACCGAACTCCGCGCCGCCCTGCGCCAGGCCAATCCCACGGTGAAGCTCTCCGCTGCAGTATTCGGCGCCATCCAGCCCGATGGCGGCAACATCGCCCAGTACTGGCCCGACTGGCTCCGCACCGGCAGCGTGGATTTCCTGGTGCCGTTGAATTACACCGAGTCCTCCACCGAGTTTGCCGCCCTGGTGCGCCGGCAAGTCGCCCAACCCAATGCCGCGGGCCGCATCCTGCCCGGCCTTGGCGTCACGGCCGCCGAATCCCGCCTGGACCCCGCCCAGGTCGCCCGTCAAATCACCCTGCTGCGCCAACTCGGCTGCCCCGGATTCGTGCTCTTCGACCTCTCCGGCACGCTGCGCGACGAGACCCTCCCCGCCCTGCGCCAAGGCATCACCCGCCCCGGACCTTAACTGCTTCACCCACGGGACAAGCCCGTAGGGGTCGGGGATGGTCGGGGATTGAAGACCCCCGCGGGCTTGCCCCGCGGGTGAATGAGTTTGGCAAAGGGGCGCCGAATTCGGTAGAACCATTCCCATGAGCATCACTGCGCAGATTGTCGCCGACAGCGTTTCGCCGCAGGGCATCCGGCTGTCCACCCTGGCCCTCACGTATCCCCGCTGGATTCACGCGGAATTCATGACGCATCGTCTGTTTTCACGCAATGCCAGCAGCTCGCGCGCCGTGCCCTCGAAGCGCCTGCGCGCTCTCGAACGCGAATACCCCCTCCATTGGGGCACCAATATCCCGGGCATGCAATCCGGCGCGCGGCTTTCCGACGAACAGGCCGCCAAAGCCAAGGCTGTCTGGGACCGCATGGCCGACGCCTGTGCCAGCGGCGTCGCCGAGCTGGCCGAGATCGGCTTGCACAAGCAATGGGCCAACCGCCCGCTCGAATGGTTCACCTCCATCTCGGTGCTGGTTTCCGCTACGTCGTTTGATAACTTTTTTGGTGTGCGGTGGCATCCTGACGCCCAGCCCGAAATCCAGGAAGTGGCCCGGCAGATGTTTGCCACCCGGCAATCCAGCACGCCGCGTCCGCTGGCTTCCGGCGAGTGGCATCTGCCCTATGTCGCCGCCGAAGAAGCCCAGTCCCTCGGCCTCGATACCGCCCGCCGCTGCTCGGCCGCGCGCTGCGCGCGGGTGTCTTATCTCAATCACGATGGCACGGCGCCTAACGTTGCCAAGGACCTCACTACCTTTGCGAAGCTGGCGGGCGACCCCAACGGCCCGCCCCAGCCCCTTCACGCTTCGCCCATGGAGCACCAGGCCACCCCTGACCGCCTGCGCGACCCCGAACAGCCCGACTCGTGGCAGAATCCCGCCCAGCACGGCAACTTCCACGGCTGGTGCCAGTTCCGCAAAATGCTGGCCCGGGAACAAATCGAGAACTTTTCGCCACCTCAGCTCCCCTGAACTCCCACTCTCCACAATTGGGCAAACTTCTGCTGGTCTCGCCCCCCTTCATGCCCTAGACTTCGCCACAACTATTGTATCGTTTTGGGAGATTCCAATGTCCGACTATCAGCCGTCGCTTCGCGCCCAGATTCTCACCCGTCGCACGTACAATCGTGCCCGGAATGAGGAGGGCACGGTTTTTGAAACCTGGGCGCAGACCATCGACCGGGTCATTGAGCATCAGCGCTGGCTGTGGAAGCGCCAGTTGCGTCGCGGGCTCAACAAGACGCAGGAGGCGGAGTTGGAGGAGCTGCGCGAGCTGCTACTGGCCCGCAAGGTGGGCGTGGCGGGCCGAACCCTGTGGCTGGGCGGCACCGAGATATCCAAGTTGCGCGAAGCCTGCCAGTTCAACTGCGCCCATCTCGAAATCCAAACCGTGGATGACATGGTGGACGCGCTGTGGCTGCTGCTGCAGGGCTGCGGGGTTGGGGTGACCCCCAAATCCGGCGGCATCAGCGGGTTTACCCGCCCCATCCACGATATCCAGATCGTCCGCTCCACCCGCCAAGACAAGAATGGGCGCGAAACTAACCACGAAACGTGGGACCCGGAAACCAAGGTCTGGACGATCAGCGTGGGCGACACCGCCGAGGCCTGGGCGAAGTCCGTCGGCAAGCTCCTGTCGGGCAAGTACGCCGCTGACACGCTCATTTTGGACTTCTCGGAAATCCGTCCCGCTGGCACGCGCCTGACCGGCTATGGCTGGATTGGCCAGGGCGATGAGACCATTTCCGTGGCATACCGCGCCATCGCGGAGATTATGAACCGCCGCGCCGGCCAGCTCCTGCGCAAGATGGACATCCACGACATCTGCAACTGGCTCGGCACGATCCTCAGCACGCGCCGTTCGGCGGAAATCAGTCTCTTCGAGTACGGGTCGCCGGAATGGCAGGCCTTTGCGGTCTGCAAAAAAGATTATTGGAACAAGGGGCAGCCGCAGCGGGGCATGTCCAACAATTCTCTCGTGTTCTACGACAAACCCACCCGCGAGGAGCTGCGTGAGATTTTCGACCTCATGCTGGCCGCCGGCGGTTCGGAGCCTGGCTTCATCAATGGCGGGGCCGCCCTGAACCGCGCCCCCTGGTTTTCCGGGGTGAATCCCTGCGCCGAAATCCTGCTGGGCAATCGCGCGTTCTGTAATCTGACGACCATCGACCTGGCCAAGTTCAAGGATGATCCCAGCGGCATGCACCGCGCCATCTATTTGATCGCCCGCGCCAACTACCGCCAAAGTTGTGTCCATCTCAAGGACGGCATTCTCCAGCACTCGTGGCACGAAAACAACGACTTCCTGCACCTCTGCGGGGTATCGCTCACCGGCGTGATCCGGCGCCCGGATCTCGGCCCCTACGAATTGCGCACCCTGCGCAACATGGCGATCATGGGCGCCTACTCGATGGCGGAGGAACTCGGTCTGCCGTTGCCCAAGAACGTAACCACCCTCAAACCCGAAGGCACCATCTCCAAGTGCTACGACACCACCGAAGGTGCCCACAAGCCGCTTGCGCGCTACATTTTCAACAACGTCCTTTTCGTCAAGCATGACCCGCTCGTGAGCGTCTTGCGCGACTGCCATTACACGGTCATGCCCCACCCCAACGGCTCCGGCGACTGGGTCGTCACCCTGCCCGTTGCCTGGAACGACGTCGATTTTGAAAAGGTTGACGGCCTGGAGGTCAACCTCGAAACCGCCATCGACCAGCTCAACCGCTACAAGCTGCTCATGGACAATTATGTTGAGCAGAACTGCTCGGTCACCGTCAGCTACGACCCCAGCGAGGTGGCCGCCATCATCGACTGGCTGCTGCACAATTGGGACCACTATGTGGGCGTCTCTTTTCTGTTGCGTGCCGATCCGCTCAAGACCGCCGCAGACCTCGGGTTCCCCTATTTGCCCCAGCAGCCGGTTTCCCAGGCCGTCTACGAGGCCTATGTCGCTCAGCTCAAACCGCTTGACCTCGACCAGGTCAGCGCCCAATCCAGCGATGAAGTCGACATGGGCAGCGAGTGCGCCGGCGGGGCCTGCCCCGTCCGTTAAGCCCAGATTATACCCCCCGATATTTTTTTCTTTTTCCGGCTTGACGGCTGCTCTCAGCGGTTTACGATTTAAATCGGGTCAAGGGTGTGTGTGCATTCGGCCCCAAGCAAAAATAGGAGAGATCAAAATGAAAAAGTTACTGATCATGCTAATCGTGGTTGGGCTGAGTGCCGGCGTGGCATTCGCCGCTGGTGGTGTGGGCGTATTCGGTTCGTATTGGAATGCAGATGATCCCGGCCCGGGCTATGGTGGTGGCCTCAAGTTCAAAGGCGAACTGGCCGATTACCTGGCCGTCGAACTGCGGGCGTCGTGCATCACCCAGTTTGATGACTGGGAGGGTGACGACGACTTGTTTGTCATCCCGCTGGAAGTCGGGCTGTTGCTTAATTTCCCGCTCGGCACCGACGTGCCCATCACCATTTATGGCGGCGGCGGCGGTGGCTATGCCATTATTCCCGAAGCCGACGACATCGATTTTGACGATGATTTCACCTTGTATGGCGTCGCCGGACTTGAAGTTGCTTTGAGCGATGCGCTCTCAATTTTTGCAGAAGCCCAGTACCGGTTTTTGGAAGTCGATGGCGCCGAGAGTGACGGCGAAGACATCGATTTTGGAGATGATGAAGCCACGTTCACTGGTTTGGGCGTGAATGCGGGACTGCTGCTGCGGTTCTAGCCTGAATTATAATCCAGGCTAGGCGTTTGCTAACGTCTCACCCCGGCCCCGTGCCATCTGGCATCGCGGGGCCGGTTTATTTTCGGGCCTCCCCTTGCCAACCGTCCCGCATCCTGCCATTCTAACGCCACCTTCACTGTAACCCCGGGAACCTTATATGAAAAAATGGATACTTGTATTGACGTTGTCCCTCATGCTGCTACCCGCCGCCCAGGCCGCCCAACGCCATCGGATCGGAGTGGGCGCAAACTACTGGGTCGCGGTGGACGATATTGATATTGATGACTTAAACGATGACGGGCTCAGCTACCTGCTGACGTACCAATGGCGCCCCACCCTGATCGGCGCACAAGTCGATCTGGAATTCCTCCCCGATCTCTTTGGCGAGGATGCCATCGCGCCAGCCGCCTATCTCGTCGTGGGCAGCGCCATCTATGCCGCCGCCGGCATCGGCATCGTCCATCAGGACGGCGACTTTGCGGACGATCCCTTCTTCGCCTTCAAGGCCGGACTGGACCTCGAAGTGCTGCCCAGCATCTTTTTGGATATCTCCGCCTGTTACCGCTTCAACAGCGAATATGATTTTGACGACGCCATTGACGCGATCGACACCGACACCGTGTTTCTCGGCGCTGCCGTTCGACTCGGCTTCTAGAGCAGTTTAAGTTATTCTGTAGCCGGTATTGGAGATCAAAAAAGCCCGGCTCTCCCGACCACAGGGTGTGTCGGGATCGCCCTACCGTGGCCGGAATTGAACGCCGTTGGTAGGGCGAACCCTCCGGGTGAGCCGCGGCTGTTAGGGCCGGAACATGGGTATACAATTACTTAAAATGCTCTAACTGGTGGGTGGTTGGCCAATCCCGGACGGCACGGAGGCCGTCCCTCCTGGAATCATCTTCGCATCTTGGCCTGAGTCCGTCTGATTCCCATCGCGTTCCGGCACCGCGTTCCGGCACTTGCGATTCGTTTGCGGCGCTTGCGCCTTTTACGTTAAAAGTCTTGGGCTATTTTGCCACGCGGCGGAAAGCGGCGGGCAGGGCATCGGCGATATCACCGGCTTTCATGGCAATCTGCGTTGTCCTCAAGGCGGCGATATCACCGGCGGTGCCCTGCAGCCAGACCGCGGCACAGGCGGCATCACCCGGCGCGATGCCCTGGGCCACCAGCCCCGCCAGCAAGCCGGCCAACACATCGCCGCTGCCGCCGCAGGCCATGCCCGGGTTGCCGTTGAGGTTGATCCAGTGCGGCTGGGCGGTCTGCGCCACCAGCGTCCCCGCCCCCTTGAGCACCACGACCGCCCCGGTCCGTTCTGCGGCGTCTCGCGCCGCCGCCAGCCGATCCTGCTGAATGGCCGCGACATCCGTACCCAACAACAGGGCCAACTCGCCGGGGTGCGGCGTCAACACAATGGGTGCTGAAGCGGAGCGGATGGTCTCGGGGGTGCCGGCTAGTACGGCAATGGCGTCGGCATCGAGCACTAGCGGACAGGACGCCTCGTGCAGTAGCCGCTCCACCAGGCGACGGGCCTCAAGCGCCCGCCCCAGCCCAGGCCCCAGCAGTATGGCGTGCACGTCTGCCAGAGCACCATCGGCAAAGAGGTCCGCACTGACAATGGCTTCCGGCACCTGCGCCCGTACGGCCGCGGTGGCGGATTCCACGGTTGCCACGCGTACGAGTCCGGCACCAGAGCGAATCGCCCCGGCGGCCGCCAACACGATGGCCCCGGAATAGTGCGCCGATCCACCCATCAAAAGAGTGGTGCCATAGGTCCCCTTATGGCTCACGCGTGGGCGCCGCGGCAGGATGCGCCGCACCTCCTCCGCTGATATCCATTGCACGCCCGGAGCGGCATCCGGGATCGATGCGGCGGCCGTGTGCGGCAGCCCCACGGGCACGTGGCCTAGCGATCCTAAAACCGCCTGCGCGTTGGACGCGGCCATGCCCACCTTCGGAAACTCCATCGTCACCGTAAAATCGGCCCGCACGCAACACGCCGCAGTCGCGCCGGTTTCTGCGTCCAACCCGGTGGGGATATCCGTCGCCACCACCACGCACGAATCGGCCATATTGTTCAGATAGTCGACCGCCAACCGGATCATACCGCGCGGCTCGCCTTTCGCTCCTGTCCCCAGCAAAGCGTCCACCAGAATCGTGGGGGGCGGGTCGGATGCCTGCGCCTGCCCCCACTGATCTTCCGCCATTTCACGCACACCAAAGCCCTGTTCCGTAAGACTGCGATACGCGGCAGCGGCATCGCCTTTGAGCGTGGCGGCGGGCACCACCAGCCAAACGTCGACCTCGATCCCCCTTGCATCCAGACAGGCTGCAGCGATAAACGCATCGCCACCGTTATTACCGGGACCGGCCAAAAAGCGGACTCGGGGCCACGGCGATTCGATGTGCTGCAGCAGAGTGATCAATCGCTCCGCCAACCCCTGGCCGGCCTGCTGCATCATTTCCAGTCCCAGGCCTGGTCGGGCGGCAATCGCGCTGGCCTCCTCTTCGCGCAGGGTGGCCGCTGTCACAAATTTCATGGGGCCATCAACGCCTTTATCTCGCGCACCGCCTGCTCCATCCCCACCATCACCGAGCGCGCGACAATGCTATGGCCGATGTTCAACGTATCCAGATGCGGAACCGCCTTCAAAAAGGCCGTCAGGTTGTCGTAGTTCAGGCTGTGGCCGGCATTGACGCGCAGTCCGATCTGATGGCCATGGCGCGCCGCCGCTGCCAGGCGCTCCAATTCGGCCTCGGCGGCCGCGCCCTCTTGATCGCAGTACGTCCCGGTGTGCAATTCGACCATCTGGGCCCCCAGGGCTTTGGCTGCATCCACTTGCGAGAGGGTCGGCTCGATAAACAAGCTGACCGCTATCCCTTGTTCTTTCAAACGGGCAATGGTGGGCTTCAAGGCCGCGAACTGCCCGACCGCATCCAGCCCGCCCTCCGTCGTAAGTTCCTCGCGCTTTTCGGGCACCAAGCAGACCTCCTCTGGGACTTCTGTCAAGGCGATCTCGACAATCTCCGGTGTATTCGCCATTTCAAGATTCAGGGGAATGGTTAAGGCACGGCGCAGCGCCTGCAAATCCGCATCCTGAATGTGGCGGCGGTCCACGCGTAAATGGATGGTGATGCTGTCGGCACCGCCCTGGCGACACAGGGCGGCCGCTTCCAGCGGCGAAGGATAGCGTGCACCGCGCACCTCGCGCAGCGTGGCGACATGGTCGATATTGACACCTAATTTCATGGGGACTCCTTCGTTGGGGATTGTTTCCACGTCGCCGATTCGGCCTTACCGCATAAGGCCAACAGGGTCAGGATGGCAAAGGCGGCCACGGTCACGCCCACGGTCTGGAATAGTTCACTGAGTATCAGATTCATCGTTGGGTTCTCCTACACAATCGATTGGCCTTGCGGGCCACTAAAAAAATGCGCCTTGTCCATATCCAGCAGCAACTCGGCACGGTCGCCGACCTGCCGTTGGCACGCAGCACTCACGCGCGCCGTCAGGAGGTTTTTGCCCGTATGGGCATGCAAATAGACCTCTGCGCCCATCATTTCGACCCTTTCGATGTTCGCCTGGATGACCTGTGTCGGCTGGGCGTCGGGGCGCGTCTCGCGTTCAGCAATATCTTCAGGGCGCAGGCCCATCACCAGCGGTTCATCCCCGTGACCGCGCAGGCGCTCGGCCACCGGACCGGGAAGCGCAACCTGGAACGTGCCTTCGTCAAACACCAGCACGTCAGGGCGGCGAATCAGGGCCCCGGGAAAGAAATTCATAGGCGGGCTGCCAATAAAGCCCGCCACAAACTGGTTGGCAGGGCGATTATACAAATCCAGCGGACGGGCCACCTGCTGAATCCAGCCATCTTTCATCACGACAATCCGGTCGCCCATCGTCATGGCCTCGATCTGATCATGGGTCACGTAGATCATCGTGCTTTGTAAGCGGCGATGCAGTTTGGTGATTTCGGCGCGCATCTGCACGCGCATCTTGGCATCGAGATTCGAGAGCGGCTCATCGAAAAGAAATGCCTTGGGCTTGCGGACAATGGCGCGCCCCACGGCGACGCGCTGACGCTGGCCGCCGGACAATGCCTTGGGCTTGCGTTCGAGGTAATCGGCAATGCCCAAGATATCGGCCGCCTCCATCACGCGCTGATGGATTTCGGCCTTGGGATACTTGCGCAGCTTCAGTCCGAAGGCCATGTTGTTGTAGACCGTCATGTGCGGATACAGCGCATAATTCTGGAACACCATGGCGATGTCACGATCCTTGGGGGGCACATCGTTGACCGTCTTGCCATCAATGGAAATGGTCCCCTGGCTGATTTCTTCCAGGCCCGCGATCATGCGCAAGGTGGTGGATTTTCCGCATCCCGACGGCCCCACGAGGACCACGAACTCGCGATCCTCGATTTCGAGGCTCGCGTCGTGGACCGCCGTCACATTGCCGGGATAGATTTTATAGACATTTTCGAGAAGGACATTGGCCATTGGATGCTTCCTCTATCCGGACGCCCACAGGCCGTCCGTTCGTCTCGAAGGTGTAGCATCCGCCCCGCGCCGCTGTCAAAGCAATCCCCGGCAGAGACCGTGGCGGCGGGCAGGAAGTCCGCCCCCGCCCCCCCCCCGCTCGCGAGCCAGGTACTTGACAACCCGGCCGCGGTCATGTATCTACTCGCAGAAACATACCCCCCTGAGGAGACACCATGAACGGGACCGATTATTACAACTATTTTAAATTGCATCCTGACCAGAACGGCCGCTACGGAAAATATGGCGGAGCCTACCTGCCCCCTGATCTTGAAAAAATCATGACAGAAATCCGCGATGCCTATGACACGATTTCGCGCTCGGCCAAGTTTATTTCCGAACTCCGCTCCATCCGCAAGCACTACCAGGGACGGCCGACGCCCATGTATCATGCCGAGCGGCTATCACAAAAGCTGGGGCCCGCGCAAATCTATCTCAAGCGCGAAGACCTCAACCACACCGGCGCCCACAAGCTCAATCACTGCATGGGCGAAGGCCTCCTGGCCGTCTATCTGGGTAAAAAGAAATTGATTGCCGAAACCGGCGCCGGGCAGCACGGCGTGGCACTCGCCACCGCCGCCGCCTATTTTGGCCTCGAATGCGACATCCACATGGGCGAGGTGGACATCGTCAAGCAGGCCCCGAATGTCGCGCGAATGAAACTGCTGGGGGCCAAGGTCATCCCTGTAAGTTTCGGGCTCAAGACGCTCAAAGAGGCGGTGGACTCCTGCTTCCAGGCCTACATGGAAGACCCCATCAGCCAACTGTATTGCATCGGTTCCGTTGTGGGCCCCCACCCCTTCCCGATGATGGTCCGCGATTTCCAGCGAATTGTGGGCATCGAAGCTCGCGAACAGTTCTACGACATGACCGGCGACCTCCCCGACATTGTCACCGCCTGCGTCGGCGGCGGCTCCAATGCCATGGGTATCTTCTGCGGATTTCTGGCCGATCCCTGCGAAATTCACGGCGTCGAACCGCTCGGTAAAGGCACCAAAGTCGGCGAACACGCCGCCACGATGACCTACGGCAAAGAAGGGGTGCTGCACGGCTTCAATTCCTACCTTCTGCAAGATGAGACCGGCGAAGCCTCGCCGGTCTACTCGATCGCCTCTGGCCTCGACTATCCGGCCATTGGCCCTGAACATGCCTTTTTGCGCGACAGCGGCCGTGTGCAATATGTTGCCGTCACCGACCGGGAAGCCGTAGAAGCCTTCTTCATGCTTTCGCGCGTCGAAGGCATCATCCCCGCGCTGGAGAGCTGCCATGCCTTGGCTCATGCCATTCGCCTCAGCCGCAACTCGCCCACCCACTCCCGCAGCATCCTGGTCAATCTCTCCGGACGCGGCGACAAGGACATGGACTACGTCATCGAGCAGTACGGCTTCGGCCAGGACTTCCAACTCTAGGCATTCCGCCCGGCTATTGGGGCCGCTTCGTCTGGGCCATCGCCCGGTTGCCTTCTTGCCGCCACGGGAGTCGTGGTGGTAAGTTGAGCCTATGAAAATTCTGGACTGTGACTATTTGGTCATTGGCGGTGGACTCGCCGGGCTATCGGCGGCCATGGAATTGGCCCCGCATGGCCGAGTCATCCTCTGCGCCAAGCGGGGGCTGGATGAAAGTAATTCCTCCCACGCCCAGGGGGGCATTGCCGTGCCCATTGCCGAGGACGATACGATCGATGCGCACTTGCACGACACCCTGGTTGCCGGAGCCGGCCTGACCCAGGCGGAGGTCGCCCGCGACATTATCACCCGGGGTGCCGAGCGCATTTCCGCGCTAGAGGCCTGGGGCGTCCACTTTGAGCGCAAGCCCCGACACCCGCGCGAAACCGATGCCGATTATGATCTCGGGCGTGAAGGGGGACATTCCACACGCCGCATTCTCCACAGCGGCGATTTCACCGGTGCCGAAATCATCCGCGTCATGGTTGAGCGCGTGCGCCGTCAACGCAACATTGAAATCCACGAGCAGTTCATGGCCATTGATCTGATCACCTCCGGCTGGTTGAAGGCCGCCGGCGACTATGCCTGCATCGGGTCCTATTTTCTCGACCGCGCCAACCATGAAATCCTGGCCGTGCGCGCACCGCAAACGGTGCTGGCCACTGGCGGTGCTGGCAAGGTCTACCTGTATACCAGCAATCCTGATATTGCCACAGGGGATGGCATTGCCATGGCCTGGCGCGCGGGACTCGAAATCCGCAACATGGAATTCGTCCAATTCCATCCCACCTGCCTCTTCCATCCCGAGGCGAAGTCGTTTCTGATCAGCGAGGCCGTACGTGGCGAAGGGGCCCGCCTGCTCAACGGGGCGGGACGCGCCTTTATGAAACGCTATGACGCGCGTGGCGATCTGGCACCGCGCGACATTGTCGCCAGGGCCATCGACAACGAAATGAAAACTCGCGGCGATGAATGCGTTCATCTGGATATCACCCACCAAAGTGCCGCCTTTCTCAAGCGGCGCTTCCCCAATATCTATGCCACCTGCAAACAGTATGGCTTCGACATGGCCCGTGAGTCCATCCCGGTGGTTCCCGCCGAGCACTATTTCTGCGGCGGCATCACGACGGACACCCGCGGGCGCACGGCCCTGGCCGGTCTCCATGCCGCCGGTGAAGTCGCCTGCACCGGTCTGCACGGCGCGAACCGCCTTGCCAGTAATTCGCTCCTCGAAGCCCTCGTCTGCGGTCATGCCGCTGCCCGCGACATCCTCGACCATCCCCGCCCGAAGGGGCGTAAAATCCGCATCCCCGCCTGGACGGTCGGCCATGCCGTCCCCTCCGACGAAGCCGTGGTCGTCACCCACAACTGGGACGAAGTCCGCACCGTGATGTGGGATTACGTTGGGATTGTGCGCACCAACCGGCGTCTGGCGCGGGCCCTGCGTCGCATCAATACCTTGCGGCGCGAAATCCGCGAATACTACCGCGACTATCTCGTCACCTCCGATCTACTGGAACTGCGCAACATTTCCGCGGTGGCCGAGTTGGTGGTCCGCTCAGCCATGCTGCGGCGGGAAAGCCGCGGCCTGCACTACACGCTCGATTATCCCGAACCCGTATCGAGCATGGGCCACGACACGGTCATCCACGACCTGCCCGGCGGCGGTGCCATCTGAGCAGAGCCATGAAGCTCCCGGCTCTCCATTTGTTCCGCGGCTTTTTCGTCGGCATCGCCGGTCTCCTGCCAGGCCTCTCCGGGAGCACGTGGCTGGTCATCTTCGGTCTCTATCGCCCCGTGACGGCCGCCCTGGCCACGCCCTTTTATCGCCTCCGCGAAAACCTGCTACGCTTTGGCCCCTTTTTTCTGGCGGCGGGCCTGGGCATTCTGGTTGGCAGCCATCTGCTGGCCACGGTATTTGCCCGCCATGGAATCCCCGCCCTCTACTTGTTCATGGGGCTCATGATTGGGGCATTGCCGGATCTCCTGGCCCATACCCGCCGCACACGCGGCCATCCCGCCGGCTGGCTAGCCTTTATCATTTTGCTCGCGGTGTGTGTGAGCCTGGCCGTGTGGCAAGAGCAATTGATTCCGCGCACACGGCTGGCCGCGAGCTCGTGGAGCCTCTGGCTGGCAACCGGGGCAGGCATCGGGTTGGGCTCCATTATTCCAGGGAGCAGTGTGGCTCTCCTGCTCATCTATTTGAACCTCTACCAGCCGCTGCTCGACGGCGTTGCACACCTGGACCCGCACATTCTACTGCCCGTGGTGCTGGGGGCCACGCTGTCGATCTTGCTTTTTGCCAAGGCGATTCATTGGCTGTTTCAAAAAGCCGAAGGCGCCGTCACGCGCGGGATTCTGGGGTTGGTCATTGGCTCCCTCTGGCTTGTCTTTCCCGGCTGGCCGGGCGGCCGACTCGGCGCGCTCTGCCTGCTCCTGCTGATCATCGGCGGCGGATGTTCCGCCATCTTCAACCGCCTCGCCCCGCCCGACAGGGTCGCCCGGGAATCTTAACGAAGCGGCATCTGCTGGCTCGCGCGAAAAGGCGCATCGACCGCCCCGCCCATTTTGAAAATGCCCGGCCGCTCCTCACGCGATGGCAACCGATGAATCTGAGTACAGCCGAACAGTGGCAGTGCTTGCCAACCCCCGTGGGGAATGATATAGCTTTTGACCATGCCAACTCATGTACTCTATGCTCTTTTAACCCGCATCGGGCTTGCCCTGGTGGCGGGCGTCTTGATCGCCATGGTGCCCATTGCGCTACGCAAGGCCCGCTTCGAAGCCCGCATGGGCAAGCGTGTTGCGTTCTATCTGCTCGCCGTGCTGGCGCTGATCGGATTCGGACTTTTTGGCTGGTACCTGGTGAATCAGCATGTACCCAAGACGGAAACGGCACCCGAACCGGTGGTCTACCCGACCCTGCCCACCCCCCCCTGATCAAGTCCGGATGACCGTTCCGAACGCCCCTTCCACCCAAGAGAGCCCATGTCATTAGCCTTTTCATTGCTGATCGTTATTCTGGCGCGCATCGTGGATGTCAGCATGGGGACCCTGCGCGTATCGTTCATCGCACGAGGAAGCAAAACACTGGCGGCGGCATGTGGTTTCACGGAAATCCTGATTTGGGTCATTGTGGTCTCGCGTGTATTGACCGGGTCCCCGCACTGGACAACGTATATTGCCTATGCCCTGGGGTTCACCCTCGGCACCTTCGTTGGCATGTTCTTCGAGGAGCGTCTGGCCGTGGGCTGGGCTCTTGTCCGCGTCATCAGCGGCAAGCCGATTGGGGATTTTCCCCAACGTCTGTCCGCCGCCGGGTTTGGCGCGACCCGTCTGGATGCCCACGGGGTTCGCGGGCCGGTCCAAATTCTGGTGACGCTGATGCCCCGCAAGCGCTTGGCGGCATTTAAGCGCCTCCTGTCCGAGTTTGATCCCGCGGCCTTTTATACGATTGAAGACGTGCGCCATGTTCGCGATGGCCTCCCCACTTATGCCACGGCCTCAACTGCGGCCGGAAAAGTGCCGATGCCGCCGATTTAGTCGGCTTTCCTCACCCCCCCCCCCCCCCCCCCCCCTCCTCAGCAGACGGGACGGGCCCCTTGGCTCATTCCCCCCGTTGGGTCCACATGTTCAGGTGACGAAATTCGGGGAACTCCCGATAGTCGAGCAGCCCGGCCAGGGAGCGATTTTCGCTGACCAGTCCGGCTTCGGTCAGGGCCGCCGCTGGATTGAGTCCCCCCAATACGATCAAGCCTGTGCGGCCTTCCCCCACGGGAATCCCATAGAGCGGCTGGTTGGGCATACCGACGGCCCGGATGCCGTCGAGTCCGATTAAGCGCAACTGATCCCGGATTTTCAATACGTCCGGCAGTGCACTCGAGGGGAACTCCCGGAAACTCGCCCCCACCACTCCCTCCCCCGATTGCACACACTGGCGCACACGGGTCATGCGCGCGCGAATAAACAATTCCAGCGGATCCTGGGTGGTTCCGCCATACTCGAGCAACTCCACAAAGCGCACTGGCAGGTGGTTGCGAAACTCCAGCAACCCGCCATAGCGCGAGGTCACCGGGATGCCTTCTTTGAGCAAAATACCGTTCAGGGTCACGCTGCACACCGTCACCAAGGCTATTTTACCCGGCGGAACTTTGGCCGCCCGTGCCACATCGTACAGTTCGCCAGCGCGTCGAATCAGCAACCGCGAGCCCATGCCCAGGCGGGCCGCAAACACGGGCCGGACCACCTCCACGGCAGCCGCCTCATTCTCGGCCGGCACCAACGTGGTATTCACCACGAGCGTGCCGCTGCTCGTCCGCAAGCGAAACCCCATCTTGTAGGTCAATTCGTCGATTTGCCCCGAAATGAACCCCAGACGTTCCACCACATCGCCCCGGTCCACTTCGCGGTGTCCACGGGCCGTCAGCTTCCGTCCGGCCCGGCGGCTCTGCAATTCGGTCAAACCCTCGCGGTCCAGTTGGGCCAGATGGAGTCGAATACTCCTTTCGCTGAGGTCCACCCCCCAGCCCCGCAACAATTCCGCAATCCGCGACGCTCCCGCCGGACCGTCAAGACGCGCCAATACCTTTAATATCCGTTTTCGGATGTCCTGTGGCGTCTGTTTCATTCGTTGCCTGCCCTTTTCCCGGTCTTGTGCCGTAACACTGATCGTATTGGGGGCTATTATCGGCAATATTTCCGTATTATCAAATATTTTTTGCATTATTTGTTGAATACACCCCTTTTACGGATCATTTTACGGCCACGCATTTCCGTATAAAGCGGCCATGCCACTACATCCAAAGGAACCGCCCATGAGTTATAGTCAAGACGTATTAAATCACTTACACCGCCGCAATCCCGGCGAGCCGGAATTTCTCCAGGCCGTCCACGAAGTCCTAGAGTCGCTGGACCCGGTCCTCCAGCGCCATGCCTACTATCAAGAGGCCCGCATCCTTGAGCGAATCGTCGAGCCCGAACGCCAACTGATTTTCCGTGTGCCGTGGCTTGACGATACCGGGCAGCCGCGCGTGAACCGCGGGTTTCGCATCGAATTCAATAGCGCCATCGGCCCCTATAAAGGCGGTTTGCGCTTTCACCCCTCTGTGAATCTCAGCATTTTGAAGTTCCTGAGCTTCGAACAGACCTTTAAAAACTCGTTGACCACCCTGCCCATGGGCGGCGGCAAGGGGGGCAGCGACTTCGATCCCAAGGGCAAATCCGATACTGAAGTGATGCGGTTTTGCCAGTCCTTCATGACGGAACTGTGCCGGCATATCGGCCCCCAAACCGACGTGCCCGCCGGGGACATCGGCGTCGGCGGACGCGAAATCGGCTATCTGTTCGGTCAATATAAGCGCATCCGCAATGAATTTACCGGCGTACTCACCGGCAAGGGGCTCCAATGGGGCGGATCGCTCATTCGGCCCGAAGCCACGGGCTATGGCTGTGTCTTCTTTGCCGAAGAAATGCTCAAGACTCGAGGCGAAACCCTCGCAGGCAAAACCTGCACAGTTTCCGGAGCTGGAAATGTGGCGCAATTCACGGTGGAAAAAATCAACCAGCTCGGCGGCAAGGTGGTCTCCCTGTCGGACTCCGCTGGCACCATCCATGACCCCGATGGCATCGATGCCGAGAAACTGGCCTTCGTCATGGAGTTAAAGAACGTGAAGCGCGGGCGCATTGCTGAATATGCCCAGACATTCAACTGCCACTATCTGGACGGCCAGACGCCCTGGGGGATTCCCTGCGACGGGGCCTTTCCCAGCGCCACACAAAACGAAATCAGCGGAACCGACGCTGTCACGCTGGTGCAACAAGGCTGCCAATTCGTTTCGGAAGGAGCCAATATGCCCTCCACCCCCGAGGCCGTGGATGTGTTTCAGCAGCACCAGATTCTCTATGGCCCGGGCAAAGCCGCCAACGCCGGCGGCGTCGCCACCTCCGGCCTGGAAATGGCCCAAAACTCCATGCACATGAACTGGACGCGCGCGGAAGTCGAAGCCCGCCTACAACTGATCATGGCCTCCATCCACGCCAGTGCCTTCGAAACGGCCCAGGAATATGGGCAACCCGGCAACTATGTGATGGGAGCCAACATCGCGGGATTCGTCAAGGTGGCCAACGCCATGCTCGACCAAGGCCTGGTGTAGCGACGGGGGAATGGCGGCCTGCCCCACGCCCACTCTCGCGCCGGTCCCCCTCCCCGATGCCCCTACCCGCAACTCAGCGCCGCCCAGAAGGTCCTGGAGTTTCGCCCGTTGCCAATCCCGTTCTTGGGCAAGGCGTGCCGGGGCATCCGCCGGCGCTGTGGCCCGGTCCAAAGCCTGCAAGGCATATTGCGCCGCCCCCAGCGCATGGGTCCGCACATGGGCCGTAGCGACCGCCTGGCCGGCGGCACGAGCCGCAGAGCGGGCAGGCGAATCGGCCCCCATTGTGCGGGCGGCAGCATGGGCATCCAGCGAGGCCTTGCGGATCGCCGCCATCTGGAAGCGGCCTGTATCAATCCACACCTGCAAAATGTCCAATGCACGGTGCGGACGCCTTTCATCTGGACATTGGCGTTCCAAAAACGGCAATACGCGTTCGGCACAGGCCTTGGCCCACAGGCCCAAACACACCGAATCGGCCTGCATGACCAACGCCCGTGTGACGACATCTATGTCGGTGAGCACAAACCGCGAAGGGGATTTCATACCCCTTGCCGCCGGGGCTCGGTCACGCTAGGGTTCGGCCTTTTCGCTGACAAACCGCACGTCTTCCTTGATGCGTTCTTTCGCGGTAGGGTCCACATTTTTCCAACACGACGGTTTTTTGCCCAAGGCCCTGAGCGCGGTCACTTCCGGCATAAAATCCACCAGAATGGCGGGTTCATGCCGGGCCACACGCGACAGCAGTGCACTCAGAACAAACAGGCCCTCCTGCTTCCCCCCCTGGACTTCCCGGCGGAATTCCACCAGACACCGTGATGTGGCTTGTCCAATGGTGTAATCTTCTTCGCGCAACGTTTCGTAGAACATCTCTACAACCGCGCAACGGAGTTTGTAATAATTGGATTTCATAACGTAATCTTACACAGCAAACAGGCCATAATCAAGGCCTCACGCAGGGGCGGGCCTGTTCTGCAATTATTTAATCTTGTAGAGCACCTGAACACGCACATTGGTGTATTCGGCCATGAACTGCTTCATCACGTTCCAACAGCTCGCGCAGGGGGGTAGATCCGTGTAGAGCTTGACGCGCCCTTTAACGGCTGTGCTCGACAGACGCGCCGCGATATCTTCCAGAATTTTATATTCCGTATCCACCGTGCGCTGCCAGCAATCCGGTCCATCGACAATGTCGTTGCGGTTCACACACAGGGTGTAATAGCGCCCCTGATCAGGCCGAAGCGAAATCCCTTCCAGTTTCTTCGCGGCTCGCTTGGAAACCGTATCCAAACTCTGGATGCTGCTATGCGCAAAGTATTCCTGTTTTTCCAGGCCATCGATCTTGGCCGCCGCCCAGGCAAAATTAAAGCGCTCGCGATATTGCACAGGCAGCTTCGCGCGATTCAGCTCAATGCGCTCAATGACGGTCGCATCGCGTTTGGCCTGGATTTTACGCAACGTGGGCTGCCGAATGCCCGGTTCCGGATCATAGGCATCGGCTGCCGGCCGGGCCAGAACACCCTGCGCCAGTAGAACACACGCCGCCGCCAATCCCATCCATATTAGTCTTGCCCGAGTCTGTTTCATTTATCTCTCCTGTGTTGGCTGGCGCTAGTCCTGCTGACGCGCGGCGAGCAGAGTTGCCCGCTTCCCCCCGTCCCGCGCGGCACGGGCGTGCTCAGGGCCAGTTATAAAGCACGTCGATTTCAACATTGGTGTAGATCGCCAGAAATTGTTTCATCACTCCCCAGCAGCTCAGGCAAGGCTCTAACTCGGTAAACAGCAGGATATGACCCTCCACAGACGGATCGGTAAGGCGGGAGGCAATATCTTCGATGATCTTGTATTCGGTATCAAACCAGCGCGGAATGGCATTGGGTCCGCCAATATTACCCTGGTAGTCCACCATGATGGTTTCAAATTGCGCTGTCTCAAAATCCGGCTTGGGAGAAATACCCGAAATCCGTTTGGCCGCCCGCGAGGACAAGGTGTCAAGACTCTGGATTCGGCTGTGGGCGTAGTACTCTTTCTTGCGCAATCCGGGAATATCCGCCCGCGCCCAGGCAAAATTGTTGCGCTTGCGCAGGTCCTTGGGTAGGCGATTGCGATAATAGTTAATGCGTTTGCGGGCGTCGACATCCTGATCCCAATCAATTTTACGGAGTGACGGCTCCCGCTCCAGCTCAGCCGTATCCGACGTGTTCGTTGCAGCCCCGCCGCTGACGGCCATCGCCCATAGCCCCATCGCGGCTACCGCCCATATCCAACAACGCCTCCCCCACCACAACTGAATTCGTCTCTGGTGCATGAACGCGACCCTAGCGCTTTTTTGCTGCGTGACCAAGCGTATTATTGCTGCGCCATCTCCACCGCGTTTTCCAACGCATTTCCCCTTTGACCCTCATCCACTTCTAGAGTACCCTTGCGTCAATGTTAGAGGTTTGCCCGGTAAGCCTGTGGCACCAGTTGCTCCGTAAGGAACGGCGGAATTTGGCAACGAAATATAAAACGGAACCGCAAGGAGGCCGTTAATGAAAAGTCCTATTCTCAAGTATATCGTCTGGATATGCTCATTTTTGCTGCTGTTTTCAGCCGTCGCCGCAGACTCCAACTCCGTGGTGCCGCCGGCCTTCCGAATGCCCGCGGGCAATACCCACATGAAGAATGTCACCTTCGTGGTGTTCGATACCGAGACCACCGGCTTCAGTCCCACCAAAGACCGCCTGGTCGAAATTGGTGCCGTCAAAATTCGGGATGGCGAGAATCTCGGCGAAAAGACGTGGCTGATCAATCCAAAACGTTCCATTCCGTGGTACGTCCAGAAGGTCCACAACATTACGCCGGAAATGCTGGCCGACAGACCGGTCTTTGCCGACGTCTATCCTGAATTCCTCGAGTTCATCGACGGTGCGGTTCTCATTGCCCACAATGCGCCCTTCGATATCCGCTTCATCGCCGCCGAGGCCGTCCGCAACAACATGCCCACCCCTAAAAACGCATGCCTCGATAGTCTGGCCATGTTCCGCAATTGGCGGCCCGAGATGAAGAACCACCGGGTCGCCGACCTGATTAATCTCTACGATATTTCCACGGAAGGCATGCAGGCGCATCGCGCCACAGACGACTCTCTGTTCGTCTATTATGCCATTCAAAAGGAAATGGAACAACGCAGCGATACCCCCCGCTTCTCGGACCTGCTGAAGAGCGCCGGGACCGCCCATCGGTTCGGCAGCGATTGATTTCCTGCCCGCTCCTGTGTCGCTCTCTCTTCATTCCGGGGCAACGGGCATTCTGGTAACCCTGCTGGTCGGAATCGGGTTGTACCTGGCCGGCGACGCCCTGTATGCCCTCTGGATTCGACGTCACGTGGCGGCAGCCGATATCCCGCGCCTCCCGCCCCCCCCCTTCACCCTGAACCCCGCCGGCCAACCCGCCCTTCTGCTGATCCACGGCTTTGCCGATGGCCCTTCCGTTTTCGAACGCCTGGCGCCGTGTCTGGCCAAAGCGGGAATGGCGACGCGGGCTCTCCACCTGAGCGGCAGCGGCGTCCCCCCGGACGACATGGCGGGCACCACCCTCGCTCACTGGCGCTCCGATATCGACCGCGAAATTGCCGCCCTGCGTGCTCATGACCCCAGTCGACCCATCTGGCTGGTCGGACATTCCCTGGGGGGGACCCTCTCTTTCGACGCCGCCTTGCGCCCGGACAACGCCATCGCTGGCCTCGTCCTGCTGGCGCCCCTCATCGAACCCTCGAATAACCGCAGCCCCCTCCTGACATCGCGCCAATGGTTTCGCCTCCTGGATAAGCTGCTAATTATCTCCAGCGTTGTGGAGTCCCGCCTGCCCAACGACCTCCACAATCCAGATGCCCGTGCCACGTATCACACCGATCAGTTTATTCACCGCGATATCTATCGCTCGCTCTTCGCCACCATCGATGCCATCCGCCCGCACACCGCCGACTGGAACGGTCCGCTCCTCGTGGTGCTAGCCCCCGATGATCAAATCGTGGATGCCGCCGCCACGCGCCAGTTTTTTGCCGCCGCCACAAACGCCGCCCCCGCCGAACTCGTCGAGCAGCCTGACGCCGGCCATGTTCTGCCCCTCGAAGCCCGCCACCCCGAACTGGCCGAGCGCATCGTTCACTTTATCCGCCGTGCCCCTCCCGCCTTGACACCGCCCCCCGCCGACAGAGTACAGTTGCCGCATGACTAACACCCCCGCTCTTTCCATTGGTGCCCCGGGTTTTGACGCCGAGCAGCTCGTCG
This sequence comes from Kiritimatiellia bacterium, assembly GCA_028681135.1. Taxonomy (GTDB): domain Bacteria; phylum Verrucomicrobiota; class Kiritimatiellia; order CAIQIC01; family Lenti-01; genus JAAZFE01. The sequence goes on along the minus strand of JAQUJC010000022.1, from coordinate 8,698 downwards.
CTGACTTGCAGGCGACGGTCGACCGCAAAATGGCCGATGGCGTCTATGCCGATGCACGCGTCGCCCGTGCTGAACGCACCAACCTGGTTCACCTGCGCGCGTCCGATGACTTCATTGCTTTCTACCTCACCTGCCTGCGCGAAGCCGTCTTTGTGGATATTGCCGACTTCGACATTCACGAGCGCCGCCGCGTCCTTGGCCCCCTGCTCGTCGCGTTCAAAAAAATGATCTGGACCCTACTCAAATTCTACACCTATCGCCTCTGGTCCCAGCAAAACCAGGTCAACGGGCTCGTTGTAACGGCGCTGGAGGGCATGGAAGAGCAAACTGCCACGAAACTGGCCGCCCTCGAAAAGCGCATGGCGGAACTAGAAGCCACGACCAGCGGCCATGGCCCCTGACCGCCTGGCCTTTGTCTGTCCGCGTTTCGCCGGCCAGGGGGCCGTCGGCGGCGCCGAAACGCTGCTGAAAAATCTGGCCACCCATGCCGCCGCCCGCGGCTATGCCGTCGATTTTCTCACCACCTGTGCCCAAAGCCATTACACGTGGGCCAACTCCCTGCCCCCCGGAAAAAAGTCCATCGACGGCATGGAGGTCCATTTCTTTCCTGTGGACGAGCGTGACGCCGCCGAATTCCTGCGGCTCCAGCAGGCGATTGACCGCGGTCGTGCCATCACACCCGACGAGGAGCTCTGCTGGCTTCGCAACGGTGTGTCTTCCTCGGCGCTGATGAAGCATCTCGCCCAACACGCCAGCGACTACCGTGCCATCGTGACGGGCCCCTATCTGTTTGGCCTGGCCTGGTTCGCCGCCATGGCCCATCCGGCGCGCACTCTCGTGGTCCCTTGTCTGCATGACGAACCTTTTGCCCGCCTCGCCTGCATGCGCCGTCTCTTCACCGAGACGGCCGGCTGCCTCTTTAACTCGCAGGCGGAACACGAACTCGCCATCGAACTGTTTGGGATACCCGACGCCAACGCCCGCATCGTTGGCATGGGCCTCGACCCCTTCGAGGTCGACCCTGCCGCCTTCGCCAAACGCCATGGCCTGTCGAGCCCCTATGTCCTCTACGCCGGCCGCCGCGAACCGCTCAAGGGCACCCCCCTCTTGTGCGACTACATGGCCAGCTTCCGTGAACGCACCGGGCGCGATGTCTCCCTCGTCTTTACCGGCTCCGGCGCCATCGAAGCCCCCGTCAGCCTCTGGCCCCATATCCTCGATGCCGGGTTTGTCAGCGAACAGGAAAAACACGAGGCCATGGCTGGCGCCGTGGCCTTCATCCATCCCTCCGTCAACGAGAGTTTCGGCATCGTGCTGCTGGAAGCCTTTCTGGCCGGCACCCCCGGCCTGGTCCATGCCCAAAGCCGCGTCCTTGTCAGTCAATGCCGCGCCGCCAACGCTGGCCTCTGGTTTCGCCACTATCCTGATTTCGAAGCCCAGCTCCTATTCCTGCTCGACCATCCGGAGGCACGCGCCACGCTCGGGCAACGCGGCCGCGACTTTGTCGCCCGCAACTATGCGTGGCCTGTCATTGAACAAAAATTCATCCGCGCCCTCGACGCCCTCTGTCCCGTCCCGTTATCCCCCCCCCCCTCACCCTGAACAAAAAGGTTCCTCATGAAACGTCTCGTCCTCCTGGCCGCCCTCACCCTGACACCCCTAGTGGCGAGTGCCGACATCGCCGACGCCCTGGTCGCGAACGGCAGCGGCCTGCGCACCAAGCCCCTCCTGGGCGCCATGTATGAACTGGAACTGCGCGTGCCCCCTGCCCTGAAAGGGGCCGACGCCAAAACGATCATCGATGCCGATCAGCCCATGACCTACATCCTGACCATCAAAAGCGGCCTCATCAATCGCAAGCGCTATATCAGCGCAACTACTGGAGGCTTCAAAAAGGCCGCCCAATCCGGGTATGCCACCGAGCAACAGGCGGCCTTCCTGGCCCAGTTCGACGATACCGTTTTCCATAAGGGCGATGTCATCCTCATGAACTACGGACCCGATGGCCTCACCAGCACCTATAAAACGCTAATCCGCACCAAGGGCGAACCTGATACCTTCGAGGAAACCATCCTGGCCACTCTGCCGGGCCTCGACCTCAAACAGGCTGTCTTCGCTATCTGGCTGGGCGAGGCCCCCGTCCAGACCTCCCTGAAAAAAGCCCTGCTTGGTAACCCGTAGCCGGATGGTCCGCAGCCTGGCAGTCGCCAGCGTGCTGGCGGGGTGCGCCGTGGCCTGGGCCCAGGCGCCATCCAATGTAGCGGCCCCCGCCCGCTCGCTCATTGTTCTGGCCGCCCCGCCCACTGCTGACCGCTACTACGAGCCTCTGCGGCAAGCCATCCTGGAATTCCAAACTGCCTACGCCCGGCGCATCCTGGGCCGGGACAATGTCGTCATTCTGGGCGATCGCGCCACCCTGCGCGAGTTGGCCCAAACTTTGCCCGCCGACATCTTGCTCGAGGCGCCCATGCGCGATATCTGGACGCGGGACTTCTTTCCTGTGCTGCCGGACAAGCCAATCCTGTTCCGCTATGCCGCCGCCGCCCAATCCGGCAGCCAGGCCCGCGCCGACCGAACGCAGGCAGATGTCGTGCAACTGGCCCACCGTCTGACGCTCGATATCCAGCAGGTGCCCTGGATTCTCGATGGCGGTAATGTGGTGGCCAATGGCGATGGGCGGGCCATCGTCAGCGACCGCTTCCTGACCGATAACCATCTCGACCGGACTCAGGCGCTGGCCCTGTTGCACGAGCATCTCGGTGCCGATCAGATCGCCATCCTTCCGGCCGATCCCGACGACCGGCTCGGGCACGCCGATGGTATCGCGGCGTTTCTCGGCACCAACACCGTCGCCATCACTCAAGGCCACGACAACTACCACGATGCCGTCGTACACCAATTGCGCAGCGCCTTCCCCGGAATCCAGATCATCGAACTGGCCTGGGATGAGGTGAACGACGCCTTCGATCCCGAATACGGCTCCGCCACCGGCTTGCACCTCAACGCCACCTTGACCGATCGCTTCCTCTACGTACCCGTCTATGGGCGAGAGAGCGATGCCCGCGCCCTGGAACAAATACGTGCCGCCACCGACCGCGTGGTGGTGCCCGTGGATGCGGCGCAGGTCGGACGCCTCGGCGGTAGCGTCCGCTGCCTCGGTGCCCAAATGAAAGGCGACAACGCCCGCCGCCTCATCAAAGCCGCCCGCGCCAATTAAGCCCTTGTAGGGCTCAGTACTGGAGTCCGCCGCCTTGGGGAGGGTTGCGTTTTTCCTTCACTTTTTTCCATCCCACCCTTTATCCTTTTTTTTATGTCGCCTCGTCTCCAGCCGACTCGTTTGCTGCTGCTCGCCGCGCTGGTTGTCCTACTCCCATGGCGGGCCCCCGCGGATGGCTTTGAAACCTTCGCCCATTATCCCGTCACAGCGAATTCGTACTCCGATGGCACGTTCCTCGGCCAGGATGGTTCAATGTGGACTTACAACAACTGTCAAGGCAGCAAACTCATCACCGCGCCCGGCACCCCTGGATTAAATAGGGAAGCCGATGCCTATGTGGAATCAGGCGTGCTGAGAGGCGGCTGCGGCACCCTGTCGTTTGACTGGATGCAGATGTTTGCTGCAGGCGTCAGTTTCGAGGTATTCATCAACGACACCCTGCGCCATACGATCACCGGCGGCACACAAAACGTCGTGATCAATACCGGGCCGATTCCCATCAACGTCGGGGGCCATTTCACGCTCCGCATCCAGCAGCGTGATTCGCAATCTCGCCAGGCCGCCATCGATAACATTTCCTGGACCTCCTATGGCGGAGCCGATCCCGAACCGCCCACCCTTCTTTTTTCACCCGACACCAATCGTGTGCTTAGCGAGCACAGCCGCCTGATCGAACTGGCGGTGCGAGCAACGGAGCCAAATGAGGAGCCGGATGTCCGGCTTTGGGCAACCGGCGTACCCGCCGGCGCTGCATTCAATAGTTGCACCGGTGCCGCCCCCCTCATCGCCACCTTCGCCTGGACCCCCGCCGAGACGCAGACCGGCAGCTATGATGTCGTCTTCTACGCCAGCGACAAAGACGGCACCACCTCCCGGCCATTCTCCATCGAGGTCACCCCCATCTACCCCTACTACCACTATGCCGAAGGTTTGACCGGCACCGCTCTCAAAGCCAAGCTGCACGAGATCATTTCCACAGACACAATCATGCTCGATGACAACGAGGAAAACAATGCCATGCGGGTCCTGCACACGGATCCAGCCAACACCAACAACGTGCTCCTGCTGTATAATCCCACCTCCTCCGTGCCAATGTCCGCCTATAATGCCAATACCGATGGATGGAACAAAGAGCACTGCTGGCCGGAATCCCGTGGACTGGGCAACGACGGCCCGGACCAGGTCGATGTCCACAATCTTTATGCCGCCGATAAGGATGTCAACGGGCTGCGCGGGAATCTGTACTTTGACCAAAGCGATTCCGCCGATCCCGGCTATCAGGCTCCGGCCACCCACCGGGCACCCCTCACCAGCCTGGACAGCGACTCCTTCGAACCGCCTCGCGCCGCCAAGGGCAATGTCGCACGGGCGGTCCTGTACATGGCGACGCGTTACGATGGCAACGAGGACAACACCAATCTGCTCCAATTCTCCGGCGACCCGTCCCACACCAACACGATGGGACTCCTGAGCACCCTCTTGTTGTGGCACGCGCTCGATCCGCCCGACGATGCCGAGCGTGAGCGCAACAACATTATTTTTACGCGCTATCAACGCAACCGCAACCCCTTCATCGACCGCCCCGAATGGGCCGAAGCCATCTGGGGAATCGATTCCGACAACGATGGCATCACCGACACCCACGAGCGTATTGCCGGCACGGCTACCAACGATCCTCTGTCGCGCTTTGAAGCCTCCCTCGCCGGTGCCAATCTTTATTTTGAGGTTTCCTGTGCTCGGCTCACCACGAGTTCGATTTGGCGGCTTTATCAGGGCCAGGGTATCAGCGGCCGCATCGTCTGGCATCAGGTGGCCCAGACCAATCGCCTCCAGAGCGGCGTTGTGCGCTTCCCCATCGCCGCCACCAACGCCGCGGCCTTCTACCACCTGCGCGCAACCCTTCCACCCTGAAAAAACGGTGATCGGCCCCACATCCTCCCCGCCGCCCGCCGCTCGACGGCCCTTTCTTTTCGCGTCAATTGTGTTACCTTTCCGCCTTATGAAACGATTATTCCATCTGGCAGCCGTGACCACGGCTGTGCTGATTACTCAGGAGTTGGCTATGTCCCAGGACCCCGTGGATGTCTTAAAAACCGCCAACAGTGGTGTGGAGCGCTTTGCGTTGGACAACGGAATGACTGTTCTGCTCAAAGAAGACCGCGGGGCACCGCTGGTGGCCATCCAGTATTGGGTCGGCGCCGGTTCCATCCATGAAGACGACCATCTCGGCGGCGGCCTGTCCCACTATCTGGAGCACATGATCTTCAAGGGCACCCCCACCCGAGGCCCCGGCCAGGTCTCCACCGAGATTGCCGACGCGGGCGGTGACATCAATGCCTATACCTCCAATGACCGCACCGTGTTTCACACCACCCTCCCCGCCGACCGCTGGCAGGTCGGCCTGGATGTTCTGACCGACGCCGTATTCCATCCCGCCTTTCCCCAAGACGAATGGGCACGCGAACGCGAGGTCATCCTGCGCGAAGTGGACATGTGCGAAGACGACCCGGGGCGCGTCATGCTGCGCCTGATGTGGGAGACCGCCTTCCGCGAGCACCCCTATCGTATCCCCGTCATCGGCTGGCGCGATATCCTCGTCACCATGTCCCGCAACCACCTCGTGGAATACCACCGCCGCCACTATTCGCCCGACAACATGATCCTGTCCGTGGCCGGCGACGTGCCCGTCCAGGAGATGGCTGCGGCCATCCGCGAGCGCCTCGCCACCATCCCCCGCACCCCCCGCACCCCAGTCGTGATTGCTCCCGAACCCCCACAACTCGCCGAGCGCATCCTGCGCCAGACTGGCCCCTACGAAATTACCCGCCTCGCCTGGGTTTTTCATACCACGAATCTGGCGGACCCCGATACCCCCGCCCTGGACGTGTTGGCCTCCGCCGTCGGCTCTGGCCGCTCCTCGCCTCTGGTGCGGCGTTTGCGCGAAGAAGACCGCCTGGTCCACGACATCGACGCCTGGAGCTATACCCCCCAAGACCCCGGCCTCTTCGGGGTCACCGCCGAACTGGACCCGGACCAGGAATCAGCCGTCATGGAGGCCCTTCGCGACGAAATCAGCCGCTGGCATTCCGAGCCCTTCGCCGCCGCTCGCATTGAACAGGCCCGGCGCGAAGTCATCGTCCAGTCCATTCAAAGCCTCGCCTCGATGAACGGCCAGGCCGCCTCCATGGCCTCGGGCGAATTCTACGCCGGCAATCCCCGCCATGTCGAAACCTACCTCGAACAGGTGCGCCGCCTCACCCCCGAGGACCTTTCGCGTGTCGCCCGCCAGTACCTCCGCCCCGAAAATGGCTCCTGGATTCTGCTGACCCCCGACCGCGAACCCGTCCCGGTCCCGCAGCGGCGCGATGCCGCTGAACTTGATATTCGCCGCATCGAAGCCACCAACGGGCTGCGCGTGATTATCCGCGAAGACGCCCGGCTTCCCCTGGTGCATGTCGCTGCCGTCCTGGGCGGGGGCCTGCTCGTCGAGTCCGACGGCCAGGCCGGCATCACCCGCCTCGTGGCCGATCTGCTCACGCGTGGCACCTCCCGGCACTCCGCCGCCGAGCTGGCCGAGCGCCTGGAAAGCCGCGCAATTGATCTCACCCCGTTTTCCGGCCGGAATAGCTATGGCCTCTCCATCTCCGGATTATCCGAAGACCTCCCCCTGATGCTCGACACTCTCGCCGAGTGCCTGCTGGACGCGCAATTTCCACCCGAGGAAATCGAGAAACAGCGCGACCTACAGCTTGCGGCCATCCGCCGCGAACTGGAACGCCCCATGACCTATGCCCAGCAAATGGTACGCGATGCCTTCTTCCCCGGCCATCCCTACCGCTTTTCGGCCTCGGGCACCCCCGACACCGTCGCGGCCCTGGACCGCCCAGCGCTCCAGGCCCATCACCACAAGCTGCTCGGCACCTCGAATCTGGTGCTGGCGGTATTCGGCGATGTGCAAACCGCCGATGTCCAGGCCCTGGTGAGTAACGCCTTTGCCACACTCCCCGCCCAAGCCAAACCCGAATGGCCCGCCCTGCCCCCTCCCCCAGCCGAACCGTTGCGGACGGAACAAGCCCTGCCCTTCAAACAGACGATCTTTGTCCGCGCCTGGCCGGGCATCGCCGTTGGCGATCCCCGCGAAGACGCCATCTCGGTTCTGATGGATGCCCTCAGCGGCCTCTCCTCTGATCTATTCATCGAGGTGCGCGACAAGCGCGGGCTGGCCTACTATACGGGGGCCACCCAGTTCATCGGTCCCGTCGGCGGACTCTTCCAAATCTTTGCCGGCACAACCGAGGAAGGCCTCGACGAGGTGGAAACTCAAATCGACCTCCAGGCCGACCGCCTGCGCACCACCGGCCCGCGCGACGATGAAATGGCACGCGCCATCGAGCAACTCCTCGCTGATCTGGCCCGTGCGCGCCAGAACAACGGCGCTCTGGCCCAGCAATGCGCTCTCGATGAGCTGCTTGGTCTGGGCTATCGCCACTCCCTCGCGGCCGCCGACCGCTTGAAGCATCTCGATGCCGAAGCCGTCCGCGGCGCGGCAGAATCGCTCTTTGCGGCCCCCGGCCCCGTCACCGCCGTGATTCGCCCCGCCCCGGCCCCGTGAAGCGTCCCTTTTATCACCGCAAGCGCAACTGGACCGCCCTTGCGCTAGTCATCGCCGCCGGCCTCGCCTACTGCTTCCGTGGGAACCTCGCCCCCCTCTTCCAGCATATGGGCTGGGAGGAAATTCGCGCCACGGTCCACGCCTCGGGCCATTGGGCCCCCCTGCTCTGCATCCTGCTGTATGCGGCGGCCGCCATCTTCTTTCTGCCCACGACCCTGGTGGGGATTCTCGTTGCCCTGCTCTTCGGCCCCTGGTGGGGGCTCCCCATCTGTCTGGCCGGCCTGGCGCTGGGCATGGCCTGTCCGTTTCTCCTCACCCGCTATCTGTTTCACGACTGGGTTCAACGCCGCATTGGCGGCACCCGCCTTTACGCCAAACTGACAACACACCTGCACCGCGAAGGCTGGAAACTCGTCATGTTCACCCGGCTCTTGCCCATCAATCCCTTCGCCCCCCTCAACTACGCCTACGGCCTCACCGCCATACCCTTTTGGACCTATCTGCTCGCCTCCACCCTCGGCGTTATCCCCAACACCCTCGCCCTGCTCTGGACCAGCCACGCCGCCGGCCAACTCGCCACCGGCCAACTGGATGCCCGGATACTGCTGCTGCTCTTTGCCGGTGCCGCAATCTTCGCCCTCCTCGCCTGGCTCCCCCGCCTCCTCCGCCGCAATGATCCCAACAACGCAACAGTCACTGACCGTTGATTGTGGACATTGAATATTGAATATTGATATCCCTCCCTCCCCTTGTAGGCCAGCCTTGTACGGCTGGCGCGGACCAAATCCCAGCGCCGGGGATGTAACCCCGGCCTACAAATGCGCCCCCACTTGATCATTGGATATTGGATATTGAATATTGGATATTGA
>JAQUJC010000021.1 GCA_028681135.1 Kiritimatiellia bacterium | reverse complement strand
TCGCCCTGTCCAAAGAGCAATACGAACAGATGAAGAAGGCCATCGAGGCGTGGCGCGACGTCCAGGCCGTCCTCAAGCGCATGGAGCAGATAAGCCGTACCTTGATCTTCGAAAACACGCCCGGTCCGGTGCGACGCAAGCCACTGACCGCAAGAGTATTAGGCCTTAACTAATCGCCATTCGGGTCGGACCCCTTTTCGACCCCTTTTGGGCTTGTTTGTCAGGGGGGGACTCAGACAAGGACACCTGCCAGTGAGTAGGAGCGTTCGCTGATCAGGTCGTAACTGATTTTCGTTTTTTTTTCGTTTTTTTGGGCTTGTCTTCTGAAGTATATACCATAGTATGGTGTATATTTCAGGGGTTCACTATGGGTCAGCAATTCAAGACGATCTACTTTCCCGCAACGGGTAACGGAAACAAGAAGCGAAGAAATCTCACGGTCGCTTTTGGGGAAAGTGACTCTGTTATTTACTCTACCGTCCGAAACATGACCAGCCTCGAACTCCGGCAGGCATTGGGACACGAGTGTTACGAATCTTTGTCCGATGCCGCCGCAGCCGATCAGCGCCCCGTCAGTTCGTATTGCCTGAACAGGTTGCGTAACGTCGTCCGGGAACCTCACTCGACTTTGTATCGCGCCGAGCCGAAAAAGGCGGCTGCTAATATTGATGCCATTCAAGCGACGTTTCGAGGCGGAATGCAAGAGCCGTTGCATAGTTGGTATCCGTATCTTGAGGGCTACTCGCCGCAGTTTGTGGAAGGGGTGCTTCGGCAGTATGCCCCAAACGCGCACAGCATTCTGGAACCGTTCGCGGGGGTGGGCACAACTCCTCTCACCGCCGCCGGCATGGGTATCAAGACTTTCTACTGCGAGCTCAACCCACTGCTTCAGTATCTGATCGAAACGAAGATCGGAATCCTCTCTCTGGATCAGAGAAGGAGAGAAGCTGTTGCCGATCGACTTCTTGAGGTGTGTGGAAATTTCCCGTCTCTCCTCAAGAACGCCGATCGAGATTTCGAGATTCATTGCTCGTACTTTGATACTTTCGGAAAGAGTCGCTTCTTTGACAATGACGTGTTTGAAGAACTCCTCCGAGCTCGGGGCATGATTGATGTTCTCCAGTGCTCAGAGCCTTATGTGGCCAGGCTTCTGGAATGGGCAGTGCTATCCTCCTTGCTTCCTTGCTCCCGGCTGATCAGGCGTGGCGATGTGCGGTTCAAGAACGGAAAGGAACTGTTGAAGCCCCGCGAGGAGTTTGTGCCGTCCGTCCAGCACCGGATGAGTCAAATGATCCTGGATATTCAGAAGATCGAAACGATCAGCGAGATCCCGGAGTGCCTGTCATTCAACGCAAGGAAGATGGGAGCTATTCCTTCGGTGGAAGCTGATGCTCTCGTTACGAGCCCTCCCTACCTGAATGGCACCAACTACTTTAGAAACACGAAGGTGGAGCTCTGGTTCATGAGGGTTCTGCACACAGACCGCGATTTACGGGCTTTTCGGGATGATGCTGTAACCGCCGGCATCAACGATGTTTCCCTCAAGCAAAAAACCCGATTTCGAACTCCGGCGATAGAAACGCTTGTAAGGAAGATCGAGTCCAACGCCTACGATTCTCGTATCCCCAAGATGGTTGCAGACTACTTTGATGACATGGGGCAGGTCTTTGAAGCGACCAATCATCATCTCAAAAGGGGTGCAAGGGTCGTGATCGACATAGGCGATTCACGATACAACGGCGTACATGTCCCAACCGATGCACTGCTCGCTGATCTACTTGAGGACCTTGGTTACTCGGCGCTTGATTCGGTTGAGCTCAGACGCCGCTGTTCGAGGAACGGCGACCCGCTGCGGCAAGTCTTGCTGGTCTTTGAGAAACGGCGCGCCAGTCGTGTACGTGAGTGCAAGGGCGCGAAGTACGGAATCTGGAGTACGAAGTGGGAGGCGTTCAAGCGCGAACTACCGCATCAGAGGCAACCGTATGCCAAGAGGAATTGGGGGCACGCTAGGCATTCTATCTGCTCGTATCAGGGCAAGTTGAAGCCCTCCCTGGCCTATTTCCTAGTGGATACATTTCTTCCGCAGCAAGGCCGCGTTCTGGATCCGTTTGCGGGCGTGGGCACGATCCCGTTCGAGGCTGCTCTACGCGGTGGGCAGTCCTGGAGTTTTGACATCAGCCCCGCCGCGCTTGCAATCAGTCGCGCAAAGTTGAGTGACGCAGATAGCGATGGGTGTATGGCTGTGATCAGGGAAATCGAGACTGCGATTCATGGCCACAATGGGAACAGGTCGGAGATAGCAAAGGCTTCCGAGATCAAGTTCAACAAGCCGCTTCCCGACTATTTCCACCCCAAGACGATGCGGGAGATACTTGCCGCACGAAGCTTCTTCCGTGAGCGCCATGCACGAACGGAGGCAGAGGCAATGGTGTTCGCATGTTTGCTGCACATTCTTCATGGCAATCGGCCGTATGCGCTGAGCCGCAGGTCGCATCCAATAACGCCGTTTGCACCGACAGGCCCATCTGAGTATCGCCCGCTGATCCCTAGACTGACAGAGAAGGTGGAGCGGACTCTCGCAGCTACACTGCCGGAGGATTTTCGTCCGGGAAGCGTACTCGATCAAGATGTGACTGAATGGTGGCCTGCCGAGGTCGACAAGCTCGACGCCATCATCACGTCGCCTCCTTTTTTTGACAGTACGCGCTTCTACCTGGCGAACTGGATGCGGCTGTGGTTCTGCGGGTGGGAAGCCGGTGATTTCAAGGTGCGACCCAAGGAGTACATTGACGAAAGACAGAAGCAGAACTTCGAGGTCTACAAGCCTTTCTTCCGGCAGGCGCGAGAGCGTCTCAAGCCTGACGGAGTTCTGGTTCTACACCTTGGCAAGAGCCGCAAATGCAACATGTCCGAGTATCTCAAACTGGTGGCCCGGCGCTGGTTTAGAGCAGTCGATGCCTTTGAGGAGAGCGTGGAACATTGCGAGTCACACGGAATCGCAGACAAGGGAACGGTCAAGAGTCATCAGTTCCTTGTTCTGCAATAGCACGACGCCGTAGGGGCGAGCGCCTAACGTGGGCCCTGCCCCCTGAGAGCCTGTGTCCACGTGCGCCTGGCAATTGTGTAGTCGGTGGCCTGTCGCTCTCGGATCTCCAGACTGTTCGCAGGGTCGGCCAGCATGTAAATACGCGGAGCATCAGAGCCAAGCTGTTCCACCAGCGCCAGTACATAATGAGCACCGTGCTGCTGTGCCGCCCGGTGCTCTGTTGCGGTCAGCGAGATGGAACCAAGAGTTCCTGTGCTACTCTTGACCACGACCAGCATCGCCTGCCGATCCTTCCTCGCCCAAAGGTCAAATCCGTAGCCTCGTCGGTTAGTGTAGAACGCAACAGTCCATCCTTGGGATTGAAGGGCCTTGGCAACCAATGCCTCGGCGTCGGTGCCGTCATTCGCTTCTGCCGCAGCGGGTGGCACAAGGAGCTCGTCGTCCTCTGGCGTATCGGGAAGCCGAAGCGCAGGTGTTTGAGGGGCTACCCGTCTGTCTGAGCCTCGCCTACGCGCAGGTGCTGGCGCGGGCGCGGCCCATGTACCAACGAGCAGCAGCCGCTGACCGTCACGAACCATGCTCTTGCCGACCCCAAAGAGCGAGAAGGTGTGAAGCCCAACATCGCGCCAGTTCTGGTACTTCTTCCCTGTGGCGTCGGCAGGAATCCTCGACTGCACTTCTCGATGCAAGGATTCCTGGTCGGGGTTCGAGAGCTCGCGGTACTCGGCGATTGCGTTGACAGCCCATCCAATCTCCGCTTCCCACCGAATGCGCGAGACGAAGAAGTCGAACTCGTTGCGATCAATGAATCCGTCACACTGTTCCAGGACAGCGAGCGTCGCTTCGTAGACGGGAACATCAAACTCGGCATATTCCTCCGCCCTCCCGCTCGTAGCCCAGGGCTCGATGGCAAAGCGAATGTCTCGCAGAATGCCCTCAAAGACAGCGGCCGTATCTGCTTCCGTTGCCAGGTCACAGCCTGCCGGTGTGAGTTGCACCTGTCCCCATCTATGCGCCGGTATCCGCGTGAATATGCGAAGCGGCCGATACATCGCAAGCAAATGGTGACGGCGGAGTTCTACCCCAGGATCCACGTTGATGATTCCGACAAGCCCAGCAATCGCCTGATAGTCAGGGGCAGAGAGCGTGACTGTGCGGTCGCCGGCGCGATCAAACAAGTAGCGGGTGATCCCGCAGATCCAGTTCGCTGAAAGGTGTACGCGGGTCAGAACTCACCAGCCGCGATCCCCCCGGTCTCCTTCGTCCAAGCGGGTGCTTAGCGTGTTTCTGACTCCTGCGAGGCTCATCCGTGAGATCCCATGTTCACAACCCTAACAGCCGATGGTTTTTGGCAGACAGCTTGGAAATGAGACGGTTGTCACGAAGCAGTTTCACTAGTTCCTCGATACGTTTTTCTAGATTCGATCTCTCGCGTACCTTGAGGAAGCGAGTGACGCATGCGTTCACGTCAATATCCTTGTTGATGACCGGCTTCTTGCTGGCCAGGAGGGAGAGATCCGCGCCGGTGATTTTGGCCAGTCGGATGAGTTCGTTGTTGGTGTAGAACTCACTTGGCCATCGGTCACGTTTGTTCTCGTTGGCCCCCTTCGAGAGAAGGGCGGCGTTACGAAACGTGAGCGGATATAGGTACCGGGAAGGCAGGATGTGATCGATCGCCCAGGTTTTGCGTTTGGCCTTGTCGAGGGTCTTTCCCGTCTTGAAGCACTTCCCTCCAAAGCGCTTGAACAGGTCATCGATGACAATGCGTTCGTTCTCGCCGACGAGGAGCATGTCGGCAATCCGGCGTTTGACCGATGCTTCATGCAGTTGTTCTTTAGTACGCTTCGGGTTGAGGACGGCGTTGATGGCTCCTTTGCAGCTTCTGCATTCCATTTGCCGTTCAAGCGGGCCCCAGCCGATGTGTTTACTGAAGGAATTGAAAGGCAGAATACGCCCGCATGCGTTGCATTGCTTCCAGTATGACGAAGGGTGTTCGGTGCATATCCTGAAGAAGCCGATCCAAAAGCGCTGCGCTCGAATGGACTTTCTGGATCTGAACGGTTTCGACCAGTTCCTGAATGGAAGGTCGGACGATTTCGCGTGGGCATAGCCACATTGGCCACATTTCCAAGACTGCGAGTCGTAGGCATCATTGGGGTCAAGAAGCTCCAAGCCAATGTCTACCGTATTCAGCGCTGAGCACTTCAGACAGATGAAGCCAATCCACGCATGATGTACGGGAATGCCGTCAATGCGATCGAGGCCGGTCTTGTTCACTGTCTTTCGACGCGTCACAGCAAAACTCCCTTCTTTCTGTATGTGTGCGAACTGAGCCACTCTGGCATGTTGAGGAGGTGTTTTCAATTCCCAAATATAAAGAGGGTAACCCTCATATTATAGCATTTTGTTCTATGGGCAAAGGAGTTGGAATTTTAAAACGCTGAGTCTTCCGGAGCTGTGGAGGCGTTGGGAGGGACTTCAAAATCGGGTTGAAGGGCCCCAAAGGCACAAAATGCTAATTTTGTGGCTGTTTTCACGAATCTTTTGATTTTTGGGGCGTTTCAGGCGGGATGTGGCTCGAACCCGCGCTCCGCGGGCGCGGCGGCAGCAGGGCTCTATTCTGGATGTGCCCGCTGGGTGCGTGGGGTCAGGGATTGGAGCGGTAAATTAGATGTCGACCCCGATGAAATCGGTCCCCTTGCCGGTCTTGAGCATGTTCGTGAACGTCACGTCCAAGGGGATACGGTCGGCCAGGCCCCGCGTGTGGTGCCCTTGTGACGAACCAGAGACGAGAAGCCGCCTGCCGTGGGTGATGGGGTGACGGGGTGCCCGTCCGGCCCGAGATAGAGGCATCCGAGTTCATCGGGAGGGAGGGAGTCCACCAACGCGCGCGCCTCATCTAGGGCGACAAGCCAGCGCTGCTTCAGCGTGGTCAACTCCAGGGGTACACGCAGATGCAATCGGTTCAAATCGGCCTGGGTATAGGCGGTGTGGCGGCCGGCATGGTCGAGAAGAAAGGCTGGCGTGAAGCCTGGATCTTTTCCGCAGGCCGCCCAGGCCATGGCGCCGAGAGAGAGGTAGGTATCGTGCAGACGCAAGGTATCAACAAAATCACGAATCTCGTCACGTCCCGCCAGCGCCAGGAGCTTGTTTGTTGCGGCATCGGCATCATGCAGGCGATAGCCACACTGTGCATCTTGCTGGACGGGAAAGAACCTGAATGCACTGTCCTGCGCCCACTCCAGCTTGAGCTGCCGCTTGTTCCGTGTCACCACGGCGCGATAGAATGTCGGCGTGCGCAGATGCCACACAAACTCGTACCCGGCCGCGCGCAGCGTCTCGGCATCCTTCTCTGCACTCCGGGCAACGTGGTCCGCAATATCGTGAAAGAAGTCGAGAGCCTGCGAGAAGCGAGGGCTCTCTTCGGCCCGGTGCAAGACGGTGGCCCCGGCCAGATAGCTATCCGGGCTGCGGTTGGCGGCAATCGTCCGGAGGACGTCGGCTTGAATATCGCTTATGGGCATAGTTTCGCCGCCAGGAGAAATCCCTGACGTCCTCCATTCATTCGCAGTCCGCGAATAATCTCGGGGATATCCGAGCGCGTTACCTTCATATCCTCACGCATGAACCAGAAGCACTGGGTGTGAAAGGCGCGAAAAGCCTTTCGTGCCTCACGAACGCAAACCATATTGCGTGCGTCTTGCGGTGAAAGGGTTCGGCGGCTCTTCTGTCCCCCCTTCCTGCCAATCTTGGAAAGGTATGAACGTACATGGGATGGGGTTGTTTTCATCGTGCAATCATCATAGTCCGCTTATGTTCCATGCGCAAGGAGTTTTCTTGCACTCCACCTGTGAGGTTATCGTCGACAAGGCTCAGCAGGCTGGCCGATGGAAGAGGGGCGAGCAAAAGGATAATTCAAGCGTTGAATCAGTGTCTTTGGAGCCTCGACGACCCCGTCGGGCCTTGCTTTTCCAGCAGGCACAGACGCATCAGCTCCATTTCGCCCTCAGGTGGTGTGGCGGCCGCAAGAGGCTGTTTAAAAAACGCGCTCGGCATGATTATTTCAGGCGTTTGAGCGCGCGCGACTGACTCGTAAAATGCAAAATCATGCCAGATGGGAACAGGCCTAAAAAAATCTTAACAAAATGCAAACAATCACTTGCGAAACGCCCCGATTCAGAGTATTAGTGATATTAGATGTTAAGAAACGGTTAAGACGTGAGTGCCATGACCCAACAGGAATAAACATTCTTCTTCAAAAGCGAAAGGCCATTGAGACCGTAATCTCTGGGTGCGTTGTGAACCGTCATTTTCATTTCCTCGGTCAGTTGCCGGTGAGAATGGGGCGACAGACGCTGTTCCCCAACCACCGTGTATTGTCCCGTGGGCCTCTGCACCGGGCCCGTTGGGCCGTGGGGGTTCTTGTCCTGGCGGCGTCGTATGCCACGGTCCAGGCGCAGACGGTGACCAGCCGTTATGCGGCGAGTGGCACATTTGTTCCTCCCGGGGGCGTCACGAACATCACGGTGTCGGCCTGGGGCGGTGGCGGCGGAACCCGCACCGATGGAACCAGTCGCTGGGGCGGGGGCGGGGGCGGTGCCTATGCGCGCGCCAGCCTGGATGTCGAGCCGGGCACGGCTTGCATTGTGACGGTGGGTGAAGGCGGGGCGGCCGCCGCCACCCATTCACCAGCCGGCGGCGATTCCTGGTTTGCCAGCACCGCCACACTGCGGGCGCAGGGCGGCAGCGGTGGCTCCACCAACGGCGGCACCGGCGGCAGCGCGGCAACATCTGTGGGCGATGTGCGCTATTCCGGCGGCAGCGGCGGGAACCGCGGCACCACCAGCGGCGGCGGCGGCGGCGGGTCCGCCTGGGCCCATGCGGATGGCCACAACGGCGGTAACGGCAGCGGCGCGGTGGGCGGCGCCGGCGGAACAGGCGAGGGGGCCGGGGGCAACGGCGGCAACAGCGGTGCGGCGGGCATAGACGGTCTGATTCCCGGCGGGGGAGGCGGCGGTCGGGGGGCGAGTGGCGCGACAGGCGGCTCCGGCGCGGATGGCCAGA
The DNA here is from genome assembly GCA_028681135.1 of Kiritimatiellia bacterium. GTDB lineage: Bacteria > Verrucomicrobiota > Kiritimatiellia > CAIQIC01 > Lenti-01 > JAAZFE01. Next base: position 36,267 of record JAQUJC010000021.1, on the reverse strand, counting down.
TCGAGGTCGCCCTGGATTTGGCGGGCAGCACCCCCGCCCAGTTGGCCATCACCTATCTGCCGAGTTGGTCCTATAAAGATAGCGCGGTTCTGGTTCACATCGAGCTACAGGATTCCAATGGTTGGGCCACCGCCGCCAGCGGCACGATCACGGTGGATTTGTCCACCAGTCTCATGGGCGTGTTTCGCAATCTTGCAGACACCGCCGACATCACGTCTATCCCCATCGCCCCGGGCGAGTGGTCTGCACAGGTGCTCTACCGGCCGCTGCGGGTGGGGCCGCACATCTTGACCGCGCAGGACAGCGCCAGCGTGCTGGCCGAGGCATCCGGCGACCTGACTTGCCGCTATTATCCTGTGCCGGTTCAGGATTTCTATCTGCCGGTTCCGGCCGACCAGTTGCTGGAGGCCCTCACCACCCTTCATGGCGGTGCCACGTGGCTGGCCTCGCAGTGGACCCCGGTCAGCCCGGTCTGGAATTATGTCGTCATCACGGTTTCCAGCGACGACACGCTGATTTACTACGATCACATGGAAAACGGGTTTGAAACGAACATCCGCAATCCGACCAACCAGTATCATTCCGTCACCAATCTCTCCGGCACCCAGATTTGGGGCGATGGCAATCCGCTGAACGGCCATCCTCCCGGCATGCCGGATGATATCATCGGCGGCCAGACCACCATTGTCCTGATCAACTCCATCGATGTCCCCGATTCTCCCGACCCGGAGAATCCGTTGTTTCGCGCTGGCGACAAAATTGCGGCGAGCAAGGCGATTGCGGTTACCTGGGCCGGTTGGGCCTCGCAATCCGCCACGCTGCTGGCCGGCGCCAACGAGGTCTATGACACCTCCAACTGGGGAACCAACTATCGTGTGCCGGTTGGCGAAGACCTGCCTGACAACGTCGATCACCAGATGTTTGAATACACCGGGGCGGCCATCATGGCCGGCCGGGGCGGCGCTGAGATTCAGATTGATTCCAACAATGACGAGAGTTGGGACGAACTGGTCATTCTGCAAGAAGGGGAATCGTATCTAGTGGATGGGGGGTTGAGCGTCGGCGCGCGGATTCTGTCCGATAATCCCGTGCAGGTGGATCTCATCACCGGCGATCGGCAGGACGGCTACGAAAGCCGGTTTTACCGTCTGGTGCCTACCCACATATGGGGCGACAGCTATTACACCCCGGTTTCCACCCCCGGCGAATCGCCGCAGGAATCTGGCACGGAGGGAACCGACACGACCGTCTGGCTGTACAACCCCAATTCCACGAACATCCAGGTGGCGTATGCCTGGCGAGCGCGTGCCAATATGGTTTCCGACATGGCCAACGATACCGTATCCTATCCGTCGGCCCCCTTGAGCGGCACCTCACTGGGCAATGTGTATGGCCCCCTGGTGGAGTTGAACAGCGATGGGTCCGTCAGCGGCACGACGCCGGACGGCGCCTGGGTCGGCCTGGTGAACCGCAGCGCGGGAAACAGCCCCTCGATTGCATCCAAGGTCGGCAACGCACAGTCCGCCGGCGCGTCTGCTGTGCTGATCGTGAACAATACCGGCGGCACGAATTTCCCGACCGACACCGCCGGCAGCAGCCGGGTGATTCCCGTGGTTGGCATTGCGCAGAATGATGGCGCGGCACTGCGGTCCGCTGGCATTGGTGCCGGCTGGGTCCGCGTGTCGGGCGACTCCACGTCAAACACCCTCACCATAGCGGCCAATTCGTATGCCAAGCAAGTCCTGACCGATGGGTCCGGTGGCCACTTCTACACGCTCGGCAAAGAACCCTTCTACGCCCTGTCAACCACGGATTCCACCGGCACCGACCTTTCCAACAATAGCCCTGGCCAGAACCGGACCTGGGACTGGGGCTTTACCCTGGTGCCCCGCAATTCCCTGACCCCGCATCTGCTCGTGGGACTGGGCATTGGCCGCGATCCGACCTCGACCATTAGCCCGAACGAAAATGGCAGTCCGGTCTGGCTCACCACCATCGGCAACGGCGACTCTAACACCGCCGTCTATGTCGACTATGACGCCGACCCGACCACCGGTGCGTTTGTTGATCCCAGCGGCTACCGCTATGATCTGGCACTGACCATCCGAGAACTGGAACTGGTCAAGGTGTTCAACCCTTCCGGCAACCAGACCGGCATCCTGATCTATACCCTGGATGAAGGCGTCCGTCTCGCGGCCGCCTGGGGTCAGGACGTGCTGACGTCTGCCACGGGCGCTCCCGGGCTGGACATGGGCACCGGGATTCCGCCGCTGCCCGAATTCTACGCCACCAAGCGTTCCGCGCTCTGGTTCGACCATGACGCTGATGGCTATGTGTCGCCCGGCGACCACTTGGAATACGCCATCGAAATCTTCAACATCAGCCGCGTGCCGGTGGATGACATCCGGGTCGAGGACCATCTGCCGGATTCAGTGGAATATCTGCCCGACACGACCTTTTTCACGGATGAAAATGATCTGAGAGAACTCCTGCCCGATGACCTGGTGGATACACCGTTCCCGCTGGATGACGGCGGTTTCGTGCTGCCGCGGCCCTCGCTGGCACCCGGCCATGGGTGGCGAGTGGAATACCGCGTGGAAATCAAAACCTATGAGGAATTGCCCGAAAACACCGAAACGGTCATGAATTCGGCTGTGATTTCCACGCCCAGCGTGCCCGATCCGATCCATGTCGGGCATGAGGATCCCATCAACGGCCGCATCGGTAACTTCGTCTGGCGGGACGTGGACAGCGACGGCATACAAGATAGCGGAGAGCCGGGATTCCCCAATGTGATCGTGGCCCTGTACAACAGCGACGGCGGCTGGCTGTCTAGCACCACCACCGACGCCGACGGCTGGTATCAGTTCCCTGGGATTCTCGCCGGCGAGTATCGGCTTCTGTTCCAGGCCCCCCCGGGCTATCTCTTTACGACGCAGGATGCCGATGCCGCTGGCTTGCGCGGCGGGAATAACTCGGATGTCGATCCGGTGACCGGCTGGACGGACTCCTTTACCCTGGACTCGGGCGAGTCCCTCCTGGAAGTGGATGCCGGCTTGATGCCCGGCGCCGACCTCGAAGTGAGCAAGACCGCTTTTGCACGCGTCGTCCAGGAAGACGGCCAGGCCGTTTTTGCCATTGTGGTCAGCAACCGCGGCGCGGCGGCCACCACCGGGGTTGTGATCGAAGACATCTTGCCGGTTGGCCTGAATTACGAATCGCACATGACCAGCCGCGGCACGTATAGCCCCGCCTCGGGCCTCTGGGTGGTCGGGTCTCTGGACGTGGGCGCGTCCGCCACGCTGGATCTCGTGGCGCGGGTCGAACCCGGCACCGCCCATACGGTGCTGACCAATGTTGCCCAGGTCACGGCGGCCGACATGCCAGACCCCAATCTCGCCAACAATGACAGTTTCGCGACAGTGAGCGTCAGCGCCCTGCGCCTGGTCAAGACAGCCGAGGCGCCAGCGTATCTGGATGTGAACGATGTGATCACCTATACGATCGTGGCCAGCAATGCTGGCAGCCAGATTCAAACCGCTCTTCAACTTTCCGACCCCCTGCCGGAGGGACTGAATCTGGTGCCGGGCAGTCTGTCGCTGGCCTTGATCCCGGAAAGCAGCGGCGGGTACACCATTCAGCCCGGAAGCGGGGGCACGATCACGCAGATTGAGGAAAACGGCACTAATTTCTATCTCCACACCTTTACCGGCATTGGTAGCCACAGCTTTACGCCGCCGCCAGAAATATCCAGCGTGGAAGTGCTGGTGGTGGCGGGCGGCGGCGGCGGCGCGGGGTCCACCGGCAACGCCGGACGCGGCGGCGGCGGCGCGGGCGGCGTGGTGCACGAAACGGCCGTGGCCATTTCCAGCGAGACCATTGCGGTGGGGGTGGGGGCGGGCGGCGCCGGGGGAGCATCCGGCGGACAATCTGGATTCAATGGCCAGAATTCTACGTTCGGCTCGCTGGAGGCGCGGGGCGGCGGCGGCGGCGGCAATTTGTTCCTGAACGGCAACGCGGGCGGTTCTGGCGGTGGTGCCGGCATCAACAACAGCGGGTATCTTGGCGGCACAGGAGAGCAGCCCGGTTCAGCGTCGGGCGGCTTTGGGGAAGACGGCGGGAGGCCTGGGGCCTATCAGGTAGGGGCCGGCGGCGGCGGCGGCGGCGGTGCAGGTGCCGTCGGTGGATCAGGCGGCAGCAATATCGGTGGGGCCGGTGGGGCCGGTCGGCAATTTTTAGCCTTTGCTTCTGTCATCGGTTCTCCGTTTGGTTGGGTGGGCGGCGGCGGCGGCGCCTCAGCCGGGACCTACTCCGGGCCCGCAGGCACTGGCGGCGGTGGGGAGGGCGGAACGGATTCCCTCACCCCTGGAAGCGGTATGGCCAATACCGGCGGCGGCGGCGGCGGGTCCCAGAATAGCGCCGGGGGCAACGGCGGTTCCGGCGTGGTCGCCATCCGCTATCCTGCCGGATTGGCTGCTTCCACGAAGATCAATTTCAACTCCACGACCACGTTCACGGTGCCCCTTGGCGTGACCAGCCTGGTGGTCGAAGCCTGGGGCGGCGGCGGCGGCCCTCGCAACGACTACACCACCCGGCGCGGCGGCGGGGGGGGCGGCGCCTATGCCCGGGCCACGGTCGCCGTCACGCCTGCGGCCACCTATGATGTGGTGGTGGGGCAGGGCGGCGCAGTCGCCCATTCCGGCTCGGTGGGCAATTCCGGCGGCAACACCTATTTTGGCGACGGTACCGCCGTTCTGGCCCAGGGCGGGGCCGGCGGAACGGACTCAGGCGGCGCCGGCGGATCCGCGGCCACAAGCATCGGCACCCTCCGGTATTCCGGTGGTAGCGGCGGCAACCGCAGCAGCTATAGCAGCGGCGGTGGGGGCGGCGGCGGTGGATCGGCCTATGACGACGCCAACGGGTTGAATGGCGCGGATGGCAGTTGGGCGACCGGCGGGGATGGCGGCGATGGCGAAGGTGCCGGCGGCGATGGCGGCAACAATGGCCAGGCCGGCCAGCCCGGCATGGCGCCCGGCGGCGGCGGAGGAGCCCGTGGCTCCAATGGCGGCGACGGCGGTGCTGGTGCAAACGGCCGAATCCGCATCACCTATGAGAATCCCTCGCCACAAGGCCTCACAAACAGCTTCCCTGAATTTGCCACCGGCTGGCAGTTGGTGCCAGGCCAACGGCTGGAAGCAACCTTCCAGGTGCAAGTGGCCGATCTGTTGGATCGGGCTGCCATTACCAATCTGGTCACCATGTCCAGCATCGAGCATACCGACCCCCTCGTGGCCTGGGTGCTCAATCCCACCGTCCTGATCCCGCCGGATGTGCTGTCCTACGCCATTCTCGATCCGGCCCGAATCACCAATCAGGTCAGCGACGGCATGATGGGCTCCGGCCAGGTCATCGCCGAATTTATCGTCTATCATCCCGCCAACCTTGTGCTCGAAGGCGCCACCTTCGATCTGTTGGACTCCGGGGACGATATGATGTGCACCAATATCGCCTTCCGGCAGATGGACTCCATTCAGTACGAGGGAAATACCTGCCAGCTCTTCAGTGGCCAAGTGCCCCGGACCTATCCCGTCCCGCTGGGAACCGGCCGGGCCCGCATCAGTGTACGGGCCGCCAGCGGTGTGTGGCTCCAGAGCCAGACCCATGCCGGGTCTCATCCCATGGAGTTTGCTGTTCTGGACAACGACGTCACGCCTCCTACGGCCATGGGGGCCTTGTTCCTGAACGGCCAGCCCGCACCCTCCGCGAATCCGGACCGGTATGCCATCAACTGGTTCAGCAATCCGACGTTCCTCATTGGTTTTAATCGCGTGCTCGATCCGGCCGGAGACGACGGGCTGCCCATCCAACAGCAGGAGTCCAGCGGTATCTGCGAATACCGGATCACCACCGCCGCGGTGGATGGATTGACGCCAGCGCAACGGGCGCAGACCGGCATGGCCTGTCCGGTCATGGCCATCGAAGGCGCCTTGGCCAACCCCGGCTTTGAACGGACCGTCACGGGGTGGGACTGGACGTTGAACTCAACCTGTAGTTTTCAAACCCGGGATGCGGATCCAACCCGGGTGTATGCCGGCGAACAAAGCCTGCGGCAGATCGGGGGGGGGGAGGCCACTCAGCTTCTGGTCTTTGAAAATTCTGCCGGCGTGACCCCCCAAATTGAGTTTAGCGGATGGGTTCGGGGGGGGGGCGCAGAGCTACAACTCACGGCCTATGCCACAACCAACCGACTGAATCCAGTGGACACGCTGACGCTGGACCTGGACACGTTCATGGATGAATGGACCGCGGCCAATCTGCCCCGCCAGCCCATCGGCAATGAATCCGTTGAGGTTCTGGAAGTGACCCTGCGGGGGCACGGCGCGGTGACTTACTGGGACCACTTGAAACTGGTTGTCGACATGCAGACCAATCGCGCCAGCTTGCACGGCGTGGCAACCGTGGACATGCAGGGCGCCATGCTGCAGGTATATGCCGTCGATGCCGATGAGAATCGGCCCGACGACAACCTAGCCGGCGCCGCCCAATCCTGCTTCCTGCCGTTCGACGCCACACCGCCGTCGCCGGTGCTGGGCATCATCGCCACTACCGATACCGTGGATGATCCCACGACCCAATTCGATCTGCAGTGGAATACGACAGACATCGGGCCCGATGATCCGCAGCACATCAATCACCCCACAGGACTCTCGACCGACCGCGACATGCTCTCGCCCTGGCAAAGTTACAAATTCTACTACGGCATTTTCAATACGCTGGACGTGCCGAACGGCGATCCCGGCCCCGGGTACGGCGACGCCTACATCTATACCAACTTCATTGAAAACGGCACCTACCTGTCCTGGTCCAACGTTCAGGCCGGATCGTCGATCCTGGATCCGAGCGCGCCGTCGGAGCACTATCAGCTTTTGACCAACAGGGCACAGAACACCATTCGGTTGTACGACCTGGATTTCGATAACGAATACATCGTGGTCGCCGTCGGGGTCGATGCCGCCGGTAATGAAGGTCCCGCCACGCCAGCGTCCTGGGCGACCAACAACACCATCAAGTTTGCCCTGATCCGGGGCTGGTGCATGGATAAGCAAGAGGCGAGTGCCCAGTTCCCGGATGCCACGTTGACCAATACGTTGACCACGCGGGCCGCGGCGCTGTCCTGGACGGCCTCCGGCGTCAGCAATCCCGCGGCCGGCGACAATATGACCAATCGCTTCACCGAGGTGAGGAGGGACTACGATCTGATCTACTTGGATGCGCCCTCCTTCCGCGAAAACCCCCAAAATGACTGGAAGCTGCTGAGCACCGTGCGCTCCAACTGGTTTGTGGATGATGGCGGTCAGGGGCGCCAGCGCGGAAACCTGCGCTTCTATCGCGCATCCTATAAAGACCGCTGGAAAAAAACGCGCCTGGATGGAACGAATGTCCTCACCCAGCGCCCCATCGCCAGCGAAGAAGTGTATGCCCAGCACAATGTGATCTTGTCGCCCGGACAAAACTTTGTGGCGCTTCATGGCGTGCCCTATTCCAACACCTTCGAGGCCGTATTCGGCGGCACGGAGACGTTCCCCGGGAACGACTCGGCCTTGAATGCGACGAAAGTCGAGTTCTTCAGCCCCGGAATGGATGCCGGGTCGATGGCGCAATACTACTTGAATGCCAGCGGGCGCTGGATCGAGGTGGGCAGTGGCCAGGATGTGACCACCGACATGATGTCGACAGATTTCTTCAATCGCGGGTTTTCGATCACCCTGCCGAATGTGTTGCCCGAGGCCTATGTCATCACCAACGCGTTGGACTGGGACCAGGAGGGCGAAGACCCCGGACAGCCCCTGGAGGTGGATGCGATGATCTGGTCCCCCATTGCCCAGGTCCCCACCACTGGCTTTAATCAGGTCATTTATTGTGGCAGCAACTCTGGCCGTGTGGAGACCCTGGTGTACAACGTCGTGGCCTTGCGCCTGCCGGTAGCGACGCATCCAAGCAAAATGCGCTTACTGGAGAGCGGCTTTGTCAATGGGTACCTCGGGCGCAGCGATGGAATCTACACGATGAATACCGCCACAAAACAACCCCTGGCGAATTCCCATGTCTACTGCGACCAAGATGGGAACTGGAAATTTTCAAGAACCGGCGGGCCGGTGCCCGGCAACTTCTTCCAGCCCAATGATGTGATCGTCATCGTCTCGCGTAACTGGGTGAATAACGGGCAGTGGACCTGGACCTATCATCCCGAACATATTTATCCCAACGCAAAATTACCAGACCGTTGGATGGGAAATTAAACCGCCCCGGATGCCCCCACCGCAAACTCGTGCGGCGGGGCTGACGGCCCAATGCGGGCCAGACCCGTTGGACGGTACTGTCGGATACCCCGATCTCTCTGGCCACACGAATGAGGACCAGAATCCCTAACCTGAATATTCACTTTAATAATGAATAGTTAGAGTCTGATCCCGATGTCGTATCGAAAACTCCTGAGCGCCTTGTTCGGGGGGGGGGCAATTAGTCCCGCCTCACATGTGGCCGGGCGGTGGCCGGGCTGCTGGCGCTCTTGCCGCGTTGACGGACGACTTCATAAAGGAGAATGGTGGCGGCGGCGGCAACGTTGAGGGAGTCGGCCTGGCCGAGCATGGGGATGCGCACGAGCTCATCGGCCTGCGTCATCCAGGCCTGGCTGAGGCCGAATTGTTCGGCCCCGACAACGACGGCGATGGGCTGCGTCATATCGACATCGGTATAGTGTTGGGTGGCGTGGGGGGTGGCGGCGAGGGAGCGGATGCCGTTTTCTTTGAGCCAGGCGAGGGTGGCCTCAGTGGAGGCCTCGGCGACGGGGACGGTGAAGAGGGTGCCGATGGAGGCGCGTACGACGTTGGGGTTGTTGATGTCGGTGCAGCGGTCGCAGACGATCAGGGCATGGGCGCCGGCGGCGTCGGCGGTGCGCAGCATGGTGCCGAGGTTGCCGGGCTTTTCAATATGTTCGCCCACGACAATGAAGGGGTTGTCCGGGAGCACCAGATCGGCGAGGGAGCGATGAATCTGGGGGCATAGAGCAAGGAGGCCTTCGGGGCGGTCGCGATAGGCAATTTTGCGGAAGACGACGTCGGTACACTCAAAAAGGGCGACGTTGAGTTCGGCGCAGCGGGCGACAAGGGCGGGTTCGTTTTTGCCCTGGTAAAGGGGGGGGCAGTAGAAGAGCTGGGTTATGGGAATCTGGTTGTCGAGCGCGCGCTTGACTTCGCGGTAGCCTTCGACGATGAGCAACCCGGCGGCATCACGGTGGGAGCGCTGGCGGAGCTTAACGACTTCCTTGATGCCGGGATTCTGGAGACTGGTGATGAGGCGGGAGGGCATGGGGGGCAATAATCAATAATCACGATTCACGGGGCAGGGGACATTAGGATTTCCAGGACTGTTTGCGCGGAGAGAGGCCGATGAGATCAATGGCGCGAGCAAGGCCATAGAGGAAATAGAGGATGCAGAGGCGGAAGAATAGGGCAGGGGAGCTGGCGCGGTCGGCGATGAGAGCGGCGGGGGCGGCGGTGACCAGTACGAGCGGCAGCAGCAGCAGCAGCCCCCAGAGGGAGGAGAAGATCACCGCCAACGGAAGGCTCAGGAGCGCCAGGCAAAGGGCGAGCAGGAAAAAGACAGAGAAGAAAATGGCGTTGGCTCCGGAGATTCTACCCGCGCTGCGTAAAATGGTGCCATAGGCCTTGCGGTTGGCGTGCCAGAGCTGCTGACGGAAATACTGGCGCAGCGTGGAGGGTTCGCCCAGGTGGGTCACGCGCAGCGTGGGCAGGGCCACGACTAAACCGCCGGCCTGACTGGCTCGAAAAGCAAAATCGGTGTCTTCGCCGGTCGAGAGCGTTTCATCAAAACTTGGCACGATGTCGAGCAGAGCGCGGTTAAAGAGCATATTGCGGGTGGTGAGCAGGCGGGCCGCGCCTTTGGTCACCGGAGCGGGTTGGTCCTGTTGAGAGGCAGAGTGCTTGTGGTGCCAATGGGCGTGCCAGGTGCGCTGAATCCAATTGCCGGTTTTGGGGGGGTGAACGGGATAGCCGAGCATGACGGGGCCTGGCTTTTCGAGCCAGGGGAGGGCGTGCTGAAACCACTCGCGGTCGGGTAGGCAATCGGCATCGAGAAAAGCAAGGGCGTGGCCGCGCGCGGAACGGAGCGCCTGGTTGCGGCAGACCGGAATGGATGCGCCGGGAAGCACCTGGCAGTCCTCGAAGCCGGCGGCGCGGGCCACCTCCACGGTCGCATCGCGGCTGCCGCCATCCACTAGAATGCTTTCGATGCGCCAGCCCTCGGGCAAGTGCAGCTTGTCGAGGGCGCTCTTGAGGGCAGGGATATGCCGCTCTTCGTTGAGAGTCACCACCATGACGGTCAGCACCTGTTGGACGGGGGGGGTCATGGCTTGGCGGGGATGTGTTGGGCGGCCCACTGCGTCTGGGCGGCCATGCCGAGGAGAATCTGAACATCCTTTTCGGTGAGGGGCCCCCGGGAAAGGATGCGGCGGAGCCCGAGCATCATGTGGTCGGCGGTGTCGTCAGTCATGAACCCAATGTCGAGCAGGGCCTGACGCCATTTGGCGAACATGGTTTCGCGCATGGCGGAGGGGCATTCGGGCGAGCGTTCTTCCAGGGGCTCGAAGGCACCGGCGGCCACGAATAGCTCATAGGCGCAGATCATGACGGACATGGCGAGATTGAGCGACTTATAGGCGTCGGAGGAGGGGATGCGGATGAGCTGGGTACACAGAGCGAGATCGTCGAGTGTGAGGCCATTGTCTTCGGCGCCAAAGAGCAGGGCAACGGGGGTGTCGAGGGCGGCGTTGAGCAGACGAGGGGCCCATTCGCGGGGTGTTTTGGCATGGTCGCGATAGAGACCGCCGCGGTTGGATGTGCCGGCGACGAGACCACACCCCGCAACCGCCTCGGCCGTCGTGGCGAATTCTTGGCGATTCTTAAAAATGTCACCCGCGTGGCAGGCCATCATGGCGGCATCCTGCATATTGAACCCGGGGCGGGGGGCCACGAGGGCAAGCTGGGAAAGACCCATGTTCATCATGGCGCGACAGGCCGAGCCGACATTCCCGCCATAGACGGGATGAACCAGCACAATCCGAATGTTCGCCAATGTCTCCATTTAGAGTGAAAATGATACAGGCATCAGCGAGTGTTTACAATCAGAAGAAATCAGCCGCTGGGGCCAGAACGGTCGTGCGATCGTGTCGCCAGTGATGAATTCGCGGGTGCAGAGTTGTTTTTGGCCTTCGGCTGTGGTTGACTACTCCTACACCGTCATGGATAACATGCCCCTCATTCCGGAATACAAAACCATCTTGAATGTGGGCTATGACCACTATCGTCTGCCGGACAGGGCGGATGTGTATGTGACCCAATTCGGGCGGCCGTGGTGGCGGCATCTGCTGCCCCAAAACTGGTTTGAGCAGGAGTGGTTTCGCAACAGCCGCGAAAAACTGCAGGGCACGAGCACCGTCTACCGGGTGCAGACCAAACCGATTGCGGGCATGAGCAAAGACCTGGTGGTCAAGTGGTGCCGGGTGGGCGAAGACGTGCCCCTGGATACCTATACGCTTAATAAGTTTATCGAGGCGGAGTTCAACTCGCCCTACGAAGAGTTCTCGCTGCTGATGGAAATGCGCGCGCGGGCGCGCGGAGGCGCCATCCTTACGCATAAGCCCCTGGCGATCTATGTGCCGGCCAAGCGGCTGGAATTGTGGCAGACCGGGCGCTCGCGCTCCAAGATTGCCCAGAAGAAAGCCAAGTTTCGCGACGTGGAACTGGATATCTATCGGCAGTACATCTTGATCTACGAATGGATCAAGGGCATATCGAGTACGGAGCCGGAAGCCGAGGAGGCCGCGCGCGCGTCGGGCTATACCGAGCCGCGAGCCTTTGCCCAGCACATGCTGCATCGGTCAATCACGGACATGTGGCAGGCGGGCTTCCGGGTGTTGGACGTGAAGCCGGAACATGTGATCGTGCGCCCCACGCGCCAGGGCGGGTTGCTGCAGGACCGCCAGGGCCAACCGGCCTACGCGCTGGTCGACTTCGAGCTGCTGGCACGTACGCCGGAGCACGAAGAGGCGGTCAAACGCGTTCGCCGCCAAAGCTATCTCGAGCGGCAGCGGGATCGGTTTGTCGCGACTCCTACTCGGCCGGACTATTTTCCCAAGCACTTGCACGCGGTGCGGCTGCTGGGCGTGGACTATGTCCATGGCGACTGCGAAAGCACCCAAGGTAAATTGTGGGTGGTCGGACGCGATCCGGACCTGTTTGATTACTTTCAGCCTGAGCGCTGGCGCCGTACCCCGCGCGTTAGTCTGTCGGAAAGCGCCCAAGTCTATCACACCAAGACCAAGGACGAAATTCAGCTCGTGTGGAAAGTGGCCCATGTGGGCGATAGGGTGGAGGAGACGGAGACCTCGGCGGCGCTCGCGGCGCACGGCTACAACAGCCCATTCGAGGAATTCGCCTATGCCTTCCAACTGACAGCGGCAGGCGTGGCGACCACGTATCCGCGGGCGATATATATGCTGGGCCATCACTCGACCCTGCCACCGGAAATGCTGGATCAGCGCCGCTATGACAGCCATCGCGATTTGCGGATGGCAGACGGCTCGCCAGTGCTGCAGCGAGAGCGTAACTATATTCTGATCTGGGGCTATTGGAATGGGCTGGATGAGGTGCTGGCCACGGAAGATCGCCACAAGCGCTACTGCCGCGGGATCAATGCCACCCAGGCATTGGAACAGGGATTGATCCTGCCCGAGGAATTTGCGGGGTTAATGGACAAGATGGCGCGGCTGCTGGCCAGTGCCGGGTTTGAAAGCACGTTCTTGCGCGGGTCCCATTTCTTGCTGACGCTGTCGCCGGAGGGCCACCTGGTCCGGGACCCGGACGAGACCCCGGCCGTGCGCTTGTGCAATTTTGAATTCCTGCGCAAACTCGGTTGATCCGCCCCCACGGGGCCAACGGACCCGCCCGCCAAATTCGGTATTTTGAATGGCACCCCCTCCCCCAAAGTAGAGTCACTTATTGCAATAAGTGAACCTCACATTATGGATGGGTTGCCAGAAGGCTGTGAACCTGAATGTTGCGCGAGAGCGGAATGATCCATTCCGCATAAAGGGATGCGATGCGATCGGGGAGCGTGGGGTCTGGCGACTGGCTGGAGATGCGCGTATGGATGCGGGCGAGCACGTCGTCCTCCACCGCCGGGTGGGTGATGGCGGCTTCGACGCGGCGACGATCGCGGGTCTGTAGGGCGGACTGAAGGGGGGGGGGCACGGTTTCGCGCTTGCGACTGGCCACGTGCACCGAGAGGGCGAGGCGGCGGACCAAGGCGTCGAGGCAGGCGGCATCGCTGGCCAGGCTGGGGGCGGGGCCATTGGTGGGGGGGGCGGTGCATAGCGTGGGGAGGAGGCACCGCAGGTAAGTGGGGCGCAGGATGCGTACGCGCGCGGCGAGCGACGGGGCCTCGGCAAATGCCCCGGCGATAGCATCCAACTCGGGGAGGGGGGCGGGGGGCATCGCGTAAAAGGATGGATCGAATCCCAGGCGCGCGCGGGCACACAGCGCATCCGTCAGCGCCTCGTCCAGCGAGGCGATTAATTGCCGCAGATGAGCCAGCGCTTCCATGTCAGGTAACGGGATAGGTGCCGATTTTGCGGCCGGATTCGGAGAGGGCGCAGACCATCTTCCAGGCGGCGCGGGCGGGGGCGGAGGCCCAGTCGGTGACAGCTTCAATAAAAAAGCCGTACTCCCAAGGGCGGCCGGGCAGTGGGCGGCTTTGGATGAAGGTCAGGTTGACGCCGGCGGAGTCGAACGGCGAGAGCACGTGCAGCAGTGCGCCGGGATGATTGCCGATGACCAGATGAATAAGCGAGCGCAGTTCGACGCCCTTGGCGCGCCGGGGTTTGGCCGTTTGGGGGGCCGTGGCGAGGGTGAAAAATCGGGTCACATTCTCACCACCATCCTGGATGTCGGCGTGCAGAATGGAAAGGTCGTGCAGCTTGGCCGCGGCCGCGGAGGCGATGGCGGCGGTGTCCGGTTCATGCGCGGCGCGTTGGGCGGCGGCGGATGTGCTGGAGTCGGGAATCAGGTCGGCCCGGGGCAGCAAGCGCGCCAGCGTATCGCGGCATTGGCCAAGCGCCTGCGGGTGGCTGCAGACGCGTCGGACAGTGGCCAGGGTCAGCCCCGGCGGAGCCAGCAGATGCTGCTGCACCGGCAGCGAAAAGCTGTCCCGAATCGTCACCTGCGGATGCTCAGCGAGTTGGTCGAGGGTCTGGGTGACCGGACCCTCGCTGGAATTTTCCACCGGGACGACTGCCAAGGGGTGCGTGCGGGTTGAAGACGCGCACAACTTGGCAAAAATGTCGTAGTGGGAGAGACACGGGACCAGGCGGGATTTAGCGCTGAAACGACGTCGGGCGGCTTCGTGCGAGTGGGTGCCGGCTGGGCCGAGATAGAGGATGGATGGGCTCATGGGGGGCCTTTCGGGATCAAGCAAGATCCGGATGCAGCGCGGCTTTGCGGGCGAGATCAATCCACGGCGCCAGGTCGTCAAGGAATGTCTGGAAGGTGCCGGTTTCGAGCTGTTGGGGGGCATCGCTGAAGGCATTAACCGGGTCGGGATGGGCTTCGACAATCAGGCCATCGGCGCCGACCGCGAGGCTGGCGCGGGCGAGGGCCGGGACTAGACGACGCGCGCCGGCGGCGTGCGAGGGGTCAACAATGATGGGCAGGTGCGAGAGTTGCTTGGCGACGGCCACGGCACCCAGGTCCAGCAGATTACGCGTACTGGGATCGAACGAGCGCAGGCCGCGCTCGCAGAGCACCACCTGCGGGCAGTTGTTCACGATGAGATATTCGGCGGCCGTGAGCCACTCCTCAACCGTGCTGGCCAGTCCGCGCTTGAGCAAAACCGGTTTGCCGATTTTGGCGATCTGCTCCAGCAGGTCATAGTTCTGAGCATTGCGCGCGCCCACTTGGAACATGTCCGCAATATCCTGGAGCTGCTCGACCTTATCGGGACCGGTCACCTCGGATACCAGGGCGATATCAAATTCTTTTTTGATGTCGTGCATGATCTGCAAGCCGTCGTGTTTGAGGCCTTGGAAATCGTAGGGGGAAGTGCGGGGCTTGAAGGGCATGGCACGGATGATCCGGATGCCACAATCGATCAGATCGCGAACCGCGGTGCGGAATTGGTCATAGGACTCAATGGCACAGGGACCGGCGATGACCTCGATATTCCCGCCGCCGATCTTGACGCCGCGCACGTCCACCACGGTATTCGCGGGATGATATTCGCGGGAGACCATTTTGAACTTCTTCTGGACGGGCATAACGGATTCAACGGCCGGCAGGTTGCGCAGAATATCGAGAGACTGGTGGCTGAGTTCGTCGCCGATACAGGCCACGATCGTCTGTTCGGTGCCGTGGATGACGCGGGGTTGGTAGCGGAGCGATGTCACCATATCGCTGACGGTGGCAATGTCGACATCGCTGCTATTACGTTTCATTACAATGATCATAGTTTATTTTTTCAGGGGTTAGAGTTCAGGGATGTACTTGTTCGTGAGGGGGGGGGTAGGGGGGCGGGGTACAAAAAAACCGCGCTTCCGTTTCGCCGGACACGCGGTTGTGGAAAGATTCCCGGGGCAGTGGCTCACCGGGCCGATCCGGACCGTGCGTCCGGCGACCTAAAGATGAATCCATAATAGCGGGGTTTGAAAGTCATGCGGGTACTCAACCATGCGGCCGCACGGATGTCAAGCGGGCGGCAGCAGAAAGTTGGACTCGCCTGGCGGCCCCGGCTGCCTCCACAAAAGGGAGCTGTCCCGCGCGAACATTGGGATTGTGAAATAAACATATAGCTATATGTCTATATGAATTCGGGGGGGGTGCTTTGCGAGCCAAGGGGTTATTGTGGTTGGCAGACGGGACAAAAATGCGTGGCACGCTGGCCGACAAGGATGCGCACGATGGGGGTGTGACAGCGCTCGCAGGGCCGTCCTGTTTGGCCATAAGCACAGAGGTGTTCCCGGTTGCGGCCCGGTTCACCGCGCGGCAGGCGGAAGTTGGTGTGGCCCGCGCCCAGTGATGTGCCTAGATTACGGATGCCCCGGCGCAATACCATCTTTATGGTGCGGTGCACGCGCGCCGCTTCCTCGGTGGAAAGCGAGTCGGATTTCCGCTGCGGGTGGAGTTGGGCCGCCCAGAGCGCTTCGTCGGCATAGATGTTGCCGATGCCGGCAATAAACGTCTGATCCATCAGCAGAGGTTTAAGCGTGCGCGAGCGGGCCGCCAGGCGGCGCACAAATGTTGCGCGTGGGAGGGAGAGCGGTTCCGGCCCCAGACGGTCCAACAGGGCGTCGGGGTTATCCATCAGCCAAATCCGACCGAATTTGCGCGGGTCGGAGAAGCTCAGGCCTCGGCCATCGGAGAGCGTAAAGACAACACGGTCATAGGTCTTCCCAGTGGCAGCGTGCTCGGCGGGTGCCACATAGAGCCGCCCCGTCATGCGCAAATGAATCAGCAGGTCGGCTTTTCCGGATAGCTCGATACGAATGAATTTTCCGCGGCGGGACAGACCGAGAATCTGATTACCGCGGATGGCCGCCGACAGTCGGGCTGGCGCGGGGGCGGCCACGGATCGCGGCCAAAAGACGTGGGCGCTCATGATCTGCAATCCGACTAAACCGCAGGCCCTCAAATCGCGAACGACGGTTTCGACTTCGGGCAGTTCGGGCATAGGGGCAGGACTCAGGAGTCAGGATTCAGGACATGGCTGTCGGACTTCATTTTCAGAGAATGGGATGGTCCCGGAGCGATGGGGCGGCCCAGGGTGTGCAGGCGGTGTTGCACACAGCGCGAACAGTTCAGGGCCTCTTCGTCGACGCAGGGTTTGCCGGGATAGAGCTGGTAGGCGCGGCGGTAGGGACGCGGCGTGGCATTGGGCATGAAGACATTGGCGCCGCATTGCAGCGCCCGGTCGCGGCCGTCCGAGAATAACGCGTCAAAAGCGGTGGTGGCCGGAATGTGCGCCAGCGGGGTGGCCAGGCGCAGGACGGCGATGGCGCGGAAGAACATATCCGGGTCGTCGGCATACACATTCGGGGCGTGGCTGAGTGGCGTCCCGGGGTGGGGGATGTAAGGGCCAATGCCGATCATGTCAAAATCAAATTCCCGACACAGCAGAATGTTGTCGGCGAGCGTCTCGACCGTTTCGCCGGGCAGGCCGATCATGAAACCGCCGCCGGTCTGTACGCCGAGCGCTTGCAGGTCACGCAGGCAGCGCAGGCGCTCGGCCAGCGTGCCGGCGGGATGGAGGCGGGCGAAAAGGGCGGCATCCGAGGTTTCAAAGCGCAGGAGATAGCGGTCCATGCCAGCGTCACGCCAGCGTGCATAGACGTGGCGCGGGCGATTACCGACGGAGAGAGTGATGGCGAGGGCGGGACAGTCGGTTTTGATGTCGCGTATCAGCGCGGCGATAGCGTCGTCGGATGCCCCCGGGGTCTCACCGGCCTGCAAGACGATGGTGCCCGCAATCTCCTCACCCGCAATCTGCCGGGCGGCTGCACGGATATCGGCGGCGGCCATCTGGTAGCGGATGGGATCGGGATTGGAGGCGCGGATGCCGCAATACAGGCAGTCGTTGGCGCAGACGTTGGAAAATTCCAGGATCGCGCGAATGGGTACGGCGTCGCCGCAGTTTTCTCGGCGCACGGCGTCCGCCCGCGCATAGAGTGCGGACAGATCGGCATCTGTCGCGCGGAGTAGCGGAAGCAGGTTCTCGCGGGTCAGTGTTTTTCCATGGTGTGGAAAACTATTTTCCATAGTGTGGAAAACCTACCACAGTCCCCCATGCCGCCGCAAAATGTACCGAGGCAGGAGCGTCAATTATTCTGGCTCGAGGGCGAGGCGGTATAAGCGCATCGGGTCGTCATCACCCGCCGGGACCGTGATATCGACTGGGGCGCCCGTCATCATTTCGCCCAGCACGTCTGTCCATTGGCCTGCGGGAAGGTTTGTGCACTGCTGCACGTTGATGCCCTGGATCTCATCGCCAACCACGCTTAACACATGGCCGGCGGACTGGGGGGTAATGGACAGGACTTCCGGCCAGATGGCGGTGGTGAGACCTTCGAATGTGGCGCCCCATCCGGATGCGCCGTAGCGGTGATAAACCAGCGGAGTGGAATTCGCAAAAATATTGGTCTGGGTGGAGATGGGGACATCTCCGTTGAAAAATACAGTTTCCAAGTTACCGCAAAAGACAAATACGTGTTCGCCCATCGTGGTGACGCTATCCGGGAGGGTTACGCTTACAAGGTTGTCACAAGAGGTGAATGCGTCGTCTGCAATCGTGGTGACACTGTCGGGGAGGGTGATATGGGTCAGGCTGTAACAATTGCCAAATGCGCTGTCACCAATCGTGGTGACGCGGTTCCCGATAGTCACGTCCATCAGGCTTTTGCAGTCGTAACATACATAGCCTCCCATCGAAGTGACGCTGTTTGGAATGGTTATGCGGGTCAGTCGGGAACAGTTTCTGAAGGCATCCCCCCCCAGCGCTGTGAGGCTGTTTGGAAGGGTCATGCTGATCAGGTTGGTGCAATGGGAAAAAGCGCTGTACGCAATCGAGGTGACACTGTTTCCGATAGAAGCATTTATCAGGCCGGAGCAGTATCGAAAAGCGGCCTCGCCAATCGAGGTGACGTTGTTCGGGAGGGTGATGTTGCTTAGGCTATGGCAGCCAGCGAAGGCCCGCCTTCCAATCGCAGTGACGCTGTTGGGGAGGGTCACGCTGGCCAGGCTTGCGCAGGCATCAAATGTATACGCTTGAATGGCGGTGATGTTGTTGGGGAGGGTCACGCTGGCCAATCTGTAGCATTGGTTAAACACAAGCCCTCCCATATTGGTAATGCTGTTGGGGAGAGTCGCGCTCAGCAGGTTTCCGCAAAAGGCAAATACGCCATTCCCAATCGTGGTGACGCTGTCCCCAAAGGCCACGCTTGTCAGGTTGGAGCAAGAGGTAAAAGCGCCTTCTTCAATCGTAGTGATGCTGTCGGGGAGGGTTACGCTTGTCAGGGTGGTGACCTCACGAAATGCATTCGTTCCGAGGTGGGTGACCACCTTGCCCGCCAGATTGGAGGGAACGGTCACATCTCCGCCGGGGCCGGTATAGTCCGTGATCGTGATGGTTCCATTGTTGGTGATCCACGTGTAGTCTTGAGCCAAACCCGTGGTCGCGAAGACACAGATGAATAATCCCGCCAAAACCCACAGATGGCGGGGGCGTGTCCGCCCGACAGGTACAGTTCTTGTGCATAATGGTCTCAACAAAAGTCGTTTCATGATCGTATTCCTCTAGCTGCTACCTATGGATAATGCCCCATGCATGAATAGGATAGAGGCAGATGGTGGCCGCTGTCAACGCTGGAAGTCAACACCGACAATCCACCGGTTCCATAGGGCGAAAATGAGCCGGACAGTCAGGCTCGCTCAATATCGATCGTGCACAGATGCCCGTTGATCTCGATGTCTCCGGTGCCCTCGGCAGTCGTCAACTCGACCGCCAGCGTTTCGGCGGTAATGGTGTCGCGGTGGGTGGTGATGGCGGCGACTAGCTCGGCATCGGCGGTGATCGTCAACGTGATGCGGTCGGCCACATCGAGGTCCTGCGCTTTGCGCTGGTTTTGGATGCGGTTGATCAGCTCGCGTGCGTGACCTTCCTCGATCAGGGCGGGGGTCAGGGTCGTTTCCAGCGCAACGAGCAGATCGCCGCTGGAGGCGACGGCCAGGCCTTCTTTGGGGGTGCGCTGAATCAGGACGTCCGCGGGGGTCAGGGAAACGGGGGCGTCGTCCAGCGTGATGACGACGTCTTGGTTGTCCAGAAGCTGCGCCAGTTCTGTTGTGCCAAATGCCGCGATGGCCTCCACGGCCTTCTTGATCGTGCGCCCGAGCCGGGGGCCCAGGGTTTTGTAGTTGGCCTTGGCGGAGAGTTCGGCCAGCGCGGTTTCGTCGCTGCCAAAACGAACCTCCTTGATGTTGAGTTCGTCGGCGACAAGTTCAGCGAGCGGCCGGACCAGATCGAGAACCGCGGGATCGCGACTGACGACATGGAGCGCGGCCAGCGGCTGGCGGACCTTGAGATTGAAGTCGGCGCGGAGCTGGCGGGCGAGACCAACAACATCCTGGACGCGGCCCATCTGGGCCTCGAGGGCCGGATCGCGGGGCAGGCTGCCGGGGAGGGGGTAGTCGCAGAGGTGAACCGACTCGGGCATGTCGGCGGTGCGTAAGTTGTGGAAGATTTCTTCAGCAATGAAGGGGGTGAAGGGCGCGGCAATCTGGCACAGGCGCAGCAGCACCGTGTGCAGCGTTTCATAGGCGCGGGTCTTGTCGGCGTCGTCTTCGCTCTTCCAAAAGCGCCGCCGGGAACGGCGGATATACCAGTTGGTGAGGTCGTCGATAAATTGCACGAGGGGACGCACGGCTTGCTGCAGGTCGTAGGCGTCCATCGCGGCGACCACGTCTCCGGATAGCCGGTCGAGGGTCGAGAAGATCCACCGGTCCATCAGCGAGGCATCGGCCGCGGAGGATGGGCCGCCATCGGAAGATGGCGACCAGCCGTCGACGTTGGCATAGGTGACAAAGAAAGAGTAGGCGTTCCACCACGGAATCAGCAGGTGGCGCAGGGCATGGACCACGCCCTGCTCGGAGAAGCACAGGTCCTCGGCGCGCACAATGGGCGAATGGATCATGTACAGGCGCAGGGCATCGGCCCCGTAGGTGCCGAGGATGTGGTTGGGATCGGGGTAGTTCTTGAGGCGCTTGGACATCTTGCGCCCGTCCTCGGCCAACACCAGGCCGTTGACAATCACGTTCTTATAGGGCGATCGGTCGAAGAGCGCTGTCCCCAGCAGCATCAGGGTATAAAACCAGCCGCGGGTCTGGTCGAGCCCTTCCGCAATGAAGTCGGCCGGGAAAAAGGTGTCCAGTTCATCCGCGCGGGCAAAGGGGTAGTGCTGCTGCGCATAGGGCATCGCACCGGATTCAAACCAGCAGTCGAGTACTTCGGGCGTGCGGTGGTAGGTTTTGCCGTTGAGATCGAACGTGATCTTATCCAGGTGGTGTTTGTGTAGATCGGTGACGGTTTGGCCAGAGAGCTGCTCGAGTTCAGCAATGGAACCGACGCAGACCATGTCCTGGCCATCCTCGGAAATCCAGATCGGGAGGCAGGACCCCCAGTAGCGGTTGCGCGAAATATTCCAATCCTTGGCTTCCTTGAGCCAGTTGCCAAAGCGCTTTTCGCCGACGGCCTGGGGCACCCAGTGGACCGTGGCATTGTTGGCCACAAGTTTGTCGCGCAGATCTTCGACGCGGACATACCAGGCCTCGATGGCGCGGTAGATCAACGGGGTGTCCGTGCGCGGACAGAAGGGATAGGAGTGCACTAGCGTGGATTGATGCACCAGCTTGCCGGCGTCTTTGAGGGAGCGAATGATCGCCTTGTCGGCATCTTTGCAGAATATGCCGTGGTAGTCGGGTACGGATGCGGTGAAGGCGCAGACATCATCGAGATAGTCGCGCAGGGGGATGCCGGCCGCCCGGCAGATGCGGAAGTCGTCTTCGCCAAAGGCGGGCGCGGTATGCACGAAGCCCGTGCCGTCGTCGGTGCTGACAAATCCGTCATTCAGAATGCGAAAGGCGTTGTCGGTCCCCTCAAAGGTGGGGAAAATGGGCTCATAGGTCAGGCCGCAGAGGTCCGCACCGGTCCAGGTGGCCAAGCGTTCGTAGTGCTCAGGCGTAGGGTAATATGATGGTAGCCGGGCCTCGGCGAGGAGATAAATATGATGGTCGGCTTTGTCGCGCACCGCAACGTAAGGGATGTCCGGCCCGGCGCAAATGGCGAGATTGCCATAGAGGGTCCATGGGGTCGTGGTCCAGATGAGCGCATAGACGGGCGCCCCCTGGGGGTCGAGTTCGGGCGGGAGCGTGGTGAGCTTGACCCGCACCGTGATGGAGGGATCCTGGACATCCTGGTAGTTGCTGCCGGCTTCGAAATTGGAAAGGGGGGTGTTGAGCTTCCAGGAGTAGGGCATGATGCGGTGCGACTTGTAGATGCGCCCCTGATCCCATAACTGCTTGAACACCCACCAGATGCTCTCCATGAAAGAGATGTCCATCGTCTTGTAATCGCTGTCGAAGTCCACCCACCGGCCCATGCGGGTCACGGTTTTGCGCCATTCTTCGACATAGGTCAGAACCATCGAGCGGCAGGTCTCATTGAACACATCAACGCCCGTGGCCGCGATGTCAGCGGCGCCGGAGAGCCCGAGCTGCTCCTGCGCCAGGGCCTCGATGGGCAGGCCGTGGCAGTCCCAGCCAAAGCGGCGCTCGACAGAATAGCCGCGCATGGTCTGGTAACGGGGCAGGATGTCCTTGATGGTCCCGGCCAGCAGATGACCATAGTGCGGGGCACCCGTGGCAAAGGGGGGTCCATCATAGAATACGTAGTCTTTGGCGCCTTTGCGATTCGCGATGGACTTCTTGAAGGTGTCGTTTTCTTCCCAGTAGCGGAGAATCTCTTCTTCCATCTGTGGAAACAATAATTTATTGGAAACAGGTTTAAACATGGGTTTTCCTTCTCAAGCCGCACCGGGCTCGAATAAGCCGGTCATTGAAGGCTTGGTATCGCCATTTGTCAAGGCAAGCGGCGCAAGACGAAAGGCGTGGGGGGTACCGGGATGTTCCGGATGATCAAAACGATTTCCTTGCGTTTTTGCGTGTCTGGTCCCAGTATTCCGACCTATTTCAATTGAGAGGATGGACCCCGCATGGATGAGAAAAAAAAGCCGAATAATGGAAACGTGCCGCCGCCGGAGGCGCAAAGCGATGCCGAGCAGTTTGTCGCCTGGATGGCCGAGTATGGCCTTCCGGCCTTGATCGGGTTGGCGGTGGCCGTGGTCGTAATGCTGGGGGTGTCCATCTGGCGTAATCAGAAACAGCAAAAGGCCGAGACAGCCGTGCAGGCGCTGTTCCAGGGGCGCGCCCCAGAGGAATTCCGCCAGATGGCAATGGCGGACCCCAAAGCACCGACCGCGCCCCTGGCGCTGGCAACCGCGGCAGCCGAATTCTATGCCCAGGGCCGCTACGATGAGGCCCTGTCCATCTATCAAAGCTTTCTGACCCAATACCCAGAACATATGCTGGAACCCGACGCCCAACTCGGCGTGGCGGCCAGTTTCGAGGCGCTGGATGACTTCGAGGCCGCGGCTCAATCCTATGAGGCGTTTGCTGCGTCTCATGGGGCTAGTGCCTTGGCGCCTCAGGCGGTCATGGGGGCCGCGCGCTGTCGCGAACAGCTAGGTCAGTTTGATGACGCACGCGCCCTCTATGAAGATTTTATCGCCGCCAATCCCGAGAGTTCGTGGCTGCCCCAGGCGGAGTCCGGATTGCTCTTTCTCAAGAAGGCCGAGCGGGCCAAAGACCTGCCGCCTCCGGCGGTGATGCCAGTGGCCGAGGCCGAGGCGGCGGCACCGACTTTAATTTTTGACTCTAATCTGGAAGAGACGGTCGTTCAGGAAGAAGTAGCGGACGTGCCGGCCATTACCCCCATGGTCGAACCGAAAGCGGACGTCCCACAAGAGGTCGTGGCCGATGCTGATGAGATCGCAGAGATTGCCCCCGTAGCGGATGATACCGCCCCGAAAGTTGCGAAGAAATCTAAGCCCAAGAAGCGGAAGTCTTCTAAAAAGAAGACAGTCGCGGAAGCCCCGGCAGAGCCAGCGGCTGCCGCGGAAGAGCCGACCGCAGAATAGCATAGCCGTTGGATGGCCAAGGGAACAGCGCCGGAATTCACCTGATTTCCGGCGGGGTCGTTTTTAGGAAAGGAGTGGGTGCATGATTGAGCGATATACCCGACCCCAAATGGGGGCCCTCTGGACCGATGAGCATAAGTTCGCCACCTGGCTGAAGGTGGAACTCGCCGTGTGCGAGGCTATGGCCAAGGCGGGCCACATTCCACGCCAAGACTGGACGGCCATTCGCCGTAAAGCCGCGTTTACGGTAGACCGCATCCATCAAATCGAAGCGGATGTCCGTCACGATGTCATCGCCTTCCTGACCGCCGTCGCCGAAAATGTCGGCCCCGCCGCCCGCCATATTCATAAGGGCTTGACCAGCTCTGATGTGGTGGATACCGCGCTGGCGCTCAATTTGGTCGCCGCCGCAGACCTCTTGCTGGAGGGCGTGACCCAAGTGCGGGCCGCCGCCGCCTACCAGGCCAGCCAGCATGCCTTCACCCCCATGATCGGCCGCAGTCATGGTATCCATGCCGAACCAACCACGTTTGGTCTCAAAATGGCCCTGATGTATGATGAGTTTGGGCGAGTGGAAAATCGCCTCAAGGCGGCTCGCAAGGTGGTGGGCGTCGGTAAACTGTCCGGAGCGGTGGGGACCCATGCGCATCTCGATCCGCGGATCGAGCGCGTGGTCTGTCGCCAACTCGGGCTCCAACCCGCGGCGATTTCTACCCAGATACTGCAACGCGACCGCCATGCGGAGTTTGTGACGGCAATCGCCCTGGCGGGGGCGAGTGTCGAACGCTGGGCGCAGGAATTTCGCCATCTGCAGCGGACCGAAGTGCGCGAAGTACAGGAATTTTTTGGGTCGGCGCAGAAGGGCTCCAGCGCGATGCCCCATAAGCAAAATCCCATCATCGGCGAACAGCTCTGCGGACTGGCACGCGTCTTGCGCGGCTATGCGCTCACCGCAATGGAAAATGTGCCCCTGTGGCATGAACGCGATATCTCTCACTCGTCCACGGAACGGATCATCCTGCCCGATGCAACCATCCTGCTCGACACCATGCTCGCCAAGCTGGCTGCGTTGGTCAAAAACTTGAAGGTGGATGTCGCCCAGATGCGCGCGAATCTGGACCTGACCCATGGCCTGATCCATTCGCAGCAGGTGCTTCTGCTACTGGTGGAAAAGGGGGCGGAGCGCGATGAGGCCTACCGCTGGGTGCAACGCAATGCCTTGAAATCATGGAAGAGCGGATCGCCCCTGCTCGACCTGGTGGCGGCAGACCCGGATATTGCGCGCATCGCCACGCGGCGCGAATTGACGGCGTGTTTCAACCTGAAACGCCATTTCCGCTTCGTAAAACGAACCTTCCGATCCCTCGGCTTGCCAATCCAGGATTAGTCGTCTACCGAGCACAGCACCGTGTTGTCTATCAAGCGCGGGGAACCGACCCAGACGGCGAGTGCCGCGAGGACAGGGCGCTCAATCAAACCCGTGAGCGGCTGTAAAGTCTCAGCGTCCACTAGAGCCACATAGTCAATTTTTGCCTCGGGAGCGCGCTCGATGATTTCGCACATCGCCGCCTGCAGGCGGCCCGGATCGCGCTCGCCGGCCGCAAAAAGCTCTTCGGCGTGGTCGAGGGCGCGACGAAGACAAGTGGCCTGCGCACGCTGGGCGGGCGTGAGATGCTGATTGCGTGACGACAGCGCGAGACCATCCGCCGCGCGCTGGGTCGGACCTGAGATAATCGTGACCAGGTAACACAAATCGCGAACCATCCGGCGAATGATACGGAGCTGTTGGGCATCTTTTTCGCCAAAGACCGCGATGTGCGGCTGAACAATGTTGAACAACTTGGCGACCACAGTACAGACGCCATCAAAATGGCCGGGACGAGAGGCCCCGCAGAGCGTCCGCGATAGGGTGCTTTCCGTCACCGCGATGCTCGCCCCCTCGGGGTACATCTCCTCAACGGATGGGTACAGTACAACATCAACACCGAACGCGTCGCAGCGAGAGCAATCGGACTCGAACGTGCGCGGGTACGACGTGTAATCCTCGCCGGGGCCAAATTGCGTCGGATTGACAAAAATCGAAACAATTACAATATCGGCATGTTGTTTAGCAAGACGGACCAGCGATAAGTGGCCCTCATGCAGATTGCCCATCGTGGCCACAAAACCAATGCGCTGTCCCGCCGCCCGCAGCGCCGCCACCATCGTCTGCATCTCATCCACAGAGGTAATGATCTTCATGCCCCACACGCTACCGCCTCTCCCCCAGAAAACTCAACCGTATTCTAAATTCTAAAATTCATGGACTGACCCCATCCCCCCAAAAGGGGTCAGCCCATGAATCTTAGAATCTGATCTTGACAGTCAAGGCTTGGGCGTGGCAGGCTCCCAGCATGGCGAGACCGTTGCGAGTGGAATATGCGGGTGCGCGCTATCATGTGATGGCGCGGGGCAATCAGCATCGGGATATCTTCAAGGCTCAGGATGATGCCGACTTGTTCGTCCGTTGCCTCGGTGAGGTGTGCGAACGGAATGGGACACGCGTCCATGCTTGGTGCCTGATGAGCAATCATTATCACCTCTTGCTGGAAACTCCTCAGGCCAATTTGGTGAATACCATGAAGTGGTTCCAAGGAACTTTTACTCAGCGGTACAATACGCGCCACAAATTAGTTGGCCACTTGTTTCAGGGCCGATATAAAAGCAAGATCGTCGATGATTCAGATTCAAGCTATTTTCGCCGGGTCAGTGAATACATTCACTTAAATCCAGCAGCAGCGGGGTTGCTAGCCAAGGGGGAACTGGCGGATTATGCGTGGAGTAGCTATCCGCTATATCTCATGCCGCGGGCTCAGCGTCCCCCTTGGCTGGTCGTGCAGAACGTGTTGCATTCTTCCGGGCTGCCCGCTGATTCCCCTCAGGTGCGTTCAGCCTTCAATAGCTACATGGAAATGAAGCATACCCTGCTGAAGAGGCAACGCCTGAAGGGGCAGACACAAGCCGACTGGAAGGAAATGGAAGAAGGATGGGTGCACGGTAGCCAGGAGTTTCGCAAACGTCTGATGGCAAGTTTGGCGGCCGATAAAACAGCGGCAACCCGGCGACTGGTCGATCTTGAACAAAAAAGAGATTGGACTGAGGCGGGAGCCGAGAAGATCCTGGGCCGTTGCTTGAGTCATTTTAAACTGGACGACGATTCCTTGCAGAAGATGCCCAAATCAGCGCCGGTCAAACAGTTGATTGCCGGATTGTTGCGCCGTCATTTTCCCGTCAGTGTACAATGGGTCAGCGATCGGTTAGTCATGGGGCATTTCACGACAGTGAGTCGGGCCATGCATTTCTATGATGCCCCTCCTGAGAAATGGGAGAGGGAGAAGCGGCGGATTCTAAAATTCATGGGCTGACCCCAAATGGGGGAATGGGGTCAGTTTGAAATTTGGGGAGAATTAGTTGAGGCGGACGGATTGGCGGAACCACTTGGCGGCGGCGGCGGCATCTTGGCCGACGAGTTTGCCGTCTGAATAGAGGCGTCCGAGACGATATTGGGCCTGGGGGTTGCCGTTTTTGGCGGCGCGCAGGAACCATTGGAGGGCGATATCGTTGCTTTCGTCCACACCGCGTCCGCGTTCATAAAGCCGTCCGAGATCGTATTGGGCCTGGGCATCCTTTTTTTCAGCTTGTTCGCGTAGTTGCTCGGCCATCATCCGATAATATTTGACGGCTTGCTCAGGGTCCTGGGGGACGCCCGCGCCGTCTTCCAGGATTTGACCGAGCCGCTGCTGGGACTTGAGTTCGGATTGTTCGGCGGCGCGGCGGTACCAGACGGCGGCTTCCTGCTCATTCTTGAGTACGCCCATGCCGTATTCGTACATGCGTCCGAGCTGATACTGGGCGTGTTGATGGCCTTGCTCAGCGAGTTCCAGGCCTTTGAGATACTGCTCGCGGAGTTCGACTTTGATCTGAGCATTCTTGTCATCTTGGGCGGCGGACAGGGTATACCACGTCATGGCGGCATCGAAATCCTGTTTGACGCCATCGCCATATTCGTAGAGATGCCCGAGGCGATACTGGGCTTCGGCGTTGCCTTGATCGGCGGCGCGACGATAGAGATCGGCGGCTTGCGCGGGGTCTTTGGGACTGCCGTGGCCGTGTTCGAGCATTTTGCCGAGGTTGAGCAGTCCCAGGGCCTCGCCGCGTTCGGCGGCCGGGCGAAACTGGTCCAGGGCGGCGGCAAACCACTGAGCGGCTTCGTCGGTCTGTTTGGCTCGGCCTTTGCCCCAGGCCAAGTGGCGGGCCCATTCGTATTGGGCGACGGGATCGCCCTGTTCGGCCTGGATACGGATGGCGTCTTTGCTGGAGTTGGCGGTCATCGGGAGTCCCTCACTGTGGTCTCAAGGATGCGGGCCTGATGTTACTCATAGGATTGGTTGGGAGCGGGGAAGGCGCCCGTTTCGACGTCGGTTTTGTAGGCGGTGGCGGCGGTGGCGATCTGGGCGCCGACGTCCACATAGCGCTTGACGAACTTGGGATGGAAATCGCCGGAGAGTCCGAGGACATCATTGATGACGAGGATTTGTCCATCGCAGTCTGCTCCGGCACCGATGCCGATAACGGGGATATTCACGGCCGCGGAGAGTTGCCCCCCGAGGGCGGCGGGGACCGTTTCGACGACCAGGGCGAAGGCGCCAGCATCGGCGACTGCCTTGGCATCGGCGATGAGTTGGTGAGCGCCTTCATCGCCGCGTCCCTGCACGCGCATCCCAAGGGTTTGAATGCTTTGGGGGGTGAGGCCGATATGGCCCAGAACGGGGATGCCATTTTGGACGAGGGCGGCGATACAGGGCGCGCGGAAGGCGCCGCCTTCGATCTTGACGGCCTGGGCGCCGGTGTCCTGCAGGACGCGGCCGCAATTGCGCAAGGCTTGTTCGGTGGAGGCCTGATAGGTCATGAAGGGCATATCGACCACAACGAGGGCCCGTTGAGTGCCGCGCACAACGGCGGCGGCATGGTGGATCATGGCGTCGAGGGTGACGGGCAGGGTGTTGTCATAACCCAGCAGGGTGGTGCCGACGGAGTCGCCAACGAGCAGCAGCGGGATGCCGGCATCGTCGAGAATTTTGGCCGTGCGGTAATCGTAGGCGGTGAGGCACGCGATTTTCTCGCGGCCTTTCATGGAAGTGATAGAGCGGGGGGTGATTGGTTTCATAGACTCGTCGGATTCAGAATCCAGGGTTCAGGAATCAGGAGGGGGGGGGGCGTTTTCCACAGTGTGGAAAACTATTTTCCATAGCGTGGAAAAATCGCGAAAAAAGTTTCCATAGCGTGGAAGAATTGGGCTGAATCTTCCACAGTGTGGAAGATAATCTTCCATAGGGTGGAAAAGGTGGCGAAACAGTTTCCATAGCGTGGAAAGCCGGCATAGCTACCACTCGGCCCTGATTTTATTAACATCCTGCCCGGCGGGGAGCGCGGCGAGGATATCGCGGACGCGGCGGTCGTGTCCGGGGAGGACGAGGTAGCCGCGGACATCGGTGAGGGGCTGGAGGACGAAGCGGCGTTTAGTCCAGCGGGGGTGGGGGATGACCAGGCCGCCGCTGCGGATGGTTTGGCCATTGTAGTAGACCAGATCGATATCGATCACGCGCGGGGTGTTCTGGCGCAGGGTGCGTTTGCGGCCCAGCGCGAGTTCAACCTTTTGGAGCTGGGCAAAGAGTTTGTGCGCATCCAGGGAGGTGCCAACGATGAGGATGGTATTGATGAAACGGAGGGTGGCAAATTCGTCGGGGACGTTGACGGGGTCGGTCTCGTAAAGAGGGGCGGAGGCCAGGAGGGAGACTTCGGGAATGGCGGTGATGGCATCGCGGGCGGCGCGAAGGGTGGCGAGGGGGTCGCCGAGGTTGGCGCCCAGACTGAGGCCGGCTTCGATACCATTCACGAATCACCTCCGGGGGTGAGACCCAGGACATCGCGCATGCCATAGAGGGCGGCGGGGCGTCCAGCCAACCAGGCGGCAGCCCGCAGGGCGCCGATGGCGAAGACATCGCGCGAGGTGGCGCGGTGGGACAGCTCAATGCATTCGCCGTCGGCGGCGAAGATCACGGAATGATCGCCTGCGATATCTCCCCCGCGGACCGCATGAAAGCCGATTTGCTCGGTGGGGCGTTCGCCGGGCAGGCCGGAACGGCCATCCACGGCGACGTCCTTGAGGGTCCAGTCGTAGCCGGCGGCGGCGGCGCGGCCAAGGAAGAGGGCGGTGCCGGAGGGGGCATCTTTTTTGCGCCGGTGGTGGCGCTCCACAATTTCGCAGTCATAGCCATTGCCGCGCAGGGCGCGAGCCGCTTGTTCGATAAGGGCATAGAGCAGATTGATGCCGGGGCTCATATTGGCGGCCAGTATGACTGGGATATGCTGTGCGGCGGCGGTGATGGCGGCCACGCCGTCGTCGTCGAGCCCGGTGGTGCCCACGACCCAGGGGATGCTGGCGGCGGCCATCCGGGGGGCGGCGGCGACACTGGCACTGGCCTGGCTGAAGTCGATGGCGACATCGCCGCCCTGGCGGAGGGCGGCGTCGAGATCGGCGGTTATCGGCACATCGAGGGCGGCGCTACCGGCGGCGGTGCCCGCATCCTGGCCGATCAGCGGTGACTCAGGGTGATCAAGGGCGGCGACCACCCGAAAGCCCGGGGGGGGGGCGGCTGCCACAAGGCGGATAATGGCCTGGCCCATACGGCCGCCAGCGCCCATCAGGATGAGGTGCAGGGGGGAGGAGGCGCTCATGTCAACAGCTCCAGTTGCTGCAAGGTGTCGCGAAGCAGGGCGCGGTTGGCGGCGCTCATCTCGCACAGGGGCAGGCGGTAGATGGCGGGGCCGAGACCGGCCATGTCCATGGCGGCCTTGATGGGGATGGGATTGGTTTCGAGGAACAGGCGGCTAAAGAGCGGATAGTAGCGGCGGTGCAGCGCCAGGGCCTCGCTCCAGCGT
This sequence comes from Kiritimatiellia bacterium, assembly GCA_028681135.1. Classification (GTDB taxonomy): domain Bacteria; phylum Verrucomicrobiota; class Kiritimatiellia; order CAIQIC01; family Lenti-01; genus JAAZFE01. The sequence continues at coordinate 5,414 of JAQUJC010000021.1, read as the reverse complement.
CCAGCGGCGGCGGCATGGACGAGATCGGCCACCGCCTGGGGGGCGATGTTGGAGGCGACCGAAATGACGCCCCCCGCGCCGACAGCCATCATAGGCAGGGTGAGCGAGTCGTCACCGCAGAGCACATCGATATTGCAGGCATCCTTGATGCGGCTGACGCGGTCGACGCTGCCGCCCGCTTCCTTGACGGCGACCACATGGGGGTGCTGGGCCAGTTCGACGATTGTGGGGATGGCAATTTCACACGAAGAGCGCCCGGGAACATTATAGAGCACGACGGGCAGCCCGAGGTCGGCGATGGCAGAAAAGTGGCGAACCAGGCCGGCGGGGGTGGGTTTGTTGTAGTAGGGCGTGACTTGCAGGGTGCCAGTGGCCCCAAGGTCGAGGGCCGCCTGGGTCAGCTCGATGGCCTCGGCGGTCGAGTTGCCCCCGGTGCCGGCGATGACCGGGACGCGGCCCGCAGCGACGTCGATGACGATCCGGATCACCTCGATGTGTTCGCGGGTATTAAGCGTGGGCGATTCGCCGGTGGTGCCCACCGGCACCACCCCGTCGATGCCGGCGGCAATCTGGCGCTCGACCAGATCACGCAGACGGTCGGTGTCGAGCGCGCCGTCGGGGCGGAAGGGGGTGACTAATGCGGTATATGCGCCAGTAAACATAAAGATGTGCCTCGATTGGTTTCCTGTGACTTCAAAGGAGCATTGTGGGAAAACGTGATTAAAAGAACAGGAAAAAATAACCCTTTGCCGCGGGGGCATGAAAACGATTGCGGGGGAGGGGGGGGTACGCTATGGTTTTATGCCATGCCAAACGAGGAACAACACAAACACGAAGCGACGATGCGCATTGACATCACGCCGGACATGCTGGAGCAACTCCAGCAGGCGCCGGTGCCGGGCGGGGTGCGCATCCCCAGCCGGGGCGGAACGCTGCACGCGGGCCCACGTCCGGGCGGCCCGGGCGTGATCCGTATTCCTGCGACGCCGACGCGTCCCCTGGGGGGCGAGGACTTCCAGGTGCTGTTGCAGAGCATCTATGATGCGGTGTTCATCACGGACCCGCAGGGGCTGATCGTGGGCGCGAATGTTCGCGCAGAACAATTTTTTGCCGCCAAACGGGTGGAGTTGTGTAAAAAAAATGTATTTGACTGGCTGGTGGGGGCCGATCGCAGTCTGTTGGATACCATTTTGGGGTCGCTGGAAGGCAATCGCTTTGTGCTGATCCAGGCCTTATGTCGGCGCACGGATGAGACGATGTTCCCGGCCGAAATTTCGGTCAGCCGTTTGTCTCTGGGCAGCAAAACGCACCTGAGCTTTTTCATTCGCGACATCACGCTGCGCAAGGAATCCGAAGAGCGCTTAAAGACGGGATACAACGCGCTGCAAAATTCGGCCAGCGGCATCGCGGTGGCCGATACCACGGGGACCCTGGCGGGTTATGTGAACCCGGCCATGCTGGAGTTGCTGGGATTGGCGTCGGCCGAGGATGCTTACGACTGCAACTTTCGGGACTTTTTGATAGAAGAAGCGCTGGCGACCGATATGATTGCGGCAGCCGAGGCGCAGGATACCTGGACCGGCGAAGTGGAAATGAAACGCAAGGATGGCACGCCGTTTTTTGCGCAGGCGTCGCTGGCGCCTAACTTGAATCCGGACGGGGCCATGACGGGCATTGTAATTTCGCTGGTGGACGTGACGCCGCAGCGGCAGGCGCAGCAGCAACTGGAGCTGTATGCCACGCAGTTGCGCCACAAGAATGCCGAGATGGAAGCCGATCTGCGCATGGCGCGCGATTTGCAGTATGCCTTCCTGCCTTCGTCCTATCCCGAGGTGACGACGGGCGATCCGGACCGGCCCGGGGGCCTGGAATTCGCGCATGTCTACCATCCCAGCGGCATGGTCGGTGGCGATTTCTTTGATTTGCTGAAGGTGTCTGACAGTCAGGTGCTCGTGTTCGTGGCGGATGTGATGGGGCATGGCGCGCGGGCGGCGCTCGTGGTGGCGACGTTGCGCGGGTTGCTCGAGCAAATTGCCAAGGAAACGCCCGAACCCGGCGAATTTATGACGCGCTTAAATGCGGCCTATTCCAAGATTTTCAGCAGTGCCAATGAGCTGATGTTTGCCACCGCCTGCTGCGTGTGCCTGGATGTGAAGACCGGGAGGCTGTGCCATGCCAACGCGGGCCATCCGCTGCCAATGGTGATTGAGGCGGATGGCACGGTGCGGATGGCGAAAGTGACGAAAAAGGCGCTGGGCCCCGCGCTGGGCTTATTTGGCGATGCCGTCTATGAGCACATGGAAACTCAATTGGTGCCAGGCGAACGCTTGGTGTTTTATACGGATGGGTTGACCGAGGCGCGCAACGAGGATCAGCGTGAGTTTGAAGAAGATGGGCTGATTCAGTCGCTCGAGACCCACAAGACAGAAGCATTGGCGCCGTTGCTCGAATCGGTGGTGAACGATGTCGTGGTGTTTACGGGGACGCCGACGTTTGAAGATGATGTATGTGTTCTTGGCATCCACTTTGCCGAGACGTAAGTGTTGCTCCACGGGCGGGGATATCTGAGAGGTACAGGATAATGAGATTGACTGGGTGCATGGTGTGGGCGATGGGACTGAGTGTGATGATGGCGCAGGCGCAAGAAACGCGGATTATCCAGCCCTCGCCGGCTTATATTCAGCAGCAGGAGTTGTCGGCACCGGCGGGCGTCTCCCGCGGGGACCCGCGGCCGCCCGCTGCGCCCGTGACGACGCCGATGGCCAGGCCGCCGCTGGTGCCGCACCCCCGGCCGGCTACTGCGAGCACTCCTTCGCCGGGAGGCATGACTCCCCTTGCGGTGCAGCCGAGTCCGGTTCGGGCCGCGGCTCCCGCTGCGCCCATGGCACCATCGCCGACGGCCACCATGACACCGCTGGCAGTGCAACCCAGCCCAATTCAGCCCGCCCGGTCTGCCGTGCCCCCCGCGTCGGCGCGTCCGCCTCAAGGGCTGGACCGCCCGGCGGCACCGATGACGCCGCTGCCGGTGCAGCCGCGGCCGGTGGTCGCCCCGGTGCAGCCCGCGTCCGTTGCGCCGACCGTCCAATCCGCGCCTGCCCCACAGGCCGAGCCCGTCTACGCCATCCCGCCGTCTACTCCGGCAATGGTGCAGCCGAGGTCTCCCGAGCCCACTCCGGTACCAGCGCCCCAACCAGCACGCGTGGCCCAACCGATGCCCGTGCCGCCGGTGCACCCGACCCCCCCCCCGGAGCATGTTGTGGTGTTTCCCGACTCGCCGATACCGGCCCCCGCGCAACCGGTGGTCGCGGATGTGCCCGGCACACGGCTGAACTTGCACGACGTTCCGGCGGCCGGCGATGAATGGGAATCCGCCTCGGACTATGAGTGGCCCGGGCTCTCCCTTGGCCCTAAAATCGGCACGACAGGCATTGGCCTGGATGTCACCGTTGGCGCGACCCGCTTCCTGAACCTCCGCAGCGGATTCAATTATGGCTCGTTCACGTTCAGCAGAAAATGGAGCGATGTGGACTATGATCTCGATGTGGACATGATCAGTCTGCCGCTGCTGGTGGACCTTTACCCCATGGGCGGGCATTTCCGCATTACAGCCGGATTTTTCATCCAGCCGGACACCACGGCGGACATCGATGCCACGCCCACCACGGCCAGCCAGATTGGCAGCCATACCTACGAGCCCGACGTCATCGGCACGCTGACGGGTAAGATCGATGTAGACAGCACCTTTACGCCCTACCTGGGGATCGGTTGGGGTAATACGGTGGGGCGGGACCGGGCGCTCACGTTGTCACTCGATTTGGGCGTTATTTTCCAATCCTACGACGTGTCATTGACCTCCGACGGCCCGGGCATGACGGCCAAGTTGGATGTCTTCCGCGAAGATATTAAAAAGGAAGAGGAAAAGATTCAGAAAGACCTGGATGACTTCAAGGTCTTTCCTGTGTTGACGCTGGGCGTGGGATATCACTTCTGAGGTGAGACGCTGGCGTCATATTTTGGGCGCGGCGGTGATGGGGGTTGCTCTGTCGGCCTACGGCCAAACAGAGGGCATTTATGCTGATTTCACCACCTCGTTGGGCGATTTTACGGTGCGGCTCGACTACGAACGTGCGCCGCGGGCAGTCGCCAGTTTTGTGGGATTGGCCACCGGCGAAAAGGCTTGGGCCGACCCCCAGGGCAACATCTGGAACCGGCCCTTCTATGATGGTTCGATTTTTCACCGCGTGGTTCAGAATGTGGATACCAACAGCATCGCCGTCCAGGGGGGGGGATTTCCGGTGGTCAGTGGCACCGCAACCAATTTTTCTAATGCAGGCTTCTATATGCTCGAAGCAGTGACAAACGGACTGGCGCATTCCAACGGGGTGATTTCGCTGGCCAATTCGGGGCCGAACACGGACGGTTCGCAGTTCTTCATCGCCGCTACAAACGTCCCTTTTTGGAATGGCAGCTACACGGTGTTCGGGCACGTGATGATCGGAATGGGCGTGGTAACCTCGATTGCCGCCGTGGCGGTGCAGGCGGAGCGGCCGGTAGAGGATGTGATATTGCATTCCGTGGTGATCCGGCGGGTGGGGGCGTCGGCCGATGCGTTTTTGATCACGAACCAGGGAGTGCCGGTAGCGGAGTCGGGGCCGGTGCGCGCCTACACATCGGGCACCAACATGGTGCTCGAATTCGACCTGGTCCCACAGTCAGAAACAGTGTTCCGGATTTCGGATGACTTAAAGACTTGGCAAAGCAGCGACTGGGGTTTGGGCATTCAGACCAATGCGTGGACGCTCACAAGACCGTTCGCCCGGGACGATTTAGGGCCGGCCACATTTCTTCATGCCGCGCGCATTCGCTATCCGATACCGGTTACCTCGCCCATAAATAATAGGGGCCGCTATTTCACGTTCTATTGGGATGGCATTTCTGGCGTAAAATATGAGGTCATCTTTTCAACAAACTGGCTACAGCAAGGGCAGTATCGGGTGACGACGGGGACGAATGCGCCCGTGCTGGGCGTGGTGTTTTTTGGTGACAGATGGACCCGGGAGCCCTATTCGGCCCGCATGTCCTTTACTGACGACTCGGGCCAAGAGTACAGCTATTCGCTTGGTTTCAATCCGGGCCAGGTTACCAACCGTTTTGTTGGCAACTATTGGCCGGTCACCAACGCGGCCCTCCGCCATCCCATTTCCGGTGTGTTCACGGTGCAGTAGCCGGTGGGTTAGGGAAAACCATTTCCAGATTTTGCTTATCTTTGCGTTGGTGGGAAATGCCTTCCTGAGTTCAACATTGGGACACCCGAGGCAGTTTTTCGGCTGAACAGATGAGATCGTAGAGTGCCTGCTGCTCGGGGTCCATATTCAGTAGTATGCGCTGATCTACAGGATCGTCGGGGTAGCGGA
>JAQUJC010000020.1 GCA_028681135.1 Kiritimatiellia bacterium | reverse complement strand
CATGGTCTGTCTCCTAGGTTGCGAACGGGCTTGATTGCCCGCCCACTTCCAGCTACCATGACCCCCGTGAATCGGTACGACGAGTGTGTGATCCGTCAACTGCCGCGTAGCGGCTTAGTTCAACAATCGGCTTCAGGCTACGACCCACAAGCTGCCGTTATGCGATGGCCTCCGCTCGCTACAAACGCTATTCTTACACCCGGTGGGTCGATCCTGACCCGTGACGTTAGCAGAAAGCAAAAAATATAAATGTACACGCAGTGACTGTAGGCGCAGCCCTAAACACAAAAGGAGAAAGTCATGCATGCAAAGAATATCGTTAACCGTGTTAGACTGATTGTATCGCTGGTCTTATTTTCCAACTTCGCCGATGTATCGCTGGCACAAGCCGACAAAACCTTATCAGCAGAGGATGAATACGCTTATCAAGAAGCCCATGCATTTTGGATGCGCATATCGAAGGTAAATGCGGACGCGGGCTTGCCGCCGATGGGTGAAGAACCGCAACGCATGGATTTCGTTGGCGTTGCCGCTGCGAGACGGGCGCAACAAACAGAAGCACAGGCACAGGCTGAAGCGGCTGAGTTGGCATGGCAGAAAAAAATAGAAGCTGCCCGACCGACGCTGCGCACCCTGCGCCGTCCCCAGGATAAATCCCCCAACGATTACCGCTCCATCGTTGCCCGCGAGGAAAAGGAAGGGCTACTGCGTGTGGCGGATGAACGCTGGGCGCGCCAGGATGAAGTTGAACGCGAGTTGGATGAAATCGCCGTGCGTCTCGGCGTTGAACGCAAAAAGGGAATCGGCAATGGCCGTTATGTCATTCTGGCAGGCGAAATAGATGGCGAGCCCATTTGGATTGGCAGCCATAACCAGTTTGCCGCCGCCTCCATCAGCGCGGATGAACTCTGGCCCGCAGGGCTGACCCCTTGGGCCTCTGCCAGCTCGGGCCTCGGACTGACCGGCACGAATATCACGCTGGGCATGTGGGAAGCTGAAGGGTACGCCCGTGAGTCGCATGTGGAATTTCAGGGCCGCGTGGTGCAGATGGATCGCACCAACACCACCAGCCATTTTCACGCCACCGGCGTGGCCGGCACGATGGCGGCGGGTGGACATCTTTTCTCTCTCGACTATCATGGTTTTGCCCTGCGGGGTATCGCTTTTGAAGCCAATGTCGATGCGTTTGATATTCAACGCTTTAATTCCGAACTACCCGATGCCGTTGCGGGTTCGACCAATGAACCAGGCTTGCGCCTCTCCAACCATTCCTGGGGATTGTATAACGGCTGGCATAGCAACTCCTTTGAGTATTATGAAGGAACCAACCTTCTCACGACCAACGGCTGGATCTGGTATGGCCCAACCAACCTGTTCTATGTCGAAGACCCCAAATTCGGGTTGTATTTGGGAAATCGCTCAGATGGTGCTGGCTGCGCTCAACTTGATGGATTTCTCGCTACAAATGCCACGCAACATCTGATGGTGTATTCCGCTGGAAATGACCGCTCCAGTGGGCCAGGACATGCCACGAACTACTACATGCCGGGATCAAACAAGTACCACTGGATTCCAGTCCTGAATCCATCTCCCGGCGAACGCGACTGGCAAAACGGTGATGACGACACCTACGGATTTGACACCATGGCCGCGCCGGGAACCGCAAAAAACGTGCTGACGGTGGGTTCCGTCCTTGATGTATTTCATGATATTGGGGAGGAATCTTTTATGGGATATGCCACAAACTCGCCTATTGGGCTGTCTGGTTTCAGCGCGGCGGGTCCGACCGATGACGGACGGATTAAACCCGATGTTATGGCCGTGGGAGAAGCTCACCCATGGATACGTAATTTTCCCCTTCTCACCTCGGGTGTCGCCAACGATATGGATGTTCAAAGGCAGAGTGGCACCAGTTTTGCCGCCCCCGGCGTGACGGCCGGTCTTGGTCTGGTGTTGCAACGGCGCAGTCAGTTATTTCCGAATTTGGATGCCGAGACCGAGGATTACCGGGGCTCCACCATGAAGGCCACGGCGATCCACACGGCAGATGACCTCTGGAACCCCGGCCCTGACTATCGAACAGGCTGGGGACTCTTCAACGCTCTATCTGCCGTTTGCCAGATCGAACTGGATGCCGCCGATGGACGCGGCACCCACAACAAGGAAATGTATATGACGGTTGGAGAAACCAACGCCTGGCTTGTCTATCTGGATGGCTCTCCGTTCAAAATCACCGTTGTGTGGAGCGATCTGCCGGGTGTTCCGTCCGCATACCTGTTGGTTGATGACCCCACCCCCATGCTGGTCAATAACATGGATGTCCGGGTGGAGACGGAAGACGGCTTCCAAACCTTCATGCCATGGGTCTTGAACCCCGACTTGACCAACAAGAGCGCGGTGGCGCGGGCCACGACCGCCACCACGGGCTATGACGACCGAAACAATGTCGAACAGGTCTTTATTCCCACGCCTGCGCCGGGCATCTACCGCATCGTGCTAACCCACTCGGGCGGATTGCCGGGCGGAGCAACGCCTGCCGATCAATGGGTGTCGGTCCTGACATCCGGGGATACGCCCCTCCCGCCCAAAGTAACCCAGATTGAACATTCACCTTCCATGGAAGAATGCCTTGTTGAATTCGAGTGCGACCCCGGCGCGTATCTACACCTGGAAACCACGACCAATCTTCTGGATGAAAGTTCCTGGGAATTAGCCGGAACGCTGGTGACCGAATCATGGAGCAACTCCGTCCTGCCGGAATGCGATGGCCATATCCGTTTCTGGCGACTGCGCCGGGAGACCGGAGAATAAAGTATGAAACCCCTTGTCGGATTACGGCTTGCCATCCTGCTTCCTTTCATGGCTGCATCACCCTGTTGGGGCGCGATTGCGGTAACCTGGCTGGAGGAACCTATCACGTTGTGGACCGAATGGACCACACAATATGAGCCTCTTGATCTCAATAGCGACGGGATTACGGATTATGTTTTTGCAGCGGATATTGGATTTTTGGGCGCTCGATCTGACGGCGACAACCAGTATCTAATTTGGCCATCGGGCGGACCTAACATCGGTGGCGACATCGAACCCTTGCCAGAAGGATTTGAAATCGGGCCCCGCAGCGGTGATGATTCCTGGATGGAGTGGTTTGGCGATGGCATCGGCTATGATAACCTCATTACCTGCTTGAGTGGTGCAGGCGGCCCCGGCTGCGTAGGGCGTTTTGCAGATCAACACGCTTATATGGGCGTTGAGTTTGAGACTAACGACTCCATTCATTACGGCTGGATAGATCTGTATGTGGGATGGGGCGGCTACGGACAAATCTACGGCTGGGGATATGAGACGGAATCAGGCGTTTCGGTTCGTGCCGGAGCCGTCGCCATTCCCGAACCCGCTACGACCATGCTTTTTATAGGAGGACTGCTAACAATCGGTTGCACCCTACGCCGCGCCATAGCGCGTCGAGTGTGAACCGCAACGTTGGGCAAAAATATAATGAAGATAACAATGATTAAAATCCTTCGTTTATCTGGAATACTGCTTGGCTGTATGTATTTCTATTGGGGATTCACCCAATGGGATATTGCCACCCGAGCGGGACACCCCATTCTTAGCACTTCGCTCACCTATATATACGGAGTCTTCCTTATTGCCCCTTGGACGCGAATCCTTAGCCTTCGCATCTGGGGCGTATTGTATTCTTTCTTTATCATATTCTCAGCATGGATGATTCTGGCTCACCTCATCGCGTTGATAGCCATGATAGCCACAAGGCAGGTAGACGCATTCGGGATTCTAATAATGCTTGTTATTGAGATGTCCCAGATCCCTGTAATTTGGAAAATGAAAATGAAGCCCAACAATCGGGTCCAGACTATCGCCGCCAAGGAGCGGCTCAGTCTGACCCCTGACGTTGGACGTGAAGAGAAAGTCAGAATAGATTATTGAAGCAATGACTATATATCGCACATGTTGGTTGATTATCGTCATCGCGTTTATCCCGTCGACCTTACCTGCGGCGGACAATATCTATTTGGATTTCGGCGGGGGTGACAGCTCGAACAAGTATTGGAATGTATTTAATTCCTCCTACCTCACCGAGCCATTTGAATTATGTGACGAATTCGGAAATCCGACTGGTATCACCCTTGACTACTCCGGTGCCTCATTTTCCATATGGCTTGATAACCAGTACCCTGGTGCCATCAGTAAAACCGTGAACTGGATTGAACAGGCGGACAAGAATGAAGCATCGTTTTCAAGTGCTTCCTTTACTTTCGGCAATCTCAATCCAACAAGCACCTATTCTTTAGAACTGGTTAGCTCAATGGACTCTGCCGGGGGAAGAAATAGTTATGTTTCAGAGTTCCGCATCAATGGTGACCTTCCAAACGAACTCACAGAATCGGACCCGGTGTTTGGCGCGCATTTTCAAGGCCATATTCAAGGAACTCTTCTTACATGGAATGGCCTTACCCCTGGTACAAACAATACAATAGTTCTACAGGCGCCTCATGTCTTTTCAGACTACAATATTACGTATGGCATTGTGAACGCCATGAGGCTTTATGAAGATCGTGTTGAAATAAACACAAATGCCAACATCCGCATCACAAGCATTAAGATAGAGCTCGTTCCATATTACACTCTGGGTGATTTGGTGTATTTGACTATTTCGACTGTATCAGACGAAGAAGTGGAATTTTCGATAGATACTGCCAGCCAGATGCAACCAGATCCAGACTGGTTTACCACAGGACCTAAATTATCTACAGGCCCAACTGGCAGTGTGAATTCAATGTATTTGGGCGTTGAGGTGTACAATGGTGCGATGGAATGGGCATATCCAGATATAGAATCCGCCAGTTTCTTCAGGTTAAGAAAGAAATAGCGTCCAACAAAGTAGGGATTAGTAGCGTGCGAAGCCACGCTGCAATCCCAGGTTGAACAAGCCCCCGGGGAGGACATGTATTTTGCTCGTGGGGCGGTAGCCCGGAGCGGGCTACGGGGTACGCCTGGCACCGTCGGCGAGCGCGGGGCGATGGCGTGGGAGCGGGTTGGAAGAGCGTAGCGGGGCGTGAAGTCGGTGCGACCGGTGCTGCGACCGCGCAACGCTTAGCCTTTTTGCGGATGCGGGGCAAAGGGGGGCGGATCGACGCCGATGGTGTCGAATGCCGGAATAGTTTGGGGCAAGGATAGTCATGATGCGACGGGCGGACCTCGGGCGTGTACCAGGAGTGGGTGGTGCGCAGCGGAAATAGGCCGCCAGGTGCGTTCGCGCCGCTGCATGGGGATGTCGCAATGCGGCGCGATCGTAGTCGTAGCCCGCGCCAGCCGCTTCTGGTTGCGCAGATATAGAAAATAGTCGCGCAGCTCCTCGTCGCCCACCTCGCCGGGGCTCTTCCAGCACCAGCCCGCCAACCGGCCCACTGCCCGCACATACGACTCGATGGTCCGTTCCGAGCATAGGGGTCAGTCCCATAATCTAGTATTAATACCTAATTACGGGACTGACCCCTACTCCCCGGAAAAGAAGAAAAACGGGCAGAACAAAGTAGGGATTAGTAGCGTGCGAAGCCACGCTGCAATCCCGGGTTGAACAAGCCCAGCGGGAGCGTATGTGTTTTGCTCATGGGGCGGAAGCCCGTACGGGCGATCAGGACGACTGACCGCTATTCAATATCCAATGATCAAGTGGGGGACTGGGGAGCAACCACAAATGCACACAAATACACACCGATGGGTGGTGGTGTGCGCCCGTTAGTAGTCCAGCCTTCAGGCTGAACCCCTCGGCTCTTGGTGGGGTCGTGCGCCCAGCGCGCCCGCTCGGGAGATAAGAAGGGGTGACGGATAAATGTCCGGATGGGGAAAGGGGGAACAGAGTCATCCCCTGCCGAGGTCCTATGCACGTTTTCCATAGCGTGGAAAAATCCCGAAAGAGTTTTCCATAGCGTGGAAAAGATCACTAAAGGTGCGCCCGCTGGGTGCGCTCAATGAGCACCGCACGCGATCAGCTCCACGCTGGACTCCCCCGCTGAATATTGGACCCCCCCCCTCTTTCATCGGTTGGCTTCCGCCGCCACCAGCGGTTCATTGGTGCCAATGATGACGGGGGTGTTGCATCCTTCCCATTCAGCGATAAGCCGCAACCCCATGCCCCGCAGCAGGAATTCCCGGAATTGACACGCCCTGAAATGCGGCCTATCATGGGAACCAAAAGGTAAACCCAACTTAAAGTAGATAGAATAATTACTGTTATGCATTAAAAGGAGAAAAGAAAAGAATGAACAGTACAACCTTATTCCCGGGACGATATGTACAAGGTGCAGATGCACTCAAGCAATTAGGAAAAGAAGTTTTACGACTAGGAAATCATGGTTTTGTAATTTGTGATCCTTTTGTATATGAAAACTTGTTGCCTAGTTTTAAGTCAGAAATGGAGAGCGCGTTAGAGATTTCATTGCAAAGATTTGAAGGCGAATGCTCCGATGAAGAAATTGCAAGATTAGTGAGCGAGGCCAAAGCGTTAGAAGTCAATGTGGTTGTTGGAATTGGTGGTGGAAAAACAATCGATACTGCTAAAGCAGTTGCTCATGACCTAAAAACCCCGGTCGCCATTGTTCCCACATTAGCCTCAACGGATGCGCCTTGTAGTGCACTTTCTGTTATTTATACGTCGGAAGGAGAATTTATGCGCTACCTGGTTCTAGATAAAAACCCTGATTTAGTACTCGTGGATACCAAGGTTGTGGTGAATGCGCCAGCCAGATTTTTGGTGGCGGGTATGGGTGATGCTTTGGCAACATGGTTTGAAGCGGAATCATGTAAACAAAGCTACGCCGCCAATATGAGTGGTAATGTGGGTTCAATGACTGCGCAGGCCTTGGCAAAGCTTTGCTTTGAAACATTGATAGAGCATGGTTTAGAAGCAAAACTGGCATGTGAAGTTAAATCAGTTGTTCCGGCACTTGAGCATGTCATTGAAGCCAGCACTTTGCTTAGCGGACTCGGTTTTGAAAGTGGAGGACTTGCTTCGGCTCATGCTATCCATAATGGCTTGACGGCTCTGGAAGCAACCCATGCATATTTTCATGGTGAACTTGTCACGATAGGTACCTTAGCATCTCTTATTTTAACCGACAAGAGTAAGGATACAATTGATAAGGTTTTTAGTTTCTGCGAGACAGTCGGGTTGCCAATCTCATTGGCTGATATTGGTCTTAATAATGTGAATGACGAAGAATTAATGCAAGTAGCAGATTTGACGTGTGCGGAAGGCGAAACCATTCATAACGAGCCATTTAGTGTAACTCCTGAAAAAGTGTTTTATGCTCTGAAAACAATGGATGCCATCGGGCGCAGTAGAAAAAGCAGGCGCGATCAGATACCGCCTTGCTCTTGATTGGGTTGATGATCAGGTTCAGCTTGCCTTCAATGAACCGTCCAACCGACCGCAGCACACGCTGTGCGGCAGAGTTGAACAAGCCCAGCGGGGGCGTATGTAGTTTGCTCATGGGGCGGAAGCCCGGATGGAGCTACGGGGATGGCCGGAGGGAGGCGGCGGGGTCTCCTGCTCCCGGTCTGGCGTGCCTAGCGGGCGCACCTAGGGGGGAAAGCGTCCGGCCAAAGCAATGGCGGTGAGATTTTTTTCTTTATGCGCGGCGCTCAGGTATGCTTTCTTTTACAGAAAAGCGGCTGAGCCGATCCTGTTTCCGATAAGGTCGCAGCATAATAAAAACAGAAAGATACCTCATGCCAGACAAGGCCATCCAAAATAGTCACCCGGACACTCTTGACCCCTTCGGGCATGATCATTATCTTGTACGACGAAAAATATTAAAGCTATTGGGTGCTGCATTCCATATTTATGATCCAAGCGGTGACGTGGCATTCTATTCTAAAATGAGTGCCTTCAAATTGAAGGAGGATATACGACTTTACACAGGCGAGGATATGCAGACCGAGGTGTTAAGTATACAAGCCCGACACATCATCGATTTTTCCGCCGCCTATGATGTTATTGATCCCGCCACTGGAGAAAAAGTGGGAGCATTGAAACGAAAGGGCTTAAAATCAATTTTAATTGATGAGTGGATAATTATGGATGCAGAAGACAGGGAAGTCGGCTTCATCAAGGAAGACAGCACAATGCTGGCACTCGTCCGTCGATTTTTTACAAACCTGGTTCCCCAGACCTACTACGGCGAACTAAAGGGGGAACACGTCTGCACCTTCAAACAGAATTTCAACCCTTTTGTCATGAAGATACATCTGGATTTTTCAATGGATACAAATGGATTACTGGATAAACGGCTGGGTATGGCGGGAGCCGTCCTACTGTGTGCAATAGAAGGAAAACAGAACTCATAAAGGTCCCATATACCATCGACCACATGTTGAGCCGGTGAAAAGACCAGGAGGCGATTTTCGAAGACGGAAAGGATCACGAGTGATTTCGGGTACTGCATAAAATCTTAGTCAACGCAACAAGACCATCATTGTCAGGAAACCATGGGACGCTATTACGGGAAAGAAGGGTGTATGGATATTCTTATAAAGCAATTTCAGGCGATACACTGGGAACAGGTGATCATTGCCTGCGCGCGAATTGGATTTGTTCTACTTTGTGCATGGTTGGGCATGGTGATATTGAAACGGGTCCTGAACAGATTTGAACGACGCCTTCTCGTACAAAGCAACAGAGAAGGAGAGCCCCCTTCGGAGTCTGAAAAACGGATCGAGACCTTGATCCGCCTTATCCGGCAAGCCGCTCTGATTGTCCTTTGGGTGACCACCGTACTGATTTTACTCAAGGAACTTGGGGTTGAAGTCGGGCCGATTTTGGCCAGCGCCGGTATTGCAGGGATTGCGATAGGATTTGGGGCTCAAAATCTAGTCCGAGACTTCATTGCCGGTTTTTTCTTTATCCTTGAAAATCAAGTTCGTGTGGGCGATGTCGCCATCGTCAACAGCACGGGGGGATTGGTCGAGAAAGTCAATTTTCGCACCATCGTCTTGCGTGATTTGGGCGGGGTGGTTCATATTTTCCCCAACGGGACCGTCAGCACACTCAGTAATCTGACCAATGATTGGTCTGCTTATGTGTTTGACATCGGCGTCGCCTACAAAGAAAACACGGACAAGGTGATTGATGTGATGCGTCGCGTGGGTTCTGAAATGAAACGAGATGACCTGGTGGGCGCATTAATGCTCGAGGAACCTGAAATTTTTGGTGTGGATAAATTTGACAATTCCGCTGTTGTGATCAAAGGCAGGATCAAGACAAAACCCATCCGCCAATGGCAGGTGGGCAGAGAATATCTGCGCAGAATCAAACTGGCTTTTGATGATGCGGGGATCGAGATTCCCTTCCCTCACCAAACGCTCTATTTTGGAGAGGCCAGCAAACCCTTTGAAATCGCTATCTTAGAAAAGCTGCAAGGTGGGAAAGCCCCTCCATGATCTATGGAGATCGAAAGAGGGATTCGTTCTTCTTTCAGTATTTTCCGCCTGCATCATAACGAGCTGACGCGCACCGGCGACCCTATTGCGATTCTTACCCCCTGGAATCCCCAGCCGGTTGCCTGGGGCCTCCGCTTTCATATAGGATCGGCGCGCCGAATCAGATTGCCGGGGAGTCGCCAGACCGGACACTTACAACCACTCCAGTTGCATAAAGGCGACAAAGCCGATGACAAATGCCCAGGCGGTACGGACTTTCCCTGCACTCTTCAGGCTCTTGGGCAGTAATTCTGTCAGCACCAGATAGATCATGGCTCCGCCGGCAAATCCCATGCTGGCCGGCAGCAGAGGCTTGAAAAAAGCCCCCAGCAGATAGGCGGGGATGACCCCCAGCGGTTGTGGAAAACTGGACAGAACCGAATATAGAAAACACTTACGAAACCCGACCCCCTCAGCCGCCAGCGGCAGACTGATGACCATGCCTTCGGGAATGTTATGCACGGCGATGGCCAGGGCGACGAGCACACCCAATGTCCTGCTTTCCGAGGCATAGCTTACCCCCACAGCCAGTCCCTCGGGAAAGCTGTGAACAAACATAACCAGCAGAATGAGCCAAGCGCGCCGACCGCTCTCTCGCTGTAGTCCCGCTATATGAATGCCGTCGATATGGCGGGTCAACACCCGTCCACTTCCCCAAAGAAAGAGGCACCCTAGCAGGAACCCGGCCCCCACTTCCGCGGGTGTTCCGCGCTCCACGCCAGTTACCAGCAAGTCGAACGCCGTGACGGAAACCATCATGCCCCCGGCCAGTGCCGCCCCGGCGGCAACCACCCATTCGGGCAAACGGTGTTTCAGCAGCACCGGCAGCGCTCCGAGCCCTGTGGCCAGCATGGTAAACATGCCGGCGATCACGGCACTGCATAACCCACCATTGAATAGCTGAAACCCGTCAAACATCCGTTCGGCCTCTCTTCTCTGCGCCTGGCCTCCTGCTGGGATCGAATCCTGGCGTTTATGGCACTGATTCAGTCTTTTGAACTGACTTTCGCTTAATCACTCAGGTTCATCATGCCGGATGCTGGCGGCAACGACGATCGGGCATCGGATGGGTTGAGTGTTCGGAAAACCTGATGCCCGGAGAGTGCGGGCAGAGTTCAACCTGGGGCCCGCGGCTGTTCATCCGGGCACCGGGAGCCCTGGAGTTCAAACTCCAAGGTACTATGTCGAATGTTCAGTTCGCGGGCGAGCAGGTCTTTCAACCCGGATTTAATTTGTTCAAGCTGGAGGATATCAGAGGGTTGCACTGCGACATGGGCATCGAGCAGGACGGTGTGCTCATCCAGACTCCATAGATGAAGGTGGTGCACATCCTGCACAGCATCCATGCGCATCATCCTGTCCCTGACCTCCGGAATTCGTAGCTGTGTCGGCGTGCCTTCCATCAGAATATGGCCGGTTTCCCGCAGCATGCCGATGCTTTGTGAAATGATGTAGCCCGCAATCAGAAGTGTCAGCAGTGGATCGATCCAATGGGCTCCGGTCCACAGAATGGCCACCCCGCCGGCGATGACGGCCACCGATGAGATAGCATCGACGGTAATGTGCAAAAAGGCGCTACGGAGATTGAGACTGTTTTGGGCATCCCGATGAAGCAGGAACGCCGTTGCAATATTCGCCAGCAGGCCAATCACCGCCACCGCCAGCATGATGGGCGCATTGACATCCCGGGGGGTCAGGTAGCGCGTGATGGCTTCCTTGATCAGCACCAGGCCGATCACAACGAGTACGATCAGGTTTACGAAGGCGCCAAGAATCTCGGCCCGCCGATAGCCGTAGGAGCGTTCGGGGTCGGGCGGCCGCTTTCCAAGTCGCCGGGCAAGATAGCTCACCCCCAGCGAGGCTGTATCGTTGAGATTGTGCATCGCATCTGAAAGCAGGGCCAAGCTCCCGGAGAGGAGGCCCCCCACCACTTCCGCTAGCGTGATCGCCAGATTCAGGCCAATGGATATGCCCAGGCGTTTGTTTCCCGTTGCCGGATCATGGTCGTGGCGGGCGTTCATGCTCAGCGCAACGGCGCCTCCGGACAGCTCTCGCACAACGACAGTTCACTCCGGCGTCCGGGCCCATCGAGCTGATGGGCCGCGTCACGCAGGGCGGTACGCAGCCCTTCCGTTGTCGTGGGATGATAAAAGGGCATGCGCAGCAGATCGAATACCGTCTGTTCCTCCTGAATGGCCAGTGCGAGCAGATGCCCCAGATGTTCTCCATCCGGGACACCCATTTCAGCACCCAGCAATCGTCCGGAAGACGCTGCTGCATAGACCCGCAGCAAGCCCCGGTTGCTTCCCTCCAGGACAGCACGCGACTGATCGGTGAAATCGGCTTTGCCGATCACGGTGGCTTGCTTATCCAGCGCCGCAAACTCGGTCCCCACCCCCGCGCACTGCGGATCAGAAAACACAATCCGCAAAGGCGTGCGGCGGCACGAGCATTCGCGGTCATCCGCTTTCCCGCCGGACCGTCCGGCAATGAACCCCTCATCCAGTGCTTCATGCAGGATCGGGCGAATGCCGTTGGCGTCCCCTGCCAGATAGACAGGCTGGTCGGCAATTTGCGCCGTGAGCGGATCAATCGACGGCATCCCCTGGTCATCCAGGTCAACGTTCAGCGTTTCCAGACCCAGCCCTTCGATATTGGGTTTTACCCCGACCGCAGCCAGAATCTTGTCCACGACCACCTTTTGGCCACCCCCTGAGACTTCCAGACCGTCCTCCACTTCGCGAATCTCCGCCGAAACACCCAGGTGCAGAGCCAATTCCTGTCGCAGCAGTTCCAGTGTGGCAGCATTCACCATCGGATCACTCAGCCCGCCGATCATATCGGCACGGTCGAATCCGGTGACGGCCACGCCCAGCCGGGCAAGCGCCTGTCCCAGTTCCAAGCCAATGGCTCCAAGTCCGATGACCGCGATGCGGGGCGGAAAATCCTCCTGCTCAAATATTGTTGAGCTGGTCAGAATGCGGTCGCCAAAAGCGCGCCAGGGCTTGGGCACCACCGGGCTTGCGCCGGGGGCGAGGACAATGCGCCGGGCATGAATCACCTCTTTGCCGACTCGAATGTGCTGTGGGCCTTCCAGCACGCCTTTGCCTTGCCAATACTGGGTGCCGGCCAGATGGTGGGTTGCCTCCACCATGCCCGCGGTGAAATGGTCACGCAAGGTACGTACGTGTTGCAGCACATCCGGAATTTCACAACGAAGCCGCGAAGCGCCGCGGATACCCAGTTGTTTAAGAGCATGCCGTCGGTGATAGGCATTGGCTACGTGGATCAGGGCTTTGGATGGCATGCACCCCGCCCTGGCACAGGTGGTTCCCAGAGGACCAGGATCAATCAACACAAAACTTTCCGCCGACTTCTTCACTTGGCGCAGAGCGGAGAGTCCGGCACTGCCCGCTCCAACGATGGCTGTATCAACTTGTTGAGACATGGTCATGCTCCCTGTATTTCTTTCTGATGCGGCGCAGGCAAGTCCGTTTGCTTCAGCTCCCACATTAGGAGGAAGTTGATGGCGGAACGAATGGCCACAATGGCTGCGAGTTGCCCCAGTTCCTGCCACGTCGGTGACACGGCGCTTTTGAGAATATCGGCCCCAATCAGAAATTCCAGACCCAGCGACAGGGCATGCCCCAGGCGCAACCGGGTGGCCTTGAATTCGGCAAAACACTGCACGTTTACCAGGCAGCGGCCCACGTACGGGATCAAGGCCCGGAGACTGCCGAGCGCCACCACCAGCGTGGCCACGGCTTCGAGAGAATAGGCGGTATACTGGGCAAACACATTGATAATGTCATACATGGGAACGCTCCAGATGTTAGAGGTAGAAGATATAGGTCAGGGCGACGACAATCACAATGAAGAGCACCGACATCAAGCTGCCGGCCCGCAAATAGTCCTTGTTGTGATAGCCCCCCGGCCCCATCAGGAGAGCATTCACCTGATGCGTGGGCAGAATGAACGAATTGGAGGCCGAAACACCCACCAGAAGAGCCAAGGCTCGTGGCGAAATCCCCGCCGTTTGCCCCATCGCAACAACCAGGGGCACCAGCAGGACAGTTGCCGCCACATTGGACATGAAGAGGGAGAACACCGTTGCCAAAATTGCAACGCCGGTCAGAATCACGATCGCATTCCCGCCATGCGGCAGATTCATCAGGGCAGACGCGACATATTCAGCCCCGCCCGTCTGATCCATGGCCATGCCCAGAGGGATTAGCCCGGCCAGCAGGAATACGGTGCGCCAGTCCACCGCCTTATAGGCTTCGTCGATGCGCAGCACTCCCAGGAGAACCATGGCCACCGCACCACTGAACAGGGAGACCGACAAGTGGGCGCCGGACAAGGCAAGCCCAATGGCGCCGAGCGTACACAGCACCGCACGGATGGGTTTGTTCACCTGCTGGCCCGCCTCGTCAACCGCGGTGACCAGAGCAAAGTCAGGACTGTCTCCTAACTCCACCAGCAGTTGGTATGGGCCGTGAACAACCAGGGCATCACCGGCACTAAGCGGTACATCGGAAAAGTCGTCGCGATACTCCTTGTCACCACTCATCAGGAGAAGCGGCTCCACCCGGTAGGTATTGCGCAACGCCAACTCACGTATCGTCTTGTTCTGAACCCGGGACCGGGGTGGAATGACAATTTCGGCGAAACCGGCCGAGGGCGCGGCTTCATCCACCGGGGTACCCGATTCGGTGACCGTCAGTCCGTAACGTTGGACAAATCGATTGAATTGCACTTTTGGACCAAGAACCTGCACTTCCTGCCCAGCCTCGAATACCGAGAAACGCCACGGGGCTTGAGTTGTCTCGTGATCCTGCCGGATGGAGAGCAAGTGCAGGCCATATTCGCTCCAAAGTTGAGCCGACTCCCGCGTTTGGCCCACAAGCGTGCTTTCCGCCGGAATGGTGCCATGATGAACGGATTGCGGCAGTTCCCATATATCGGGCAGCCGTTGCCGGGAGGGAGTGGAATCGTCTGCCACCGTCTCCGTTGTTGGGAGCACCGTCCGTCCCAAAATCAGGAAATACACGATTCCGCCGACAACCAGGGCCAAGCCGATAGGCGTCACGCTAAACAATCCGTAGGGTTCTTCACCCGCCTGCCCGAGCAAATCGTTCAGAATGATCAGCGGGCCCGATCCCACCAGCGTCAATGTGCCGCCTAGAATGGCCACATAGCCCATCGGCATCAGCAGCCGTGAAACCGGGATTCGGGTTTTCTTCGATATGCGCAGCAACGCCGGCAGCAGCAGCGCCGCCGCACCGATATTCTGCATCAGAGAGGAAATGATGGCTGCGGCTCCCGACACCAGAGCCGTGATCCGGCGTTCGTTCTTTCCGGCCACACGCAGAATCGGACGGACTATGTGGCGAATGACACCCGTGTGATCAAGCCCATGACTCAAAATCATGACCCCCATGACGGCCACCACCGCGTTGCTGGCCAACCCCGAGAAGGCCTCTTGCGGTTGAATGAGACCTAGCCACGGCAACATGACCATGATGGTGATGGCAATCACATCCACCCGCAGCACCTCCGTCACGAACAAGAGAATCGTGACCGCAAGCACAGCCAAAACAAGTGCGATATCCGGTGTCATGGTAGACTCCGCGCCTCATCTCCTTTGTGGCGGAAACACCCGATCCGCAAAACAGGAGGCCGGTCCGCAAAATTTTCCAAAAATAACCGCCACGGTCAGAATCCCTTTCGTTCCACTATGTACAGGAACGCGACAATGAGAATCGTTACCTGGACAATCACAATCCATGGATTGCGAAACGGCAAGACATCGATCAAGGTCTTGTTTCCGAACGAGCCGAATTCCAGGATTCGTTTTTTGAGCTTCGGGTAGACCGCAGCATAAAGGCTGGCCCCGATCAGGATGCCCAGAACACCGCCAATCAGGGCATCAAGCGCTCCATGTGCGACGGCACCTACGGATGTACCCGGGCAATACCCCAGGGTGCCAAATCCGATTCCAAAAATCAGTGGCCCCGGGATGCTAGTCCCCAGGGAACCGGATTTCTTGTGTAGCCGGACCCACCCCATGCCTCGCATCGCATAGACGCCGATCATGCCGGTCACGATGGCCGTGAGGATCACCTTCAAAACCGTGAAGTCCTTCAGCAATAGCTGACGCATGATGATTTCGTAGTGGCACACACCGCCTTTCTGCAGCAGGAACCCGAAGCAAAATCCGAACGCGAGCCCCAGGATGAGCTGAAGCCTTTTTGAATTGTGGAGTCTTGAAATCATGAGGAACCCTCCCGCCTTAGAATATGCGATAGATGATCAGTGCGGCGGCGACCCCGCCGATGAAGAAACAGGCCGCAGCCAGCCAACTCCCCAGCACGAGTTGCATGGTGCCACTGATCCCATGTCCGCTGGTGCAGCCGCGCCCCCATCGGGCACCGAACCCTACGCAGATGCCACCCAAAAGCGCCACCGCAAGCCGGATCGGGATACTTCCGCCAAACGCCTCCTCCCACATCGGCGGCACCCAATCCCAGTGAAAGGTTCCCGAAGCCAGGGCAGACGCCAATGCGCCGATAAACACGCCCACCACCAGCATCCATTCCCAGTCAATCTCCGGCTTGTTCTCCTGATAATAGGGTTTTTCGGCCACCTTGGGACCACGGACGGCTTTCTCCAGCATGCCAGCCGTCTTGGCAAAGGCCGTAGAGATGCCGAGTGGGTGATCGGACAGGAGGAAAGCGAGCCATGAGAGCACACCAATCCCCGCCCCAACCATATATGGAGACCACCTGGGGTCTGTCAGTGCTGTAAGTATCGCATCCATGACTTACCTCATCCTTTCTCCAGTGAGCAGCCGATTTTCTCGCAGGCTTCCATGGAACCCAGGCTGTTCTCTACGTGCTCGAAACCATGTCGCTTCAGGATGGATGCAGCGATAATGGCTCTGACTCCGCTGCCGCAAAACGTGATGATTGGTTTCCCTTTTTCAATCTCATCCAAGCGGTCTTGCAACTCACCTAGGAAAATATGCTGCGCCCCCGACACGCGTTGCGTTTTAAATTCCACGGCTTTGCGCACATCGAGCAAGATAAACTCTTCGTGTTGTTTCAGCCGGGCATCCAGATCGCCGGCATGAACGGCGGGAATCTGTTCATAGGCCCGGCCACTGACTTCCCATGCGTGCAAACCCCCTTTGAGATAACCGGCAAACCGATCATATCCCATTCGAATTAGGTGGCGTACCGCAATGGATACGTCGGTGATTTCCTCAGGGATAAAGACTAAGTCATAGTCATAATCAATGAGGTAGCCCGCATAGGCCGACAGCATATCGAGAGGAATAGCCAGACTGCCGGGAATCGACGCGCCGGCAATGGCTTCCGGGCTGCGCAAATCCACCAGCAACGCGCCCGCATCCCGAGCCGCCTCCACGTCATCGGGAGACAGCGGTGGTGCCACCGGCAGCACCGGCATCGGCGGCGCGCCTTTCTTGTTGTATTCTTCCATGCGCCGGAAATAGGCCGGTTGGTTGTGGTGTTCCGCCAATTTGTACTCAATGAAATCGTCTCGCTCGGTGTGCTGCAACGCCGGGTTGTGCAACCGTTCATGCCCAAGCGTTGAGAACTCCCGCGACGCCATGTTGTCACCACAGACGGACCCAGCGCCGTGCGCGGGATACAAAATCGCCTGGTCTCCCAGCGGGAGAATTTTTTCAAAAATACTGTCATAGAGCATTCCCGCTACTTCACGGGCACGATCCGGAAAGAAATCCGTGCGGCCCACGTCCCCCACAAACAGCGCATCGCCCGTAAACACCCCCACCGGAGTTTCTCCAGTGCTGCGGTCCACAATCACCAGAGAGATGCTTTCCAGTGTGTGTCCAGGGGTTTCAAGCACGCATAACTGCAAGCTCCCGATCTCGAAGGAATCCCCGTCGGTTACAGGTTCGCCATAGGCGAAATCCATGGCCTGCCCATGGTGGATCGTCGCTCCGGTGCGGCGGGCCAGATCGAGGGAGCCAATCACATAGTCTTCATTCCGATGCGTTTCAAAGATGTGCCGGATACGCGCACCTTCTGCCTCTGCGAGTTCCACATAAACATCGTAATCTCGACGCGGATCAATCACAGCCGCCTCCGCCCCGTCGACCAGAATATACGAAAGATGGGCAATGCCTTCAGACTTGATCATTTTCAGCAACATGATGTTGTTTCCTCCTTGCGTCTCGTGCCTCATGGACCTTCTCTCAAACCACTGGCTTGAGCATGGCACAGTCAACGCCCAGCATGTATCGGGATAACCCTGATTTCCCACTTCGCTATGGCTCAGTTCCGTGCCCGCCCGTGGACTCAGAGAATTGAGCGATGAAATCAGGAGGGCCCTGATCACAGTCAACCTGGCGGTTGACCCGCTATTGATCAGGGGGTGAAGAAACAAGGCGCAACTCGATCCGTCCACGGCCATGAACACGCTCAACGCGCCATTTGGCTTATCCTCCCTCAACGATCCGTGCCACAATGCTTTCATGGACATCCATGCCGCGCCTGTCGGAGCGGCGGCGTCTCCGCAGCCGCTTGTGCAGCGATCCACTGGCCTGCTCTTCCAGGACTCGAGGATGGATGTATGACTGCCGGGTTACGGTCGGCGTGTTCTGCAACCGGGTCGCGGCGGCTTTCACGGCCGCTCTTTGCTGCCGTTTGCGTTCGGCAGCGGTCCGGGCCTCCAGCGATTCGGCGATGGACCGTACAAAGGCGGCCGTGGCCCCCCAGGTGCGGAAGACCTTGGCGGTGACCGGTTGCCCGCTTGCCTCCTGCAGGTAGGCATTCACATCCTCCGACCGGACCGGCACCGGGTTTCCGTCGGAATCCCGGTACTGGAAAAGCTCCTGTCCCGGCAATTCCTCGCAGCCCAGAATCAATCGGCACAGGGCATCGTCATCCACCCGACAATGCTGCGTTTTTCCACCCTTCCCTTTGAAACGAATCCGGAGTCCCTCTTCGTCCTGCCGGACGTGACGATCGCGCAGGGTTGTGAGTCCATGACTGCGATACCGCTCTGTGTATTCCTCGTGTCCGATGCGCATCAAGGTTTGGTCCAGCAGCCGAACGGTCAGCGCCAGCACCCGTTTTTTGTTCAGAGCTTGCCCCCCGGCCAGGTCGCGGGTCACGCGCCGTCGAATCCGCGGCAGGATGGCCGCAAAGGCGCCGAGACCGGCGAATACCGTTTGTCGGCGACAGTGCTCCCATTGCGGATGATAGCGATACTGTTTGCGACCCGCCGCATCGCAGCCGGTGGCCTGCAGATGGCCGGAAGGTTCAGAGCAGATCCAGACATCCACCCAGGCCGGAGGGATGGCCAGGGCCTGGATGCGGCGAAGAGTGCGTTGCCCGGTGAGCCGCTTCCCGCGCAACCCAAGATACACAAAACCGCGGCCGCACGGCTTGCGGTGATAGCCGGGATCATGGTCCGAGGAAAAGTGCAGCTTGACGGCTCTGCCGCTCATGACGGGTCATGCCGCGCGGGAATGCAAACCATACCGCGCACCCTCGCATCGATACGTGGTTCCCCGCTCACCCCTCCATGCCGGGGCAGACGGGCTTCAAGACGTCGCCGCTCGAATCGCATTGATCAGCTCCATTTTTGACAGGGAACTGCGTCCCGCGATCAGTAATTCCCGGGCCCGGTTGTAGAGCTCCTTCCGGGTGCGGGTTTCCAGGCGGGTATTTGGATTGCCAGTTCCCGACGTGGTAACATTGGGTGTTCGGCCTTCCTTGCGCCTGCGTTTGTTGACCGTGCGCGCCGCAACTTCCTCGGCCTTCGTTTCGGCTTTGCCATTGTCGCGCAGGCTCTTTTTGATGTGCTGATATTGTCGTTCGTCCTTGTTGCTCCAGGCCTGTGGCATGTGTTCTCCTTCTGTCATAATCATCAACTTGGTAATGAATCATCCATTACATACAGGTTGTATCCCGCTTGGCTTTACCACTATCGGGAAAGCCCTGACTTGAGGATCCGGAATATCTCACGTCGGCCATTCTCTACATCTATACGTGGTGGATCGTCCGGAGGGCCAACGGGAAAATGGAATGCATCAGTCTTTAAGCACTAGGCGTGAGTTTCCGGAGCCCTATTTCAATTCCTTAAGATACTTGATGCTGGATGAGCCGAATTCAATTACCTCCGGGACATGGCCGGTAAACATGAGCTTGGCCATGGAGGTGGCGTAGCCTTTCACCTGATCAAAGGTGACATTCGGTGGCATCGCGAGAGCGTTTTTATCGGTGAACATATTGATCAGCGCGGGGCCGTCGTGGGTAAAGGCTTCCCGAAGCGCTGGTTCCACCTCACTGGATTTTTTCGCAGTCCAACTCCGGATCCCCATCGCCCGGGTGACCATCGCGAAATCAGGATTTTTCATGTTTGTCTGCCAATCGGGATAACCGGCTACCCGCATTTCCAGCTCCACCATGGCCAGCGAACGGTTATTAAAGACAATGATTTTCACGGGAGCCTTGTATTGGCGGATGGTCATGAGGTCACCCAGCAACATGGTGAGCCCGCCATCACCGCACATGGCGATGACTTGACGTTTTGGCTGCTGCAACGCCGCTCCGAAAGCCATGGGCATCGCGTTTGCCATCGAGCCGTGATTGAAAGAACCGGTCATGTAACGATCACGCTTCCCACCGAGATAGCGGGATGCCCACACCGCCGACATGCCTGTATCAACAGTGATAATCGCATCATCAGCGGCGAGCTTGTCAATTACGGCGGCGGCGTATTCCGGATGGATCATGTCATTTTTCGAATGCTCATCGACATAGCTCCGGTATTTGTTCTCTACCGATTCGTGCAGCTCGCGCATAGCGTTGAGGAAAGCACTGTCGCGTTTCTCTTCGAGCAGCGGGAGAAGGTTATCCAAGGTCGGGGCGATATCGCCGCAGTAGCCGTAGTCCACTTTTGCACGACGTCCGATTCGCTCCGGCTGGATATCGACCTGGATAATCTTGTTCTTGTCGGGGAGAAAACCGGGGTAGGGAAAATCGGTTCCCAGCAGCAGCAGGACATCCGCTTCCTGCATGGCGGTGAAACCCGATTTAGAGCCTAGCAGGCCATTCATGCCAACCGCATATGGATTGTCCTCCTTGTCAAAAAAGATTTTTCCGCGATAGCTATAACCCATGGGTGCGCGCAGTTTTTCTGCAACAGCCATGACCTCGCCTTGTGCGTGACGGCAGCCGTAGCCGCAGTAGATCATGACCTTTTTGTGCTTGTTGATTATCTCGGCGAACTCACGGATTTCCTCTTCCGATGGGACGCTCAAGGAACGGGGGAAGAAATTCTGTTCCCCAGTCGCGAGTTCGGGGGCGTCTGCTTCGGAAACATCTGCCGGGAGGCCGATCACCGCGACGCCACGTTTGCTGATTGCATGCTGGATGCCCGTTTGCAGGGCGTGGATTGCCTGGGTGGGCGTGTTTGCCATGAAGCAGTATTTCGAGCAATCGTCGAAGAGTTTGGTAACGTTGGTCTCCTGGAAAGTTTCCAAACCGAGCTTGTCGGTGGTCACGGTTGTGGCGATGGCGATAACCGGATTCCCGGCCCGGTTGGCATCGTAAAGACCGTTGACGAGGTGGACATGACCCGGACCACTACTGCCCATGCAACAAGCGATGCCTTCCAGCTCGGCTTCCATCGACGCGGCATAAGCCCCCGCTTCTTCGTGGCGGACATGTATCCATTGCAGCCGTCCATCGCGGCGGACAGCGTCATTGACGGGATTAAGGCTGTCTCCGGTAACAGCGTAAACCCGTTTCACACCCACTTTCACGAGCATGGAGACTAGAACATCGGCAACATTTTCAGACATGAGTTTCCTTTGGGTTTTGTTTATTGTTTCGGCTCATGAATTGGTTCTGTATGGCCTTTAAGGTTGTGCTGTCTAGCGTGAGGTTCGCACCTTTCTGTTTTGTGCTCCTATCCACTCGTAAACGCCCACGCGCCGGCGCCCAACGCCAGCACCCGTTTTTTGCTCAAAGCTTGCCCCCCGGCCAGGTCGCGGGCCACGCGCCGACGAATCCGCGGCAGGATGGTTGCAAAGGCGCCGAGACCGGCGAAAACCGTTTGTCGGCGACAGTGCTCCCATTGCGGATGATAGCGATACTGTTTACGTCCTGCCGCATCGCAGCCGGTGGCCTGCAGATGACCGGAAGGTTCCGAGCATATCCAGACATCCCCCCAGGCTGGAGGAATGGCCAAAGCCTGGATGCGGCGAAGAGTGCGTTGCCCGGTGAGCCGCTTCCCGCGCAACCCAAGATACACAAAATCGCGCCCGCACCGCTTGCGGTGATAGCCGGGTTCATAGTCCGATGAAAAGTGCAGTTTGACGGTTCTTCCGCTCATGACGGGTTATGTGGCGGGAATAAAACCATATCGTGCATCCTCGCAACGATACGTTGCTCCTCGGGCATCCCCTCCATGTTGGGGCAGACGGGCTTCAAGACGTCGCTGCTCGAATCGCATTGATCAGCTCCTCTTTTGACAGGGAACTGCGTCCCGCGATATGCAATTGCCGGGCCCGGTTGTAGAGTTCCTTCCGAGTGCGGGTTTCCAGGCGGGTATTTGGATTGCCAGTTCCCGACGTGGTAACATTGGGTGTTCGGCCTTCCTTACGCCTGCGTTTGTTGACCGTGCGCGCCGCAACTTCCTCGGCCTTCGTTTCGGCTTTGCCATTATCGCGCAGGCTCTTTTTGATGTGCTGATATTGTCGTTCGTCCTTGTTGCTCCAGGCCTGTGGCATGGGTATACTCCTTCGGTTCAGCTCACCCACCGGGTGATGAGGTTGTCGTTCATGGCATTTCCTTTAATGGGTGCGTGATGGCGATGCCGGGTCGGCCGCCGCGCAAGATCACTGGGATTCTGCACCAGTCGTACTCCTTTTCTCCACGCCCAGAAAGCGCGCGTTAATGGCTACGATGACGGTTGAGAGCGCCATGAGCGCCGCCCCGACCGCGGGGGACAGCACGATTCCAACCTTGTACAACACCCCGGCGGCCAGTGGTATCGCAATGACATTATACCCGGTGGCCCACAGCAGATTCTGCACCATTTTGCGATAGGTGGCGCGCGCCAGGGCCATGATGGCGGTGACATCGCGCGGGTCGCTTCGAACCAACACGACATCGGCCGACTCGATGGCCACGTCGGTGCCCGCGCCGATGGCGATGCCAACGTCGGCCTGGGCCAGTGCAGGGGCGTCGTTGACACCATCCCCCGTCATGGCCACCACTAGCCCGCGCTGCTGGATTTCCTTGACTTTGTCCGCCTTCCGGTCGGGCAGAACCTCCGCAAAGTACTCATCCAGGTCGAGCTCGGCGGCGACCCATTGGGCGACCGTCTCCGCATCGCCGGTGATCATCATGGTGTGGATACCCATCTGCTTCAAGCGGCGCAGGGCTTCGCGCGATTCAGGCCGAATGATATCGACCAGGCCGATAGCACCGACAACCTGATCTTCGACCAAAACGTATACGACCGTCTTGCCCTGCTCGGCCACTTCACGCACCTTGTTGCTGTCCACAGAGAGGTCGTTTTCCTTCAGATAGCCGGGGCTCACGACTTTGATGTTGCGACCGTCAACGATCGCCTGCGCGCCCTTGCCGGGGATGGCCTTGAAGCTCTTGGGAGCGGAAAACTCAATTTTCCGTTCGTTAGCGCCTTCCACGATACCCTGTGCGATGGGATGCTCTGACTGGCTCTCCAACGATGCGGCAAGCTTCAGCAATTCGCTTTCGTTCTGGTCGCCCAACGGGAGCACATCAGACACGCCGAAACGGCCCTCTGTGAGGGTTCCGGTCTTATCGAACAGGATGGCATTTACGTCGCGAGCACGTTCAAACGCCGACCGGTCGCGTATCAACAGCCCGGCGGCGGCAGACTTGGCGGTTGAGACGGCCACGACCAGCGGCACGGCCAGCCCAAGCGCATGCGGACAGGTAATCACCATGACGGTAACCATGCGCTCCAGCGAGAAGTCGAACGCCGCCCCCAGCATGAGCCATACGATGAGTGTGCCGCCACCGGTGCCAAGTGCAATCAGAGTCAGCCAGAATGCGGCGCGATTGGCGATATCCTGGGTTTTGGACCGGGTTTCCTGCGCGGTGCGGACCATCTCGATCACCTGGGATAAATAGGTTTCATCGCCAGTCTTCTTGACCTCCAGAGTGATGGCGGCCTCCCCGTTGATGGCCCCCCCGATGGCTTCATCGCCTTCCGCCTTCTCGACCGGCTGGCTTTCGCCGGTCAACATGGCTTCGTTGAGGCTCGTACGTCCCTCTGTGATTTCCCCGTCAATGGGTACTTTTTCGCCCGGCTTGACGACAACCTTGTCGCCCGCCTTGAGCTCGCGAACGGGCACGTCTTCTGTTCCGCCTCCCGCAGTGACCCGGTGGGCTTCAGAGGGCATAAGCTGCACCAGGCTTTCCAGCGCATGAGAAGCGCCCATAACCGATTTCATTTCGATCCAATGTCCCAACAGCATCACATCGATCAGTGTGGCCAGTTCCCAGAAGAACACCTTGCCTGCGAGCCCGAAGACCACGGCGGAGCTGTAGGCATAGGCAACGCTCACGGCGAGGGCGATCAGGGTCATCATGCCGGGGTTTTTCTTGCGCAACTCGTTGCCCATGCCTTTGAGAAAGGGCCAGCCGCCGTAGACAAAGATCAAGCTGGCCAGCCCCCATTGCACGTAGGCGTCGCCAGCGAACGCCAGCGTGTCCTTCAGGCCGAGAAAACCCTGAATCATCGGAGCCAGAATCAACACCGGAACGGTAAGCGCTAGTGACACAAAGAAACGGCGGCGATAATCAGTCACCATGTGGGCATGGTGAGAGTGATGGTTGTGGCGGGGCTGGGAATCAGTCATGGTGGGTCTCCCTTTCTTTCCGTTCGTTGCGCTCGCTATATCCTGCTATGCGGATGAAAACGTTGGCGGCATCCGATATCTTGCGCCCACCCCGTTTTCGGCAGCCAGGAATCGTACTGGGGACCAGGCTGTTCGGACCGCCAGCCACCGCCACCTCCGAATATCCGGCATGTCCTGACTATGACACCGCATAACCTCATGGTGCTCAATCAACTTGTCGCACAGAGCTTGTTTGACATAGGCCAGTCTTGATCCCCGTCGGGAACCGCGATCGGCAACGTTGCGAACCAGGTGAGGGCGAACCAACTCATTCAACACCAACATATCGAAGAAGGTAGTGGTGGTATTTTCTTCTTTGTACCCACACACATATAGATTGCGGTAATGGGTACGCCGGTAGGTCCGTGTGTGTCGCAAAAGCATCGCGGGGGCGGCGGGACCAATTCCGTCGTTACGGCTCCGAGGGTGTTTCGGATTTTTTCTGGCCCATCATCATCTGCCGACACATTCCCCGGCAGTCATTCATCAGTTGCTGCATGTCCTCGGCGCTAATGTCGATCGATGTCTTCTTGACGAGTTCGAGGTTTTCGTCGTACTTCAGCAGCAGATTGCCGGCGACAATAATAACGCCACCGTCTTCGGTCGCCACGACCTGACGTTTCATCATGCCGCCCATCATGCGGTCCTGCAGCTTTGACATGTCGCGCTTCATCGCCTTCTTGCCAGTCATTTCCCTCTTGCCATGCATGTTGTGGCGCTGATGCATGCCCGGTCCGTGTTCTGCGGCCCAGACGGAGCCGGCGAAAACTGCGACGACCGTCAGGGTTGTCAACAAGGCTGTTCCTGTACGTTTCATGGATATTTCCTTTCGGGTTGGTTTATTTGTTTTGTTCATGATTCTATTCTGTGCGGGCTCCAGTGCCGTGGTTCATTTTGTGATCGGAATGGCCCGTCTCCTCGGGGGCAGGCGACCGTTCCACAACAATCCCATCGGCTGTGAGTTCCTCTGTCGTGGCCTTGCGGCTGACGGTACCGTTGGGAAATTCATAAAGGCCCGGATAGTCATAGGACTCGATATCTTCGCGCACCATCAGAATATTCGCCATGCTGCCCAGCACGGTCTGTCCGAACTGTCCGGCATAGCCCAGCATGGGGATGCTGTTCTCCGGGAGTGGCATGCCTGTTCTGGTCATATCCCGCATGCCGGCCGCACCCATGGTCATGTACCCGGGAATGAGTTTGCGAATCTCCTCGTCCACCCCCTGGCTGTCTACATCGATCATATTGGGGAAATCATGCCCCATCTGGTTCATGACGTGATGGGTCATGTGGCAATGGAAGAGCCAGTCGCCGGGGTTGTCCGCCACAAACTCGATCACCCGGGCGGATCCGACCGGCACCAGCACCGTCGTCTCGGGCAACAACTTTGATTTATCCGCAGCCCACCCGCCATCGGTGCCGATGACCTTGAAGGCGTAGCCGTGCAAGTGCAGGGGGTGGTGATCCATGGCACTCAGATTCCCGTAGCGAATCCAAACGCGATCCCCCAGCTTGGCCACCAGCGGCTCAGTCGATGGCATGGCCTTGCCGTTCATGGTCAACACATTAAAATCGGTCATCTCGTTGGGATTGGGGCGATCCGTACCGGGATCAATGCGCCATTCATGCAGCATGATCCCGAAATCCCGGTCGGGCCGCTTGGTTCTGTCCGGCTGGCGTTCATGCACAAGGATCATGCCGGTCATGCCCATGCCTTCCTGCGTCATGGAATCAAAGTGCGGGTGGTACATGAACGTACCGGCATTTTGAAAAATGAACTCATACCGAAAGGTCTCACCGGGCTTGATGGTCGGCTGCGTGATTCCGGAAACGCCGTCCATACCGCAGGGCAGCAGCACACCGTGCCAATGCACCGAGGTTGGAGCCGACAGTTTATTGCTTACGTAAATTCGCACACGGTCCCCGGCCGCCAGTTCGATCATCGGACCGGGGACCGTCCCGTTATACCCCCACGTGCGAATCTTGAGGCCGTCCGCGACCTGCCATTCGATCGGCTCGGCCACCAGGTGAAACACTTTCACGCCGTCAATGATCTGGTACTCGGCTTTGGTTCCGTTGGGAACAACGGCGGGTGTATAATCCTTGATCGGTTCACCGGGCGGCAACCTCTTTGCGGCAGCCTGCGCCCAGGGTCGGGGCGGATTCGCTTTCGCGGGCGGAGCCAGAGTTGGGGCAGTGACTTCCCCCGGGGCCTGGGCATACAGGGCACCGGCGGCAAGAAGCAACGCCACCCCCCTGATTGTGCTGCGGGTTAATCGCTGATGGTAGGTCTTCTTCCTTTTCATCATAATCAATGTCCTCCATTGCCGCCAGACGCCATGGATCGTCCTGCATCCATGGATTCTACCCCGCTGGTTTTCACAAGGAGGCCGTTGCGGATTTGCTCCAGTTCGATTCTTGCAATCCAGTGGTTGAGCAATTCATCGATTGTTGCGGCACGTGTTTCAATCTCCAACTGCTTGGTTTGCAATAGTTGAAATACGCCGATCTGCATTGCGTTGTATTGAAGATGCGTGTGGTGCAGGATGGCTTCCCTCATCGGTACAAGATCATCCTGATAGAGTTTCACGCGTCGGGCCGACGTCGTGACACGGTCCCGGGCCTTGCGGACCGCGGCGCCAATTTCAATGGCCACGGCCGCGTACTCTTGCTGGAGCTCACGCAACGTGGCGGCAACCGCCGGGCGTTTGGCCTGGCCAAAATCAAACAGTGGAATCTCCACGGTGACCATGGGGCCGGTCAGCCACTCCCCAGATGCCTCGCGTTCAGCGGTCACACCAAGATGGAGAGCCGGCAACACCGATTCAATTCGGGTGATGCCCAGCAGGGCCGCCGCACCTTCAATGCGTTTGTGCAGTTGCTTCAGTTGCAGGCTGTTTTCAATCGCATCGGCCTCAAGCGAATCAAAGGAAACGATGTCGTTTGTCGGAACCGGTAATGTAGCGGATACGTTCCACAGGGTCGCGGTCGATCCGCTCAGCCCCATCCGAACGTTGAGATCTTCGCGGGCTTCGGTCACCGCCAGATGTGCGGCGGACACCCCGAGTTGGGCCTGCGCCACCTGCGCCTGCCGGTTCAACAAGTCCAACTCCTTGATATTGCCGGCATCGCGCAACCGCTCCGCCATGGAGAATCCGGCAGACGCGGCATGAAACACGTCTTCCCGCAGAGAGAGCTGCTGCTGCGCGGCCAGAAAGCGGAAATAGGCGACGCGGGTCTGATAGGCCACCGTTTGAACCGCCCCGGCCACATTCATTTGGGCCGCCGCGTAGTCCGCATCGCCGATCCGCCGTCGGTTCGGCAGCAGAATGAGGTGTAAAAGGTCAACCTCCACCCCTAGATCAATGACTTCATCACTGGAGTGGTCTTGAGACACGATGACGGATGCATCGAAGTCCGGATTCTTCATGAGTCGAGAGGCCAGGCGTTTCGCCGCTGCTCGGTCGAGCCGTTCATATTGCATCTGGAGACGAGGATTCTGGGCAAGAGCGATGCGAACCGCTTGATCTACCCTCAGATCATCAGCCAGCGCGGGCCCCATATAATCGGGCGGGGGATCACCGGGCGACCGGCGGGAGACTATCTCTGTGTCCGGCAGGGATGGCGTCCATTCCACCAGATCGCGATACTCCTTGTTCGTGGGGACGGACACACATCCAGCCGACACCAGAAGCAGCGTGGCCGACAATACACGGATGAATGCCTGTGTTGTATTTTTGCTCTGCTTTAGCTGATCATTCATCATACGGCTACCTATGGAATATGCTTCAAATCACCCAGGGAGCGGCGGCAGATGATCTGCCGTCGCCCCCGGGCAGGCTGGCTTTCCTATTCCTTGATTGAGATGGCGCCGGGCGGACAACCATCTGAGGCCTCGCGACATGTGGCTTCTGCGCCTTCGGGGACACTCTCCACCTTGGCTCGCGCCAACCCGTCGTACATTTCAAACACTTCAGGACAGATGTCTGCACACAGACCACATCCCGTGCATGTATCCGAATCCACCATTGCTTTCATTGTCGTGTCCTTTCGATTTCGGCAATTGGCAAGTCACTGCCATGCCCTGTTGATCTGAACAGTAATCTTGAACAACACCAGCATGCCCCCAATGGAGATAAATGCCTATCGGGGAAAATAGCAGTAAGCCTTTCGAAAACCCCTAATTTCAATAGTTGACCCTATTTTGAATGGCAGTGTTGCAGGGGAGATGTGCCCCCCCCACGCCCCCTCCCCACACAACCAGGCCCCCCCCTGATGACCCTAAGGATTTTGATCCTAGTAATTCGGGGATACGCTGATTGGTGGACTGCGAATCAATATTTTAGAGTTAATGACTGTTGCCATGGTTGTGCCGATGGTCGGTATGGAAAAGGTTCCATGGCTAAAAAGCAAGTAATGGGAGACATCACATGAACGAAGACCGTATCAAGGGAAACTGGAAACAGATTCGAGGCAAAGTCAAGGAACAATGGGGAAAATTAACGGACGACGACCTGGACCAAATCGATGGTCAGAAGGATCAGTTTCTAGGCAAACTGCAAGAGCGCTATGGTTATAGCAAAGAACAAGCCGAAACAGAGATAGCGTCCCTTGAACAGTTAGGTGAACCATAATCGCAAATCACAAAACCGCCCGCTGCTCGGGAGGAGCAGCGGGCCGGGCCTTGAGTCGTCGACTTGTCACTTTCTAGTAAACTGTTCCAGAAAATACCATTCGGGACTTAGCCCCCCCCAACCTCGTGTTGCGGATGAATCCGGCTGAAGAAAAGCTGCGATAGCAGCTTTTCTTCAGCCTTTTACTCCTGCCGGACAAGCCGACAGGGGGGGCGAACAGGACATGGAACTTCTGGGACAACACACTAGAGCCGTCGAAGTGGCATTACTCATGGCCTGAGTGTCAAAAATGCGTCTGCAAGGATAATGACCAAGAAAAGACCACACTCAAATTAGGCCGCCTCATCTTGTGTCGCGCAACTCGCCAGAACCTATTCGGGACTTAGAGCGGCGGTTTGCGTCCGCGCAAGGCGCTAGCAACCAATGAAATAAGAAATACGACAAGAAAAATGAAAAATAGAATTTTTGCAATTCCCGCCGCGGCACCGGCGATGCCACCGAATCCCAACACGCCAGCAATCAGTGCGATCAAGAAAAATGTAATGATCCATCCTAACATAATATTACCTCCCTTTCTTGCGAGTTCTTATGGCTTAGAGATTGCGGTCAACTTCATCGGTTGCTTTTTCGAGTTCATCGCCGGCATCTTCCAGAGTATCCATCGTGGCCTCTCCAGCCTCCTCCACCGCATCCATGGTGGCCTCCCCAGCATCTTCAATGGCTTCACCCGCGTTATCCACCGCATCCATTGTGGCCTCTCCAGCATCTTCAATGGCTTCGCCCGCGTCGTCGCCGGCACTTTTCATTTCTCCGCAACCGGCCACGAAAACGGTGCCCGCGGCCAAAAGGGCAATGATGAACCATGTGAGTAATTTCTTCATTGTTATCTCCTGTATGTTGATGTGATGTGTTCCCTTCCGCACAATACGGTGAGTACGTGTTCAGGCTGTCATACTGGGCGCACCGGCTCAATCCGGGATACCCCCAGCGGGTTATTCGTTTATCCTTAGTCGGCGCAGGGCCACACAAATTCAGCCCCCCTCCGTGTAGTGGTGCAAAACCCAGCCGTCTTCCAATAGAAGGTCGCGCAAGATGAGCCAGTTCCTCCTGACCCACGGTAATGTGAGAGCCTACCCATAACACTAAGATGAATAAAGACGGCGGAATCGTCAGAATCCGACTGGCCCGCAGACCCCGCAAAGAGGCCGCTAAATGCCTGCTGGAACGTTTTTCGCCCCACCCTTCGTTCCCTGGGGATTCCTAAGAATCCAGCCCCGAATGCGGTGGCGGCCGGGCGCCCGCTGGGTCGCCCAGTCCCGCCCCCACCGGCACGGCAACCCGGGCCGTCGTTCCTTGCCCGGGAGCAGATTCTATCTCCAGCCGCCCCCCCAGGCCATGGACGCGTTCGCGAATATTGAAAAGACCGAATCCTCCCTCATCACCCGCTTCGAACAGATTCTCGGCAGCGGGATTGAAGCCTTTTCCCGTATCGTGGACTTCGACAATGGCTTCTGCACCTACGCGGACAACCCGTATTCCAATCCGACATTTGCCAGCGTGCTTGAGCGCATTCATGACGAGTTCCCGAGCAGACTGAAAAAGAAGTCCACGCCGGGCGTTGTCCAGGATGTTAAGCTGATTATCCGCCTCCACCGTAATGATCTGCCCAAAAAGACGCTGCTTTTTGTCTGCAAGGCTCTGTAACGCTGTTCCCAGGCCGACTTCATAAAGCAATGGAGGGGTCAGGTCTGACATTAAACCGCGGCATTCCGCAATGCCGGACTCCAGCAGGGTCCGGACCTTTTCAATTTTCTCGCGCTCTGCCGCCAACCCTGCGGCATCGGCGGCCGCCCGGATGCCCCCAAGCCGGACATTTCCCAAAGACAGAGTTTGAATAACCGTATCATGAATGTGGGTAGCAATCCGATGACGCTCCTGCTCTTCCGCCGTGGCAAGCCGGGTGGCGAGTTGCCGCAGGCGTCGGCGATAAAGGGTCGCCTCACGTTTCAGGCGATGGCGTTCCGTGATGTCGGTGCCCACGCACATAATTTCCTTGATTTGGCCCTGCCCATCGAGAATGGCACGGTTCGACCAATGCACCCAGACTCGCTTGCCATCTTTACACGTGGCTTCACTGTCATTGATCCCATGTGCTTCCGGGTGGGCCGTAGTTTCCTTGAGTACCCCCTGCAGGTCACGGCCCTCTGAGTCGGTTCGAGGGAGAATCGTTCCAATCACATTTTTGCCCACTATCTCTTCGCCAGAATACCCAAAAAAAGCCTGGGCATATTTGTTGAAGAACGTGATCCGATACTCTGGCGAAATTCGCATGATGATGCTGTTGGCAGTCTCCACCAACTCACGGTAACGTTGTTCGCGGTCCTCCAGTTTCCTCTGGGCATGTTTCAACGCCGAGATATCCACAAATGAGGCCATGCGGCCGATGGTTTTCCCGGCTTCGTCCCGGACCGTCGTGCATGTGACCATGACCGGAAATTCGGTCCCATTTTTGTGACGACTCACCAATTCCTCCGGCTCCCAGATGGCATCCGGCATTCGCTGTTCAACATCGGCGAGCGATCGTAAATTCGTGTCTGCAAATAGTTCCGCGGCATCCCGCCCAAGAACCGCGCGGAGACCATCATACTTAAACATGGCAACAAAAGCCGGATTGGCGTAAGTGATCCGGCCGTCGATATCGGTGAGGATGACGCCGTTGAGTGAGGACGCGATCGCCTGAAAGGCGATGTGGGAATCTTGTTTGGGTTGGGTCATCTCTGGAAAAGCCTTCGTCGAACACGAAAAAGTGATGGAGGTCGATTGCGCCCGTTCTTATGGTTTATAGGTATACACATGTGTGTTTCAGACCAAAAGGAAGATGTGGGTAGGGTAGCTTAGGCGTCGGCTGAATGCAAGTTCCCCGTCGCGGGCTCCCAGTCACGGGCTAAAGTCTTTCGAAGGGACGACTCAGGGCTAGCCTGATTAGGAAAACAAGTGACGGGCTGTATGCTGGTCGTTGTCTTCGATATACGGCCTGGTCGGTGCGCCGGATATGCCCCCTTACCACGCGTCCAAAGGGGCGGTACGATTGATGACCAAGACGGATGCACTACTGTATGCTGACAAGGGAATCCGCGTGAACTCCGTCCACCCCGGCTTCATCTGGACGCCATTGGTCGAAAAACTCGCAAAGGACGCCGGCGACGAACCAGAGGCCTACAGAAAGCAACTCGATGCCAGGCATCCCGTTGGCCATGTGGGCGCTCCCGAAGATATCGCCTACGGCATCCTGTACCTGGCCTCGGACGAATCCTCGTTCGTGACCGGCAGCGAACTCGTAATCGACGGGGGATATACCGCCCGTTGATCGGAACGCTATGAGTACGCGTCCAGCGCAGCCCCATTGTGGGGCTTCGCGCTGCGACGTGGCGCCACTTCTCTCAGTGGCGACCAGCCTCAGGGTGATTCGACCCTACTCCGCTCAGACCCAGACAAAGACTCTTCGCGTGGTTTGGTTGGAGCTGTCTTTGAATCGGGACCCTAGGGTCGCCCCAAATACCCTGGATTCTACACAAGATAGCGAACGACAATAGCGGTCAAGAGGCCGATCATCAGAATCCAGAAAAAGAGCCCAAAAGCCGTTCCGACAACCACGGCATCTTCCGTCTGCTTCGTTGCTTCACGCAGTTTCCCATGCCGTCTGACCGGCGTAGCGATCGCCAGCATCAGCAGCGAGACCAGAAGGCCGATCACAAGAATACTGAGCCACGCTGTTCCACGCCACAGGGGACCCCATGGCGGCAGCCAGGCACTTCCGGCCCACATGACAAACATCAGGACCAAGAACAGAAACCACACCGACGTACCGACAGCATTGTGACTGGCCGGATGT
The DNA here is from genome assembly GCA_028681135.1 of Kiritimatiellia bacterium. Classification (GTDB taxonomy): domain Bacteria; phylum Verrucomicrobiota; class Kiritimatiellia; order CAIQIC01; family Lenti-01; genus JAAZFE01. The sequence continues at coordinate 11,625 of JAQUJC010000020.1, read as the reverse complement.
CGCCACCCGGCTCCCCATCCCAGGATACCGGCCAAAACTAACGCGAACAGAAAGACAAAGGCCAAGTCAGGTATGATCATTTTAGTCCTCCTTTTGAGATACGTTCGGCCAATACACCGGACGGTTGTAATAATGGTAAAGGAGCGTCTCGTATTCGCGACTGATCGGCGCCGGGGGATGGTACTCCGGACTCCCCTTCACCGCATCCCGTTTGAGGTTGACGGAAACCTCCCGCTTCGCCCAGGTCATGGTGTTGAACCAATCTGGAGCAATCAACACCTTTCGTCCAGGGAGCCAGTTTCGCGTGTCGACAACTATATACCGTAATGTCCACGACTCATCGTCGACCACGAAATCGTCTACATGCCCGATCGCATCATCTAGCGCCTGGATGTGGTATCCCATTACCTCTTTGGCGGACCGCAAAACATTGGGTCCCGACTCCGGCGAGTCCTCACGATTTTCAACCTTTGCTTGACGAATGAACAGAGGGCCCGGTGTCGATGCACCGCCCCATATTCCTGCCCCACCCCAATAATATGGCCAGCCATATTGATCGAAGAGCATTGTTTCATACTCTCGGGATACCGGTTCATCCGCACTGAGTCCAGGTGCGCCTTCGATCTCGCTCTTGGTCATTTTTATCGGAAACAGCCGCGAGCCCCTATCTGGTTTGCCAAGGACGATCGGTGAAATCAGTACTTTTCGTTTCGGCAGCCAGTTTCCTGTATCTGCCACCAACCAGCGCACGGTCCAGTGCGCTTCGTCAAAAAGGAAGTCCTTGGCCTTGCCGATTGTTCCATCTGATGCATCCAGCTTATAACCTGTCAGTTCTTGTATACTTCGTAACATATCCATACTCCTCTCAGACCAATGTGGCTTTCAGGCTGATTTTGCAACCCGCCAGGGCTTTGGAGACCGGGCAGTTTTCCTTGGCGCCGATCGCGAATCGTTCCCACACTTCCGGCTCAATGCCGGGCACAGTACCCTGCGTGTACAGGTCGATGGTGGTGATCGAAAACCCATCATCATCTTTTTCCAAATGCACAGAGGCTTCGGTCTTGATGAGTTCGACCGTGTGCCCGGCATCGGCAAGAGCATGAGACAGGGCCATTGAGTAGCAGCCCGCATGGGCCGCGGCAATCAGTTCTTCGGGATTAGTTTCGTTTTCGTTTTCAAATCTGGAAGCGGCCGAATATGTTTCGTCAAACCGTCCGTTTCCGAATGTAATACGACCGGCCCCCTTTTCTAGATTCCCTTTCCACACGGCCGTTGCTGTTCTGTTTTGCATAAGTGTACTCCTTCTTGTTTATTTTTCACTTCTTGTCTCAACAACACGATATCGCATCATTGGGTTCTATCAATTTTGTACTTCAATTGTGTCGGCAACCAGAACGGTGCGACCTCGTTCATGTCCCACTTGACCGCGAACGCCTATAGTGACGCCTTTGTTAATATGAAGGTTCGAACTACGCGCCCATAGCCTCCCGGGAACAAGCACATAGGGAATCCCGCTGAATGACTGAATTCTGATCCATTTTCCATCCGCCGCATCCTCTGCGGTGAAGGGGCCCATCTCTTCGATTTCCCCAACGATCATCCGGTTTGGCGCATCTGCTTTTTGATTTTCTTCAACAGCGGCTTTCCAGACCCGAGTTGTCGCAAGCGTCTGAGGGGTGATCGGGACCTGCTCACCCGGTTCAGGCAATACTTCTGACATGGGGCGCCCAGGCGTCTCTCTTTCATCAATGGAGCCATCCTGCAATTGCGCGCTGCACGTGACAGCCACAACCAAAAATATGGATATGAGCATTCGTCTGACATTTCGTTTCATCGCTGTACCCTTTTCGTTTCTGTGGTTCAGTACCTAATTCTATGGGGAATAGTCTAATCAAGCATTCACTAGAGTGTCTCTAGGGCCGTTCCTTAGATCTCGCGACGAATTAACTGAGAGATCAGGGACCTCTTCAAAAAGCCGCTTGAGCAGCAGGCCGCAGATGGGCCTCTTGATGCATTGACTGGAATTGGCCAGAGCCCAAGTCTCACCGACGATATTCCACAGGCACCCTGCTTCGTGCTGGAATCAGAATGCAGTCTTTCACCCCACAGCTTCCCTGCCTCCCAGACGCATGCAACTGCGTGTCCATTCAGATATTTCGAATGAGATAATGCGAGTTTTTCTGATAGCCCGCCGCCGAGCTATGGCGCATTATGATGCCGAACAACCCCAAGGAAGGAGTGCGGATTATGGAATCACAACTGTCTGAACAACAGTGCCAACAATGTCTGGCATGGGGGTATGTAGAGTTGAAGGTTTATACACACAAAATCGACGGGCTAACCAGGAACGACTTCATCTTTGCGGCCAAGGTGGATGAAGCACAGCAGGAAGGAAACCGCGAACCTTGAATAACTTGACGATGCAGGTGAAGGACCCCAACAGTCACTGCAATTCGACTCAGCTCGATCACTTAGTTGCCACCCGTAACGGCGTGGGACGTCTGGTGTTGGCAGACGGGGCGTGGCACAGCGCGAGCCGGTGTTTTGAGCAGCGCGATATCAGAGCCTTGGCCGCGCAGGGGACATGCGCCATTGCAGGAGGAAAGGAAGGCGTGATCCGTTCTGTTGACGGGGGCCGACACTGGATAGAAGCGAATACAGGACTCTCGATTCCCTATATCCGGTGGCTGGCATTCCATCCCGACATAGTTGGTTTAGTGGTTGCGGGCACGGAGCCCGCCTCGATCTTCCTCTCGTTGGACGCCGGCGCCACCTGGCACGAACGCCCTGAGGTGGCACGCCTACGTGAAGCTCATGGCTGGAGTCTGCCCTACTCGCCACGGTCTGGATGCGTGCGCGGATTCGCTTGTCATCAGCAGCGGATGTATGCAGCCGTAGAGCAAGGCGGGTTGTTACGATCTGATGACTGTGGTGAGACCTGGCGTTTTGTGGATGGGACCTGTCGTGGGCCGGACGAGACCCCTGATGGCAAAAGTCTACATCCCGACGTCCACTCGGTTCTTGTCCATGCGGCTTCCCCCGATCATGTCTTTGCAACGACGGGGGGCGGACTCTATGGTTCCGAGGATGGAGGCGCAACATGGGAACTGCTGTATTCGTGTTACTGCCGTGCCGCATGGGTTGATCCGATGGACCCGAAGCACATTGTGCTAGGGCCGGCGGATGGCGTGTCGCGCAACGGACGAATCGAGGAAAGTCGCGATGGCGGCCACTCATGGGCCCGTACGCCTCAGCCCCTGGATACTTCATGGCCGCACGACATGGTGGAGCATTTCGTGACTTTGAACGATAGTCTGCTGGCCATCCGAACGGATGGCCGACTCTTCTGCCGTATAGATGAAACGGCAGCATGGGAGTCAGTTCTGCCTGAAATTCCCGGGATACGGTTTCTCGTCTGACGTTGAGGACATGGATTTGTCCGCAACGGAAGCCGCGAATACAGATAGGACAACTCTATTGCTCACCATGTATTCCGGAGTTATCTCTCGGCGAGGATGGCGGTGGCCACACTCCAGCCCATGGGATGAGCCCCACCGGGCGTATGCATCCTTCCAGGGACAAACTCGGGGGCACTCCAGGCTTTCCCGTTCACCTTAAGCTGGTTGGCTTGGTGCAGCAGCGTCTTCCCCAACTGTCCTGCACGCTGGACGTGGCCCCGCCGTGCCAGGTCGGCCAGATACAGACCGACATCAGTGGCCAGTGTTTTCTGTTCTGGAATTCACACGGGTCGTTCCGTCTCAATCATGTGTATGCTCCTTCTTCGTAAAGTATGCCTTTTCGAAGGCGGCCAATAGTTTTCGGAATTCCCTGATGTGATCCTCATCGGTTGTCTGCTTACACTTCATCGATTCAACAAGCATTCTGCATGCCAATGTACCGCCTCTCCGGTTACGCCGTAATCGGGATTTACCGTATTGGGGGTGGCGAAATGCCAGAGGGCACGCGCCGTAAAACTAAGGAATTTCGCGGGGGGAGTTCAGGAACCTCCTGGTTGCCTCCACCACTCCCTGGAGATAGGTTCGATGGAAAAGGACGCCTACAAATATGTGCATGGGACCAAACCGACTTTCAGAAGAATACGGAAGCCCAAGTTCAAGTAGAGGCTGTTGAGAAAGACAATATGGAAAACACACAGATCGCAAACATCTTCGATGAGATTGCCGACTTGCTGGAGCTGCGAGATGACAATCCGTCACGCATTCGGGCTTATCGACGTGCGGCACGGACCATCCGTAAAATGTCATCCCCCCTGGAAGAACAGGTCCACGCCGGCCGGGATCTGTCCAAAATCCCGACCATCGGAGCGGCAACAGCAACAAAGATTCACGAGGTACTCAAAACCGGAAATTGCAAACGGCTTAATGAACTTCGGGAAACCATCCCTGCTGGACTCATTGATATGATGGGCATCCCCGGCGTGGGCCCCCGCAGCGTGATGCAACTGCACCAAGAACTTGGGGTCCAATCCCTGGAAGAACTTGTAACGGCCTGCCAAGCCCACCGTGTCCGTGAACTGGCAGGGTTTGGGCCGAAGTCGGAACAAAATGTAATCAACGGCATTACAGCAGTAGATAAAACAAAAAGACGGATTCTGTATCTCGAAGCAGCCAGCCGTCTCGACTCTCTAAAAAAACACCTCGATGGACTGACAGAGCTGAACCGTTGGTACGTGGCCGGGAGTTTTCGCAGAGGCAAGGAAACAATTGGTGACCTCGATATTCTTGTGCATGCTAACAATCGCAAGATAGCTTCCGATGCTATTCTGAGGTATGAGGGAGTCACGGATGTCATCAGCCGCGGCAATGAACGCGTCAGTGTCCGTCTTGGCGACGGGTTCCAGGTGGATTTCCGGTTTTTTAATCCCTCAGCTTTTGGTGCCGCCTGGCTGTATTTCACCGGCTCGAAAGCCCATAACATCCAGTTGCGGAGGATCGCTCAAGACAAGGGATGGAAACTGAATGAATATGGTCTGTTCAAGGCAGATCATCGACTGGCCAGTAAAACTGAAGCGGCCCTCTACAAACGGCTGGGGATGGACTGGATTCCTCCCGAACTGCGCGAAAACCTCGGAGAAATCAAACAGGCGATGAGTGGCCAACTGCCCCGCCTGGTCACCCTAAAGGACATCCGTGGAGATATCCAGTGCCACACCACGGCCAGTGACGGAAAAAACTCGATCAAGGAAATGGCTGATGCGGCTCGGAAACAGGGATTGACCTATCTCGCCATCACAGATCACCCTAAACCCATGATCATGGCCAACGGGCTCGACCACGAGAGCGCGCAGAAGCATGCCGATGCGATCCGCACAGTTAACAGCCAAATGAAGGGGTTTTGGCTCATGGCAGGCATCGAAGTGGATGTTCTTAAGAATAACAGGCTCGATCTCATGGAGAACACGCTGCGATCGATGGACTGGGTGGTCGCCAGCATTCATTCCACTCCCCGCATGAGCAAAACGGATATGACAAATCGAATTCTTGCAGCCGTGAAAAGCGGCTTGGTTCATTGTCTGGGGCATCCGCTGGGACGGATTATAGGCCAACGCGATCCGATTGCCGTAGATATGGACTCGATCATAGAAGCTTGCTTAGAATACAACGTAGCGCTGGGAATTAATTGCCAACCCAATCGCCTGGATATTCCGGTTCACTATTGCCGCGATGCCTGCGACGCAGGGGTCCGGTTTGCTCTGGGTACGGATGCACATTCCGCCACTGAACTCAAGCTGATGCCGCTCGGGGTGACAGTTGCTCGACGCCGCTGGCTGCGCAAAGAGAACATATTGAACACGCTGACGATTGCAGAGCTACAACAGACCATTCGTCACTAACGGCTTTTCCTCGTCATTGTGTGAACGATCACTGACAATGGAACGTGCACCATTAGGAACGATATGTCGTAGACTCGTTCCCATTCCGGGGCCCTGAGGCTTTTCATTAGCCTGGCTTGATCTTGGGTTGAGTCGGCGGGGTTATGGCAGGCCATCCGCCAGGTGTAGTATCCGGTGGTTGGGGTCCGCTTGGCGGGGGGCTGCTAGGTGGATCATTAACAGGCCGGACAGGCTTTTTCGTAGGAAAGACCTTCGGCGATTCACGCTTCTCAAGTATAGGGATTTCGGCTCTGTTCGATTGTCGATAGTTTGATTCTTTTATTGTTTGCTCCAATTCTGCAATACCGCTCATATCCTCCTCCATTTCAATTTGCTCTTTTATCGCAAGATCGACTCTTGCCTTAACTCCGCATCAAGTATGGCACAACCGTCAGGAGTTGCACGATCCGTAACAACCCGTAGTTCATCGTTCGTATTCTCTGAGCCAAGAACGTGCTTCGTCAGTTTGGAGATTCTCGAAGACATTACGGATCAGCTAACGTGGAGCCCGTTTGTTAGTGAAAACGACATCACCGTGACTGTCGACAATGGAATCGTCACGTTGAGCGGGACAATTCCCTCTTGGAGCGAACTGACTGACGCTGAAAAGAACGCCTACCAGGGCAGCGCTAAGGACGTGCAGAATAATCTGGTGGTAGACAACCGGTATTATGGCCCATATGGTCCAGGCTATTATGCGTATCCATACTATTCTTATGGGCGGTACTTTTAGACGGCTCAGAAAATTCTGTTTCATGGTGCAGGCATGACCATGTCTCGTCAGGACACGCAAAACTTCTAAGGATAATCGAACCATACCCTTTGCCATTTCCTGATGCGCTTGTTCACAATCGTGGTTTATAGTACGGTTCATATGCAGTTATACCGTCGCCTGCGAAGAAGGCGAATGGCGACCCCATCGCTGAAAACAAGGAGATGCAGATGAACATTCGGCTTATACTCGCCGATGACCACGAGTTGATGAGGGAAGGGCTGAAAGCCCTGATTCAAAATGAGATGGATATGGAAGTGGTCGGCGAAGCCAACAATGGCGTGCAAACTGTCGAAATGGCCCGGCAAACCGGTGCCCATCTGGTCGTCATGGATGTCAGTATGCCTGATCTGAACGGCATCGAGGCCACCCGCAAGATCATCAGCGCAAACCCCCACATCAAAATCGTCGCGCTTTCGGGCCACGCCAACAAAGAATTCGTTCGCGAAATGCTGACCGCTGGCGCCTCGGCTTACGTCTTAAAAAAACGGGCCTATGAGGAACTCCTGCGGGCCATCCGGGCAGTCATGAAGGGCAAAAAGTATTTGAGTTCGGATATTGCCAGAGGCGTTGTCGACGATTACATCGAACTCAGCTCCTCGATTAGCGATAATCCAGCCTTCATCGTCCTCACGGATCGGGAACGAGAGGTGCTCCAGCAGCTCGCGGAAGGCAACTCCACCAAGGAAATGGCAAGCGCTCTGGGCGTGAGTGTCAAGACGGTCGAAACACATCGGCGCAATATCATGGAAAAGCTGAATCTACACAGCGTCGCCGAACTGACCAAGTACGCCATTCGCGAAGGCATCACGTCGGTCGACCCATGAGGATATTCGGACATCAATCTCCACCAGCCCCTGATAGGCATCTTTTCAAGACCAGTGGTAGCCTTGTCACGATGAAAACGAACCCGGAATTCTGCATCAAGGGGGGAGAAGAGTTGAGCCCCTGATGGATATCCTGCTGGTAGATGATCATACTGCGACTCGCGAGGAAATGGCTTCATTGCTCAAAGCCCAGGACGACCTCGAGGTGATTGGTCAGGCGGCCCGCGGTGAAGAAGGCGTGCATCTGGCTCAGCAACTCCACCCGGACGTCATCGTGATGGACATGGTGATGCCGGGAATGAATGGCATCGCGGCCACGGCGGCGATCCGTGCCCATCAGCCCCAGGCACGCATTCTGGTTCTCTCCAATCACACCGGTTCAAATCTGATTAACGTCGTCTTGCGCGCCGGTGCCAGTGGTTATGTTCGAAAAGATTGCGCCTATGAAGAACTCATCCCCGCCATCCGGGCCGTCGCCACGGGAAAGCAATACATCGGCAAACAGGTCAACGATTAAGATCGCAAACAGTCAATATCCCGAAGCAGGCAGATATACAGCGTGCTCCCTTCCGTGGCGTAAATGATGATGCCCCCCCCCTTTTCTCTCCAGCAACTGCCTAATTGCGTCTAGAACCCGGGTGTCGCTGACCAGTAGTGGGCAAACCGCTCCAGCATCTGGGTTGGCTTCTCTGCGAAAAGCCGTTTCCCAAGCGGTTTGCAGCGTGTCTGAAGTTCGCTCAGCCGATGATCGATCAGTCCTATGAAGGTCCCAATGGCCTCCTCTTTAAGGGAGCAGTCTGATTCGTCCAGCAACAAGTCCCGAAGCAAGGACAGATTATGGTGGTCACCTAGCATCGCCCCAAGATGATCGGCCTCGTTCCTCCGAGCCCCAATGGCAACGGGCCAAATTTCGCGCAGCAATCGCAAATGATACCAGTGGTATTTTACGCGTTTGCGCCATTCATGGAATGGTGTCGGTGCGCATTCTTCATAAGCAATTCGCATGGCGGTTCGGGCTCGACGATAGGTTTTACGTAGCCCCCCAGCCACAGCAGCAAATCCGTCATCGGACAATGTCCATACGGCCGTGCTTCCCCGCCCGTCAATAAGTGTTCTTCCAAAGGCCTGTAGCCGTTCTTCGACCAATGCGTCATCGGCCATCACCACTTGCTGCCGTGCAGTCAAATAGCGACGGATGGGAGCGATGACCTGCCCGTCGACCTCCTTTGCATACAACCGGTACAATGCGTCGTACGTTTCGATCATGGCGGTCACATCACGGACAGCCGAGAGAGACCGAGCCGCATCGCGATACCGGGCATTCTCTTGACTGTAGCGTTCCTTAAGTGCCAAACGGACAAGGCGCAGCAGAGCGCGGACCTTCTTGCTGCGTTTTCGCACCTGATGGATAATGGCACTTGAGGATAGATCTGTGTTCTGCAACTCGGTGAGTGCGCGCTCTATCTGCTCGTCGGCGATGCGGCGAACGCCGTTCTGAACGGTCTCGTCAGTTTTAAGTCGATACGGCATATCTGTTCACTTGGTTATCAGCAACAGAAACGGGATCGAGAACGCTGGTTTTTCCACCTTCTAGGCATCGGCTGGCTGAGGTACGGTAATCGCGCTCTTACACTGCGGGCACCCGATTTGTGTCCCCGCCTGATCCCGATCGGCCTCAAGTTTCTTCCCGCACCGGACACAGTAGAATTTGAAGACCTCCGGCTTTTTGTACCGGACCCCTCGCTCGAGTTGTTTCGACGTCTGTGGTTCGACTGTGGGCTGAGGGATGGTGATCTCATTCCCACAATCCGGGCAATTGATGGTTTGCCCCGTCGCGTTCTCGGACACTTTTAGCTTCTTTCCGCAAGAGGTGCACAGGAACTTGAAGTCTCTTGCTTTGCCCGAGGGTTTTGAATCTGCAACATTCGACTGGCTTGGGCGTTCCACTTCCGGCCCACTCGGGTCAGATGGGGCTGGGATGGAAGGCTTGGTTTTCTCGCCATCCGTTGCCTTCGTGCTGCCGGGTTGGGCCGCCAACGCCGCAGGAAGTACCCGCTCCAAGCCAATATCGATCTTGGCGGGGGCATCGGTTGTTTGGGCAGGTGCCGTCTGTTTTTCAGACTCCGTTTCGTTTGGATTGATTGCCTGTTTCATTTCCTTGTGAATCACCTTGTTCTTTGCCGTCATAAATTCTCCCTTCCTTGGGCTTTTTCATGGACCGTAGATTCCACCTCATTGACGATAGAATAGCAGTTTTGGGTGCAACAGCTATCGGGCATCCCCCTAGTTTCATCGACCAATGCCCTGAGTGTGAGCTGACAAGAGAACCTGAGGCTTTCGATATGGGGCTACCCGATAGGCGGCAGATGCCCCCATTTATGAGCTGGGCAGTGCAATGTGCACGGTCGTGTTCATATATCCAACTGAAAGGAGTGCGGCCATGATCACATGAGCTGAAGCAGAGGAACCCGTTGCAGGAATCCACAATAGACGAAAGTCGGACCGCCGTGTTATTCAAGAGCTGGCAGTTGCCAGTCCGTACCGACTGGGCACGAAGTCGATGCATAACGCTTCGGCCGCCACATGGCACAGTGGTTGCCACAACCAGGAGATCGATCATGACAAACCTGCTCCAGCGGTGGTTTAAGCTCAAAGAGGCTGGCAGTACGCCACGCCGGGAGTTCATCGGAGGAATTACAACCTTCCTGACCATGTCCTACGTGATCTTCGTGATTCCGGGAATGTTGTCGGATCCGGCTATCGGCATGCCGCTCGGTGCCTTGATAACGGCCACGATTCTGAGTGCCATCTACGGCACCCTCGTCGTGGCAGTCTATGGCCGGGTTCCCTTCGCCATGGCCCCCGGCATGGGACTCGGCGCCTATTTCGCCTACTCTCTCTGTCTCGGATCGGGCGTGCCCTGGCCCGTGGCACTGGGCGCAGTATTCCTTTCTGGCCTATTTTTCCTCATTCTCGGCATACTCGGCATCCGGCGCCTGATCGCGGCCAGCATTCCCGAATCGCTGCAACTCGCCACGGGTGCCGGCATCGGCCTATTCATTCTTTTCATCGGCCTGAAAAACCTAGGAATCATCGTCGGCCACCCGGTCACGCTGGTGGCGATCGGATCACTAAACCCGCCGCTGGTTCTGGGGCTGATCGGCATCCTGATTTGCAGCGTTTTGGAAGCTCGCCGGGTCACCGGCGGCCTGCTGATCGGCATCTTAGCCACCACCGCGCTGGGGGGACTGATGGGGCACGTCGCCAAGCCCGATGGCATCCTGTCACTGCCGCCCAGCATCGGGCCAATCTTCGGAAAACTCGATATCCGCGGCGCCCTGGTCCCCGCCATGATTGGCCCAATTTTCGCGCTAATGTTCGTGGATATGTTCGATTCGATCGGCACCATGATCGCCTGCGGAAAGGGCAGCGGCATCCTCTCCAAGGATCCCCAGATGACCAAACTGAACCGGGCTTTGAAAGTGGACGCCAGCGCCACGGTGCTCGGTGCCGTCCTGGGCGTACCAACCGTTACCACCTACGTGGAGTGCGCCTCGGGCATTGCCGCCGGGGCGCGGACCGGACTGGCCTCGATCATCACCGCCCTCTGCTTTGTGTCCGCCCTTCTGTTTTCGCCGCTCATCGCCAGCGTGCCATCGTTCGCCACTGCTCCGGTGTTGGTCATCACGGGTGTTATCATGTTCAAAAACATCCGCCATCTCGACTATACCCAGTTAGACGAGTTGATTCCCGCAGTCCTGACGATGATCCTAATGCCGCTGACCTACACCATCAGCGTGGGCATCGCCATCGGCTTTATCAGTTGGACGCTCCTCAAGATGCTGACGGGCCGTATCCGTGCGGTGACCCCCGGCATGTGGGTCTGCACCGGGCTGGCCGCCTTCGCTCTGGCCGAGATGATGCTGCCCGGCGGCATCCCCCTACCGGGACGCTAGCGCACATATTGCCGGGCAGGGGGAGGTGCGGCGCAATCGGGGCGTAAAAAATGGCGGTGTGTTTGGCACCAAATTAGAAGCACCGCCATCGACATGCAGTAGAACATAACCGCCTAACGCTTGCAACTGCTTCCCCCATTGCGCGGCCCTGCTTCCCCCCTGCGCCCGCTTCCCCCC
>JAQUJC010000112.1 GCA_028681135.1 Kiritimatiellia bacterium | reverse complement strand
CTTGAGACTAGGTGGCGCACTGAATATAGGTCGCAGTTGTTGCGACGTCATAATCGCCTTTCGGCTATTTGGTCACTTGAGACAGTATGCCTTTTTAATTGTTGAAAGTCAAGGGGTTACGAGGGCGTTTTGGAGGGAGACTGTTTTTGATACTTTTTTAACACTGTTTTTCACAAAATGTTACAACCGAAAAATGGCTAAAACGGGCTTTAATCCTTGAATAACAACAACTTAAAAATCTCGGAGGGAGACAGGGGTTTTTGGCGGTTTTTGTCTGCCTCCAAACTAGGGCTTTTAGGGTGTTTTTGTGGTTTTTTAGCTCTCACATCAGGCTTCATCCCGCAAGCGGAACTACGCCCTGACAAGGAAGTCGCAGAGGTCTCTGAGTTATTTTGCCCGCTAATCTCCGCGAATATTGCGCAAGTCATGTTTTAAAAAGTGATCTTATGATAAGGGTATTTCAAGCGATTAGCGACCCTGCGTAGCAGGGATGAAATACCCTTATCCATTCGCGGAGATTCGCGGGCAAAAACGCTGAGTTATCTTGCGTAAAAAATGGCGTGTTTCGCAAGCATCCACCGCATAGCGGCGGATATACTTAGCATACACAGTATGTCCGCCGGTACCCGGTGGACGAAAAGCTGCATCCACCGCGTAGCGGCGGAGTTACCAGCATCCACCGCGTAGCGGCGGATATACTCAGCATACACAGTATGTCCGCCGCTATGCGGTGGACGAAAATCCTTACCTAAACAACTCCAACCAGGGTGCTCGGGCCATACATTGGAGATTTTCCCGGGAGCGCCGACATCCTCGTCGGCATTGTGTTAATCGTCTTCATGCCACGGCGTAGTTCTACGAAACAACCGAAGACGGGCCGGTAGTTTGGGTATTTAAAACTCAGCGTTGCCGACGAGGACGTCGGCGTTCCCAGGGACGTATTTTAATCGCCTTCACGCCACGGCGTAGTTCTGCGAAGCAGACGGAGACGGGTCGGCTATTTGGTCACTTGAGACGCCCTGTACGACGGCCGAAACAAGCTCCCGCTCGCGTCATAATCGCCTTTCGGCTATTTGGTCACTTGAGACGGAGGGACATGGTCTCTTTTGAGCTAGAAGAATTAAGTCATAATCGCCTTTCGGCTATTTGGTCACTTGAGACCGCCGCCGCGAACCTCGCAACCCTCAGCAACAAGAGGGATAGTCATAATCGCCTTTCGGCTATTTGGTCACTTGAGACGCCGCGTTGGTCGCGCTTGGCGACGCCGGCATTTATGGTCATAATCGCCTTTCGGCTATTTGGTCACTTGAGACGAATTAGCCTCGTATTCTTATTCTTACGACGGCGACGACGTCATAATCGCCTTTCGGCTATTTGGTCACTTGAGACCATCCGCGAACATTGAGATTCTTGGTGCAAGGAAGGAGTCATAATCGCCTTTCGGCTATTTGGTCACTTGAGACTAGAGACTTTTATTAAAATCGCTCTGCATGAAGCAGAGGTCATAATCGCCTTTCGGCTATTTGGTCACTTGAGACCTGCGACAGGACACAATATACCACGAGATAGGGAAGGTCATAATCGCCTTTCGGCTATTTGGTCACTTGAGACTCACCGACGTCAACGCGCAGATTAATCGCTTGTGCAAAAAGTCATAATCGCCTTTCGGCTATTTGGTCACTTGAGACAAACGATAGAAAACCTTCAAAGGTTCAATGGCGACGCGAAAGTCATAATCGCCTTTCGGCTATTTGGTCACTTGAGACTGTACACCGCAGGTGATGATGAACTCTGCGTACACCGTCATAATCGCCTTTCGGCTATTTGGTCACTTGAGACCGAAGCACAAAAAGTGCGCAACCAGCGCGCAAAAGCCGCGGTCATAATCGCCTTTCGGCTATTTGGTCACTTGAGACTTGAAGGAGAGATACACATGAAAACAGAGCTAATAGTTTTTAGGTCATAATCGCCTTTCGGCTATTTGGTCACTTGAGACACACATGGCCGGCAGACCGTATGAGCGAGCCCGACTTCTGGTCATAATCGCCTTTCGGCTATTTGGTCACTTGAGACCCTTGATTCGCGACAGCATAAGGGCGGTTGCTGAACTGTCATAATCGCCTTTCGGCTATTTGGTCACTTGAGACGCAATGGCGGCAACACACCATTGCCACCTGCTGAGTGCTAGTCATAATCGCCTTTCGGCTATTTGGTCACTTGAGACAAGTCAGCAACGGCGCTTTTGCTGCCGCCTATAAGGCGGTGTCATAATCGCCTTTCGGCTATTTGGTCACTTGAGACAGACGAGCCGGCAGACGAAAAGCCAGCCGGCAAGCCAGACGGTCATAATCGCCTTTCGGCTATTTGGTCACTTGAGACACCCTGTCCTGGCAGCAATCAGGATTGCGCGATCCCGGCAGGTCATAATCGCCTTTCGGCTATTTGGTCACTTGAGACTGCTGGAAACTATCTCCAATCTGGAGAGGTTCAACGGTGAGTCATAATCGCCTTTCGGCTATTTGGTCACTTGAGACAATCCTTTGATACCGACAAAACAGTCGGTATAGCGTTGATGTCATAATCGCCTTTCGGCTATTTGGTCACTTGAGACTGAAGGCTGAAAATGTCAAAAGGATTGAAGCCGTTGAAATGTCATAATCGCCTTTCGGCTATTTGGTCACTTGAGACAGTATGCCTTTTTAATTGTTGAAAGTCAAGGGGTTACGAGGGCGTTTTGGAGGGAGACTGTTTTTGATACTTTTTTGGCACTGTTTTTCA
>JAQUJC010000079.1 GCA_028681135.1 Kiritimatiellia bacterium | reverse complement strand
GCATTGAAGGAACCAACAGCGGATTGAAGAGGCGATTGGAACTTGGGAAGTTGCGGGTGCGCGGGAAAAAGAGCGTATTCAACGTGGTGCTGCTGAAAGCAACTGGATGGAACATCTTCCGCGCTGCCGACGCCATGGTTCACAAGACGAAAAGAACGATTCAGGCAAGAATCATTGCTCCCAGCGCCGCGCTTTCGTTGCTTTTTGACCTTTTGGGGCAGGTTGAATGCCCTCAAGGAGCACGCTGCGGGTTCCGATCTCATTGGCAAATTAAAACGCCCGAACTTCTCGCCGCATGAAAAATAGCTCACATTCTGGTTCCGACGTTTTGTCGGTGGCGTCACACCGTGGAAACATTTTTTCCATAGCGTGGATATATCATAATAACCGCTTATTATAATAACCGCTTATTATAATAGGCGGTTATTCTAGGGTATAGAATGAGCGAAAATTGGATGGTTTGCACAAGGCCTAGTCACCGAGTTACGCTTCTTATCAATTCATAAGACGACTGATAACACATAAGAACATAGTAGTAGTTCAAGATATTCATGACGATGAAAACCCTGATGTTCACATATTACAATAAGCGGTTATTTAGGGTGCTAAAAAAGAGAGAATCTGATGAAGAAAAATAAGAATCAAGCACCGGTTCGGGGGCCCGAGGTGGTTACAAAAAAGGCGGCGGCACGCAAGATTGTCGGGGTGGCCAAGGACATCCATAACGATATCGTGAAAAAGGGCAAAAAGCCGTCGCTGAGCTTTCCAGTGCGGTCGCTGTCGAATGTGAAGTTCGACGTCAAACGCGGGCATTTTGAACTGCTGGGCAAAAAAGCATCCCGCACGCTCTCGTACAATACGGTGAAGACGTTTGCGCAGTCAGTGCGGTTGATGGCCACCACCAAAAATGATTTGCTGGACCGCGATGACATCGCGGGCAAGCGTGAGGTGTATTATAACAGCAAAAGCTGGGGCGAGTGCCGGTTCGATGCGCAGCCGGAAAGCGACTCGCTGCTCGACGACATGGAGGCCATGCTGGGCGTGAATCGCGAGCAGCTCGGGTACATTCCCGAGGAACGCGGCGGCGATGTGTGCGGAGAACTGGTGGTGATCGACCGCGATCCGCAAAGCGGGGTGGATGTGAGAATCAATTGCGCGAAGATGGGCAGCGGGGCGTGGAGCATCCCCTCGCGCGTGGAGCATCTGCGGTTCGAAACCAAGGCCAAGCTGGTGCTGGTGGTGGAGACGGCGTCGCTGTTTCAACGCCTGGTCCACCATCGCTACTACGAAAAGACCAACTGCATCCTGATTTCAATGAGCGGGGTGCCCACCCGCGCCTGCCGCCGGTTCATCCGGCGGCTGGCCGACGATCAAAAATTGCCAGTGCTGGCGTTTACCGATGGCGATCCCTACGGCTACTGCAATATCTACCGGACTCTTAAGGCGGGATCGGGACAGGCGGCGCACATCAACCGCTTCTTCTGCGTGCCGCAGGCGCACTATCTGGGCGTCACGCCGCAGGATATTATCGACTACAACCTCGAAGATGCGACGCATCCTCTCGGAGAGGTCGATATCAAGCGCGCCAAAGATGCCCTGAAAAATGATCCCTTCATCCGCCACCACAAGGAGTGGCAGGCGGCCCTGAAACAAATGATCAAGATGGGGGTGCGCATCGAGCAGCAGGCATTTGCCAAGCACGGACTCAACTTCGTCCTCGAGACCTATCTGCCGGAGAAAATCAAAAAAGCCCAGTTCCTGCCCTGAGGCAGCGGGCGGGCGCCAGCAGACGGGGGGGGGGGGCACGCCATTCCTGCCTGCGTGGGTTGCGGGTTTGTCGAATCCGGATTTAGCGCTAGGTTTGGCGGGGGGGATATGCTAAAAGGAAAACCGTTTAACTCTAAGCAGACCCGAGATAATTCATAAGGAGCGACCCGGCTCATGAGCGATAATGCATACAATTTGTTTGAGATGGCCCAGGCACAATTTGACCAGGTGGCCGACGTGTTGGAACTGGAGGATGGCGTGCGGCAATTGCTGCGCCAACCGCTGCGCGAATACCAATTCCTGGTGCCGGTGAGGATGGACGATGGGTCCGTGCAGGTGTTTAACGGCTTCCGGGTTCAGCATAATGATGCGCGCGGGCCCGCCAAGGGCGGCCTGCGCTTTCATCCGCATGAGAATATCAATACCGTGCGAGCCTTGGCGATGTGGATGACGTGGAAATGCTCGGTGGTGGATATCCCGTTGGGGGGGGGCAAGGGCGGCGTGATCTGCGATCCACACCATTTGAGCACCCACGAGCAGGAACAGATTTGCCGCGGCTGGGTGCGGCAGATGGCGCGTAATGTCGGCCCGTTCCAGGATGTGCCAGCGCCGGATGTGATGACCAACGGGCAGCATATGCTGTGGATGTTGGATGAATATGAAGCCATTCACGGGGCACACGCACCGGGGTTCATCACCGGTAAGCCCGTCGGCATGGGCGGCTCGCTGGGTCGGACGGAGGCCACAGGTTATGGCGTGGCCTTCACCCTGCGTGAGGCCTTGAGTGAACTGGAGATTGATCCGGCGAGCACAACGGCCAGTGTGCAGGGGTTTGGCAATGTCGCCCAACACGCCATTCGCAAATATGTCGAACTGAGGGGGAAGGTCGTGGGCGTGGCCTGCTGGAACAATCAGGATAAAACGTCCTATCTGTTCCGCAATCCAAAGGGAATTGATGTCGATCAACTCGTGGGGCTGGCAGATCAATTCGGCGATTTGGATCCGGAGAAGGTTCGTCAGGTAGGGTGCGAGGTCTTGCCGGGCGAGGAATGGCTGGCGCAGGAGGTCGATATCCTGATCCCAGCCGCATTGGAAAACCAGATCAACGCGGACACGGTCGACCGGATCAGTCGCCAGGTCAAAATCATCGTGGAAGGCGCCAACGGGCCCACCACGCCCGAGGCCGATGCCGTGCTGAATGCGCGGGGGGTTTTTCTGGTTCCAGACTTTTTGGCGAATGCGGGTGGCGTGACGTGCAGCTATTTCGAGCAGGTCCAGTGCAACGTGAATTTCTTTTGGGAGAAGTCGGAAGTGCTGGAAAGGCTGGAGGCCAAGATGACGGCTGCCTTCTGGGCGGTGTGCGATCTCGCGCGCAAGCGCAAGCTCTCCATGCGGGATGCCGCCTATGTGATTGCAATTGACCGCGTGGCGCGGGCAGTAAAGAGTCGCGGATGGGTGTAGGCCGCTCATGACACCCCGCTCCCATCCCGAGAGCGCTTCCCTGGATAGTGTGCTGGAGGCGCTGCGCGAACGTGCCAAGGAGCTGGATTGCCTGTATCGCGTGGAGGAATTGCTGGGGCAACATGATCGGCCCCTGCCCGAGTTGCTTCAGGAGGTTGTGCGGCTTCTGCCCTCGGGGTGGCAGTTTCCCAAAAAGTGCCAGGCGCGGATTGCCATCGATGCGGCAACCTATGATTCGGCGCCCTACCTTCCGCCCGCGTGCGGGCATGCCGCTGACATTATCATGGAGGGGGCGGTCATCGGTTCAGTGGCCGTTTCATATGTTCAAGAGGTGCCGCTGCGGGGGGAGGACTGTTTCCTTGAAAAGGAACACAAGCTGATCCAAACGGTCGCCGAGCGCATTAGCCAGACCCTCCAACACCGTAAGCTGCGGCAGATGCGCGACGAATGGGAATTGGCCCGCAAAGAACTGGACAACCCCAGCTCGCGCGAGTGGATGGTGATTGTTGACCTGATCCGGCGGACCGATCCACTGATGTTGAATTACATCTCACGGCAGATGCTGCACCGCCTGTCCCGGATCGGTGTGGCCGAGGCGCGTAATCTCGTGCGCAGCATCGATCGGATCGGTGAAGAAGATTTTCTGGAAGAATCCAATTCACCCATCCAGGCGCAGGATATGGAAAAAATCCTCGCCGTCAGTGAGGCGGTCTTCAAACTGGCGGCTCAGCACCTGAGTGCGGATGATATCCTGGTATCGGTTCAGAAGTGGGTTCAAGACAAACGCGCCAGCTTTCTGATCAAAGCGGTCGATAATGCCACAACCACGCTGGAAGATATCATCGAGGCCGTCGCGCTCTACAAAGCCATGGAGGACCGGCAGGTGCGTCTGTCGCCATCGGCCGAGCAATGGCTCAAGGTATCCCTGATCCAGCGCTTCTTTTCGGATGACCTCGAATACGTCGGGACGGCAAAAGAAAATGTGGAGGTGATGGACTTCCACGGTTTGGTTCAACGCATTATTTTTCCTGCGGGCAGCGGGGGCAATTTGGGCGGCAAAAGTGCGGGACTGTTTCTGGCGCAGTCGATCCTGGCCCACTCGGATGAGCCCGAGTTGGAACATGTAAAATTTCCAAAGACGTGGTATTTGCCGGTGGATGCGTTAACCGTATTTCTGCACGTGAACGAATTGGAATCGATCAATGAGCAAAAATACAAAGATATCGATCAAGTACGATTGGAGTATCCCGACATTGTTCACCTCCTGAAGTGTTCGTGGTTTCCTGATGACATCGAAAAGGGGTTGTCGGCAGCGCTGGATGACTTTGGCGACGTGCCCTTAATTGTGCGCAGTTCGAGCCTGTTGGAAGACCGGGTGGGCGCGTCGTTTGCCGGAAAATATAAGAGCCTGTTTCTGGCCAATCGCGGCAGCAAGGAGGAACGGCTCAGGACGTTGCTGGAGGCCATTGCCGAGGTCTACGCGTCGCTGTTTGGACCGGACCCGATCGAATATCGCGCGGTGTGCGGGCTGCAAGACTTTAATGAAAAAATGGCGATCATGATCCAGGAAGTCGTCGGCCAGCGCGTCGGGGACTACTTCTTCCCGCTCTATTCGGGCGTAGCCTTTTCCAATAATGAATTCCGCTGGTCTCCGCGGATCAAGCGCAAGGATGGCCTGGTGCGCATGGTGCCCGGGTTGGGCACCCGCGCGGTGGACCGGGTGAACGACGACTATTCGGTGCTGGTCTCGCCCGGCGCGCCCAATTTGCGCGTCAACGTTACGCCAGACGAAGTCTGCCGCTATGCGCCTAAAAAGATGGATGTCATCAACCTCGAAACCGGTCGGTTCGAGACCATTGGAATTGATGAGTTCCTCAAAAACCACGGCGCACAGATACCGGTCGCCAGTCAAATTGTTTCGGCCTGCTGCGAGGGGGGGCTGCTGGCCCCGGCCGGCATTCATACGGACTTTGCCCGCGACCATGCGGTGGTGACGTTTGAGGGCCTGATCCAAAAGACACCGTTTATCAAGGGAATCCAGACGATTCTGAAACGGCTGCAGGCCAAGATCGGGCGCCCGGTGGATATCGAGTTTGCGTCGGATGGCACCCATCTCTATTTGCTTCAGTGCCGCAGCCAGAGCCTGACGGATTACGACGCCTCCAGCGCGATCCCCACGGATGTGCCCGATGAGCGGATCATCTTCACGGCGAAGCGGTTCGTGTCCAACGCGCCGATTCCTGAGATCACGCATATTGTCTATGTTGATCCCAAAGGGTATGCGGGGCTCCCCCGTCGTGGTCAGTTGCTGGACGTGGCCCGTGCTGTCGGGATGCTCAACCGCCTATTGCCCAAACGGCAGTTTATTCTGATGGGACCCGGGCGCTGGGGCAGCCGCGGCGACATCAAGCTGGGGGTGCCCATCACCTACTCGGACATCCATAATACCGCTATGCTGATCGAGATTGCCCGGCGCAAAGGCAACCATATCCCGGAGTTATCCTTCGGCACTCACTTCTTTCAGGACCTGGTCGAATCATCCATCCATTACTTGCCGCTGTATCCGGACGACGACGGTATCCACTTTAACCGGGAGTTTCTACGGCAAAGCCCGAACCTGCTGCCTGACCTCTTGCCGGCTTTCGCGTCATTAGCCGAGGTCATCCGCGTGATCGATGTGCCCCAATCCGCCCAAGGCCGGATTCTAAAGATATTATTGAATGCCGACGAGGTCTCGGCGCTGGGATTCCTGGCCAGGCCGTCAGGCAAAACCGAAAAAAGCGCTCCGCCCTTGGAGCGGCCAATTGAAAATGCACCGTCGAAGGACCATTGGCGTTGGCGGTTGCGGATGGCGGAACAGATTGCCGCGCGCCTGAACCCGGTGCGTTTCGGTGTTAAGGCGCTGTATCTTTTTGGCAGCACCAGCAATGCGTCAGCCCGGCCCAATAGCGATATCAATTTGCTGGTTCATTTTGCTGGCACCGACCCGCAACGCGCCGATCTGACCGCATGGCTCCAAGGCTGGAGCCACTCGTTGGCGGAAATCAATTACTTGCGCACGGGTCATGCGGCCGACGAGCTTCTGGACGTGCAGTGGATCACAGACGACGATGTGGCACTCCAGCGCGGGTATGCCGCCAAGATCAGTGCTGTTACCGATCCCGCCCGGCCCTTGCCATTGAATGGAAAGGATGAGTGAGGTGCCCGTTTTACTAGTAAAACGAAACATTTTACTTGCGGAATAGATGCGTTTTACTCACGATGCGGCTGATTTAAAGAAAGCAATCAGATGACAACAAAACGCAAAACAATCAAAGATATTGCCAAGGAAAGTGGATTTTCTCTGAGTACGGTTTCGCTCGTGCTCAACAACCACCCGCGCATTAGTCAGGCGACCCGCGACCATGTCATGGCTGTGGTCAAAAAATATAACTTTTATCCAAACAGCGCGGCGCGGGGGCTGGCCTCGAAATCAAGTCGCACGATCAGTCTGGTGGTGCCCAACCTCACGCGGGTCTTCTCGGATATCTACTTGGGTGAAATTATTTCGGGTATCTATGAGCGGGCGACATCGCAGGGCTACAAAATCCTGCTGGACATTGCGACGGCCCAGTTCATCAAGTCACAGGAATATCTTAAACTGTTGGCGAGCCGTCGCGCGGATGGAATGTTGTTTATTGCGTCGGACAAGCATGCGGACTATCTGAGCGCGTTTGAGGACAGTCCCCACAAGTTTGTGCTGGTGAACCATCTGTTCCCCGGCAAAAAACTCAACTATGTCAGCGTGGACTATGGCGCGTCTGCGCGCCTGGCGGCAAACCATCTGCTGGGACTCGGTCACCGCAAGATTGGCCTGATTGCCGGGACCAATACGCACACGGGTATTTTATTCCGCGACGAATTTTTGAACGTGTGCAAGACGTGGTTGGCGGGGGACGTGCAGGTGACATGGGTGGATGGCGGCGAGGAGTGGAGCCAGCGCGGCGGCTATGCCGCCACCATCAAGTTGCTGGCGGAAATGCCCGATTTGACCGCCATCATGGCGGCGAATGACCGGATGGCGATTGGGGCGATGCGCTGGTTGGTCGATAATCACCGGCAGGTGCCGGATGACGTGTCCGTGATGGGGGTCGATGATATCCAGTTGGCGGCCTACGTGAATCCGGGGCTGTCCACCATCCGCCATGACCTCTATCAGGTGGGCATTGAATCCTGCAATCGCATCCTACAACTCATGCGGGGTGAAATCACGGAATGCAGTGACTTGCTGCCGACGTCGCTGGTGGTGCGTGGGTCAACGGCGCGTGCGCCGTCTCAGAACTGATATTCCAGGCGAGGGCGGATGCCGGGTTAATTCATGCCGATTTAGTGCGCCCGACAATCCGCGGTTCGGTGCCAGCCAACAGGCGGCCGATATTGGCGCGGTGTTTGTAAATGACGAGTCCGCTCATGGCGACCAGCGCAACGGAGAGGGGGATGTTCCCCGCGCCATTCATCCATAGGTAGGCGACGGGCACGGCGATGGCCGCCAGAATTGAACTCAGCGATACCCAGCGGGTCAGTACCACCACCACCGCGAAAACGCCGAAGCCGATCCCCGCCGCAGCGGGCGCAATGCCCAGCAATAGGCCAGCGCTGGTGCTGACCCCTTTGCCGCCTTTGAACTTGAGCCAAACCGGCCAGGTGTGGCCCGCAACCGCCGCAATCCCGCAGGCCAGTCCCAGCCAGGTCGGTGCCGGGTCCACCCAGTGGGGAAAGAAATAGGCGGGAATAAAGCCTTTCAAGGCGTCCAGGACGAAGGCCAACACCCCCCAGCTCTTGCCCACACAGCGGAACACATTGGTCGCACCGATATTGCCGGAGCCGGTTTTTTGGAGATCAATGCCCTTGAGACGAGCAATAACCAACCCATTGGGAATGGCGCCCAGCAGATAGGCGGCGGCGATCAGCAGTGACAGGGTTAGCGGTGGTGCCGTCATCGGGAATACCTCTCCCTAGATGCGGAATTCGCTTTTGGGCGGATGCAACAGAGCTTGCGCGACAATCGCGCGCTTGAGTTCCTGGGGCCCATGCAAGGGAATCCGTACGGGGGGGGCGCGACGCTGGGTTTGACTGAGGGTCGGCATGGGGATCGAAGGAAACTTCGAGAGCCGTAAATCCATGGCGTGCAGCCGGGGCAGTACCAGGCCACTAGTGCGGGTGGCGGCTTGGACGGCTTGGGCGTCGTCCGGGCGGACGACGACACCCTGTATTTCTGTCAGCGGCGGGAGGTGCAGAGCCGCCTCCGCTTCGCGGGCCGCTTGGGCCGCGCCCGCTTTGGCTCGCGCCAGCCGCTGAGCGATGTCGGAGTGGACCTTCTCAGGAGCACTGCGGCGTTGCGGTGCCGGGCGAGGGGGCATCGACGGACGTTTCGAGGGGGGCGCTGGCCGTGCCCGCGGCGGGGGAGCCGCCGGTGCCGGACGGCGCGGCGGGGGGGGGGGCGTCGACGGAATGTCTGCCCCCAGCCGTTTGAAGATATCAGCCAACTCATCCGGCGCGGGCGAGGGCGATCTGGGGCGGGGAGCCGTCTCCTCCGCCCGGGCGGCCTCTTTCCTGCGTTGGGCCTGTGCTTTCTTTTTGCGGTTAGCGGCCACCTGGCTCATGAGCCAGATGGCCCCCACAACCAGCCAAACGACTATCTCCATCACAGAGGACGGGTCGCCGGCGGCCAGAAAGATGACAGGTAGGCCGGGCATTAGGATTCTGTCGGGTCTTCACCTTCGGCCAGCGACTCGCGCATCGAGGTGTCCGCCATCACGTTTTGCATACGCAGATAATCCATCACGCCGAGTTTGCCGGCTTTCATGGCCGCAGCAATCGCCATGGGAATCTCGGCCTGGGCTTCGACAACCTTGGCTTGCATTTCCTGAATGCGGGCCCGCATTTCCTGCTCGGCGGCGGCGGCCATCGCGCGGCGGCCTTCGGCTTCTGCTTGGCGCATCTTCTTATCGGCTTCAGCGCGTTCGGTCTCGAGCAAAGCACCGACGTTAGCGACTTCGCGCGTGCCGGAGACGCCCGCGACGGAGACGTCGGCAATATCAATCGAAACAATTTCAAAGGCGGTCTGAGCGTCCAGCCCGGAATTGAGCACCTTGCGTGAGATGTGATCGGGATTTTCGAGCACATCCTTATAGGTGGTCGAGGAGCCGATGGCAGAGACGATGCCCTGGCCCACGCGGGCGATAATTGTTTCCTCGGTCGCACCACCGACTAGGCGGGCGAGGTTGGCGCGGACGGTAACGCGGGCCTTGATCAACAGGCGGATGCCGTCGCGTGCGACCGCATCCAGCATGGGGATGCCCTTGGCCGGATCGGGGCAGTCAATGACCTTCGGGTTGACCGATGTCCGCACCGCGTCATACACATCGCGTCCGGCCAGATCAATCGCCGCGGCGCGTTGGAAGGTAAGCTCAATATTGGCCTTGTCAGCCGCGATGAGCGCCTGGACGACGTTGATGATATCGCCGCCGGCGAGGTAGTGGGCTTCGAGTTGGTCCGGACTGAGGTCGATGCCAGCCTTCACCGCGCGGATGCGGGCATCCACGATGAGCGTGGGGGCCACGTTGCGCAGTTTCATCCCCAGCAGGTTGAGCAGGGAGGTGTAGGCACCGCTCATCCAGGCGCGCACCCAGACCTTCAGGAAGTAGAAGAAGACTCCCAGCAGGATGACAACAATAAGTGCCAGCAAGATAAACAGAATTTGAATGAAGGGCATGATGGTCTCCTAGGTTTCCGGGGGTGGGGGATCGGGATTTTTTGAAAGAGGTTGGGATGCAGGGGGCATCGGGACGGCAATCATCGCCCGTTGGGGGCGGGAGCGGATCAGGGCGCCCGTACCCAGCACCACGATCGGCAGGGCCACGAATGAGGCCACGCTCGGCAGGGCCGTCGCAAAATAGAGGATGAAGAGGCCCGCGGCCAGCGCCAGCAGCACTTGGCCGAAGGATTGCGGTCCCGGTAAGCGCACCAGGCGATTGCCGATCCATAGCGCAATGACAATATGCGAGAGGTAGATCACCACGAGATAGATGGCACCCAGGATCACGGCCAGCGGAATGCCCACGACGCTCATCAGGGCAAAGCCGATGAGGAAGGGCCCGCCCATGACCGTTATCAGCCCCGCCATCAGCGTGCGCCAGGGCGTGGTCTGAAGATTGCGCACCGCACTGCCGGCCAGCAGCGGGAACAGGCCGACAAACGGCATGCCCACCAGCAGCGCCGCCAGGAATAGAAACCCATGGAGCCCCAGCCGATTGCGAAGGGTGGTTCCCGCGCCGCCCATCGTGTCGGGGAGCAGCGACGGGCGCGGGCGAACGTCTCCGACCACCGTGACACTCGAATCCAGAACGGGTGCCTTGGGTGCAGCATACACCAGATCGCCCGCAATGACCGTGTTGGGGGCCACCCGGATGTCATCGGCCTGCACGCGCACCGTGCCGCCCCACTGTCCGCCCAAGGTGACGGATTGCGCCAGAATCCACGCATCGCCATGGATATGGCCTTCGCTGATGACATGATTGCCAAACAGCGCGGCCTGGCCATGAACAACCGCACCCGTGGTGATCTGAAGACCGGCGGCATAGGCCAGCACATTTTGCTGTGCGGTCCCGGACACGACGGCGGAACGGGCCAGCAGACGGAGGTCTCCGGCGCTGTTCCCAGAAAAGCGGATGGAATTGGCGGCCAGCCAGAGGTCGCGCTCCGCCCCACTGCGGATGTCGAGTTCCTGGCCGATGATGCCGGTTTCATTGGGCAGGGATTCGTCGGCGGCCAGTACCAGGGCATTCGTGCCATCGGCCATCCGAATGTGGTAGGCCTGAACGCTAGCCGGGACCAGCAGTAATGCCACGGCAAAAATTAAGATGGGAAGGGACCGCCTCATGATGATGTCGCGTCGCTCACGATCAGACGGCCGTTACGGATATCGTGGACGCAGATGGCGGCGCCGGCCGCAATCCATTCTCCGCCATCGGCCAAGACGTCATAGCGCTTGCCGTCAATAAGAACGATCCCGGCGGGGCGCAGCGCTGTGATGGCTTCGCCGCTGGCCCCGCGCAAGCTCGAGGCGGGCGCGGCCGTCGATTTGTAGTCCGCCCCATCCTGGCGCAAGGCAATCCGTCGCCCCGCGCGTGTGCGCGGAAAAAACTGAATCCATAGCAACAGAAAAATACCCCCAAACACAATGATGCCCAGGGCAGAAATAAAGTTCCACGGGGGCGGAAAGATAGCCAGTCCCAGGCCCATCGCGCCGAGTAGCGCCGCCGCGCCAAACACGCCAGCGATGCCGCCAGGGATGAACACCTCCGCGATCACCAGCAGCAGTCCCCCGGCCAATAGGCCGACATACCACGTCCATAGGCTCATTTCCATGTCAGACAAAATACCATGCCCCGGGGGGGAAATGCAAAGTGTCTTTTGATCCTGAGAGGGGGGGGTATCGCGGTGGCCCTCTGTGGTGGGATGAGGCTGGGTGCCAAAAAAAGAGGTTGCGTAACAGGGCGATTATGATAGGTTTCACGATGTTCTGAACAGGCGCGAGCGTAGCTCAGTGGTAGAGCGCCACCTTGCCAAGGTGGCTGTCGTGGGTTCGACTCCCATCGCTCGCTCCATTT
>JAQUJC010000078.1 GCA_028681135.1 Kiritimatiellia bacterium | reverse complement strand
TATCCATCGGATTGACCACATTGCCCACGCTTTTGCTCATCTTGGCATTACCGGTCAGCCACCAACCGTGGGCAAAAACAGTCCGCGGCATCTCCAAGCCCATGGCCTTGAGCATGCAGGGCCAATAAACCGTATGGGTGGTAAGAATATCTTTGCCGATCAGATGGATCGCCGGCCAGCGGCGGACAAACTGGGCGTCGTCGCGACGATATCCAATGGCACTGATATAGTTGACGAGGGCGTCAAACCAGACATAGGTGACATACGCGTTGTCAAACGGTAGTTCGATGCCCCACGCCAAACGCGCCTTGGGCCGGGAAATGCACAAGTCCTGCAATGGCTTGCGCAGAAATCCCAGGGTTTCGTTGCGGCGGAAGTCGGGTTGGATAAAGTCGGGATGCGTCTGGATATAGTCCACCAGCCAATCCTGGTAGTGACTCATTTTGAAGAAATAGTTGGCTTCCCGCACGCGCTGAACATCACGGCCACAGAGTGGGCAATGCCCATCCTCCAGGTCTTTGTCGGTGAAAAATCGCTCATCCGGCACGCAGTACCAGCCGTCATACTCATCGCGGTAAATTTCACCACGGTCATAAAGATCCTGTAGAATTTCTTGCACAATTTCTTTATGACGCGGCTCGGTCGTGCGGATAAAATCGTCATTACGGATTTCAAGGCGCTTCCAGGCCTCCAGAAAGCGCTGGACGGTCTGGTCAACATGCACCTGCGGCTCGATCCCCAACTGCGTGGCAGCCTCCTGCACCTTCTGCCCGTGCTCGTCAGTGCCGGTCAAAAACCAGGTGTCACGGCCAAAGAGCCGCTGTGCGCGCGCCAGCACATCCGCCAATACCGTGGTATAGGCGTGGCCGATGTGGGGCTTGTCGTTGACATAATAAATCGGGGTCGTGAGATAGATGGAATTCGATTTCATTCAGATGGTCCTCGACAAAGGGTTGTACCCGAACCCGCCCCGCTTCGCAAACCAATACGTAGGGAGCAAGCCGGGAGCAAGCCGGGTTGACAACCGCCGGGCACGGTGGGCCCGGCAAATCTGTGGCGCTTCTGAAAGACGACCGCGCTCACCGCCCGCGGCGACAGCAGACAGGAATCCGCAGCTTGGCCGCCTCCCCGAAGGGCAACGGGTTTTCCACGCTATGGAAAGTTTTTGAGCAATTGTTCCACGGTATGGAAATGATAGTTAATTAACCATCTGGTGCATTTTGCTGTTTTTAAAGGGTTCCTGAGCCATTATAGGCCCTAAATTTCACATGATAGTTAATTAATCATCATGTTTTTACCCCCCCCTTGGACTCTTATCGCTCGGTATCCCGTCTGCTATACGGCGTGCGGGTTGAGAGATGACCCCGATGATATCGCTCCAGGGCCAAAATCTAATCAATCGTGCAGGGCGGCCCACACCGTTTCCACAGTCAGGCGCTCCAGTTCGCCTTCAGGAGCATTGAGCACCCTGACCCCACCGCGCCCGCAGGGGGCCCAGGTGCTGGCATCCGACGGGCCAAACAAAGCGATAACCGGCACGCCCACGGCGGCAGCCAAATGGGTAATACCGGAATCATTACCGAGGAATCGGGCGGATTCTGCCAATGTGGCGGCCAATTCCAGCAGCGTCAGATGTTGCAGCCGAGGCAGGTCTGGCATCTCCCGCATCAGTGTCGCAGCGATCTCGGCATCCGCCTCGCCCAGCACCAAGACCACGTCCTGCCCCTGGGCCTGTAGGCGGCGTACAATATCCATAAACCGTTCAACCGGCCACGTGTTGGCAAGGCGGCCGCTACCCGGATGCACCACGACCGGTCGCCCTTTCACCCCTAGCGCCCGCAGGCGCTTTCGACCCTCGGCCCGGGCCTCTCCAGACAGGTCGAGCTCCGGCACCCGGTCTGTCTCGTAGATGGCCAGCGCTTGCAGAGGTTCAAGCAAGAATGGAATCGCATGTCCCTGCTTGATGATCGGCGATCCGCTCAATACCTGTTTGGCACCCGCCAACAGCAGGTTGCTGCGCACCTGCCCCACCGGATCATGCAGATAGTTGAAGATGAGATCAAACGACCGGACGGCAGCCACCTGATCATCGGTAAACGCCGGCTGCGGCACAAAGAAACGTGCCATTTCTGCGTGGTCCAACGACACGACCGATTCGGCCAGGCCTGCGGCCACAGCCAACTCCGCGATATGGGGATAGCCCCAGATGTCGATCCGCGCCAAGGGCCAGTGCTGGCGCAATGCCTGCAAGACAGGCAGGGTCATGATGAAATCGCCGATAGCCCCGCCGCGCAGCAAAAGAAATCGCGGCGCATGGGTTGCCTGGGACTCGGACATGCCCCCCCCTCTCAGCGTAAATGCCACACGCCTGCGGCGAGCAATAGCATACCGGCCACCAACTTCACCCAGCCCAGTCGGCGCAGTGCGGCATCGCTCTTCCAGAATCGCAATCCGACTTTACGAAAGAGCCAGGGATGCAGCAGCAGGGCACACCCCGCCACCACCCAGGCATAGGCGATCACCACCACAACATACCGCCAGGACGATTCCGCCCAGCGCACCCCCATCAATATGGGATTGGCCACCAACAGCAGCAAAGCGCCCAGAGCACGCGGTGACAGCAATTCGTCGAGAAAATACACGACGGCCGCAAACAGAGCGATCGCCGCCAGCGGCACAAACGGCTTGAGCCCCTCAAACCGCCCCAAAGCGGCATGCTGGATGATCCAGGCGACCCAAAAAACCGCCACCGCGGTCAGAATCCATCCCGGCCAACGGGAACGCGGAAAGATGTCGAGCCCCCGGCGCGCCACGGCGGGAAATTTGCACATAATCACCCCCACGCCCAAACCCAAAAGGCCAAGCACTACAAGCAACTGTCCCAGAAATAGATAGGCCTCCGTTACCATGTGACGATGTCCTCCGCTGGGGTTGAGCGCTGGACGGGGGAGGAATGCCGGGGGGACGGGGCTGCCGGGGAGGGGCGCACTCGGCCTTTGGGGGGTAATTCACCAATCTGACCCGAATAGGGATTAGCAGGCGGCAGCGATGGAGCCGTTAGCACGCCGGGCCGAGCGGGGTCTTGCTCGAAGGGAGTTGCACCCACCACGGCGATGCGTCCTTCCTCATCACGTTCGAGCCGGATATTGCCTGTCTCGGCCAAATAATATGACATGCCCAAGGGTGTGCCGTCATCGCCAAAACGCGACTGTACAAACCGGTCGGGAGCGCTTTGGTGCAAAACGTGGAACACGCCATCGCGGTCCCGCTCGAGTCGCGGAACGAAAAAGCGAATCACCCGCCCCAATTCATAGGTGCCATAACACCACCCGGTATCGGCATCATCGATGCGAAAAAACAATCGGTCATATCGACCGCGATGAATCTGCCGCAGCGAGACCGACCGGGCCTCGCCGCTTCCGGGCATGCCGTAATTGCGAGCCAACAGTTCCAGCCCCGGCTGTACCTCCAACGACAAGCGGGGCCCGCGAAAGCGCATGCCCCCAAACTCCAGAATGGGACGCAACATGTAGGATTGCCCCTTGATGATGCGATAGGCATTCAGGAGATTGACTTCTACCTCCCGCGTTTCGCCCGCGGGGATAATAATTGCGCGGCGAACCAAGGGATGCCCAGTTTCGGCAACAAATGATGTCGGCTGGTCCTCGACATCAAAGCCAAGCCGCGCATTGCCGTTTGGGGTCAGATCCAAATTCTGACCGGTATGGTTGACAATGGAAATAGTGGCCCGGATCGGTTCCATTAGCACGGTCCGCTTGTGGGCCAGCGACCACGTCATCTCAATCTGCGCGGAGGCATTGAGGCCCAGCCCTGCAACAATCCCCAGCACCCCCATCAAATGCCATCGGCTCATAGTGATCTTCTTCCCAACCGGCTACCGGCCAATTTCAAGCCGTGACGCGGCACGCGCAGGCAAACCGGCCTCCTGAATCTTACGTTGAGTGGCGGGAATGTCGTAGGGCACGCGGCGCAGCTCCACCACGTTCTGCACCATGTCATAAATCGCATAGGCCGCCCGGGAATCGCCATCGCGCGGCTGTCCCACGCTGCCCACATTGATATAGTATTTGCGCCCCGCCGTGATGCGTAATTTTGTATACAGCCCCCCGCGCACAATCCCCGCTTTTTCGAAAGCCAAGGGCACGTGGGTGTGACCAAAAAAACACACCGAGCACATTTGATAGGCCATGCTCGCCTCGGCTTCGAGCTTGTCAAAGACATAACCCCACATTTCGGGGCTATCGAGTGTGGCATGCACCAGCATGAACGTCTTCACGGTACGAGAATAGCGCAGATTGCCCAGCCAAGACCGCTGGTCGTCCGATAAGCGTTTGCGTGTCCAGTCCACCACATCAGCCGCCAGCGGATGAAAACCGTTAAGATTTTCCTGACGCGAACAGTAGTGATCATGATTGCCGCGTACCACGTCATCGCCTGCCAGCTCGCGGACCTTTTCGAGGCACAGCTCCGGGTCAGCATTGTAGCCCACAATATCGCCGACGCTGCAGAAATGATTCACGCCCTGGGATTCGGCATCGGCCAAGACGGCACTCAAGGCTTCCCAGTTGGCGTGGATGTCACCCAAAATGGCATATTTCATGCTCATGACCCCGCCTCCACCTTCTCCGCTTCCGGTGGCGTGACGTCCTGCGTATCCGCTTCGGTCAGGGCGGGTGCGGGTGCAACCGCCTCGTTGGACGTGGCCACCGGGGTGGGGATCGGTATATCCGCTGTTGTCGGCGTGTGAGGCACTGCCGGACGATCATCCGGGGGAAGGTCCGCGGCCTCTGCCGCCGGGCTGTCTTTGGCTGGAGGCGCAACGCTCGACAACAAGGGGGCCGTCTCCGTGCTGGCAGATGCCTGTTCGGCCGGCTCATCCGCCGCCCCCGGTTTCCGTACAGACGCCGACGGCGAGGCGGCGGCGGCCTGCCGAACGGCACCACTGCGGGGCAAGGCCAGGGTGCCGTCAAAATATTCAATCACACCCCCGGCCGCCACCAGGTTGCCAAGGTGCAACAGCAACTCCGCTGCCAGAGTCGATGCCTGATCTTCTCCGGGACGCAATTGGTCCAGCACGTGCTGCCGTGGAATGCCGGGATGGTCCTTCAGAAACAGGATGATGTCCCGAACAATATCCGGTGCGGTTGCGATATCCACCGGCACAGGCGGAATCGCCGTCACAAAAGTCTCCCGGGCATTGACCTTGAACAGGTGCAAGCCCATGTGCCGAAACGCCGGCCGCAAGGCCAACAGCAACGTCAGCGGGAATCGACTTTCTTTTTGCCACGCCGCTGATACCTCCGCACGCAACGCGTTGTCATCAAATCGACGTGACTGCGGTCCCGGCACGATACAGCGCGGAGATTCCCGTAACAGGGGGTTGAGCTTGCTTTGCATCCAGTCCTGGGCTTCGGCCCGAGTCATGGACTCCGCGTCGTGCCCTTCCGGTACATCTTTCAAACGGTAGGTGGTTTTCTTGCGAACCGAGTCTTTCCACTGCTCCACCAGTGCCTCATCCCGCAGTGTCTCAATGTGGGCCAGATAGTCGCCTTTCGACATATGAGCAAAGCGTGACGACCACAGCTCCTGGATTTTCTCGTTATAGCTATGATAATTCGGCGGCCCCAGCAGCGTTCCACTCAGACCACAGCGCGCCACGCAGGTAAAAGCCCCGGTCGGTGGCTCGACCTCGGTCTCTTCAATACTAAAAAATGTGTCAAGATGGTCCCGCAGCAGATGCGCTTCGGCATTGGACCGAGATCGAAAAACGCGTTTGCACGCCAAGCATTGCAGAAATGTTTTGCGCTCACGCCCCTCGGCCGGCGGGGGCAATTCCAGTTTGACCAGATAGAGATCTTCACGGCTTAAAAACCGGCTGGCAATTTCAGCCAATGGGAACGCCCGCCGGGAAACCCGAATATCCTGCACCACCAGAGCCAAGCGCTCGCGATCCGGTAAAAACGTTACCTTCACGTTGAGTCGCGGACGCGAATCGCGCCCCGGAGGCCGTCCCCGGCCCCCCTCCCGCGAGGGGCCTTGTCGGCGGGTATGGCGCGGTTCGCCTGAACGCGACGACGACCCCGTCCTGCTCTCACGATCCCCTGGGCGCGCACCGGGGCGGCCAGCCCCCCCCCATCCCGCTTGCCCGCGTGGGCGACTGCCCGAAGAGCTACGTCCTCCCCGGCGGTCACCACGATCTCGCCGACCTCCATGCGATTGATCACGACGCGACCCCGACCGCTCCCGGCCCGATTCCCACGTCCGGCCACTTTCCTTCCCGGCATAGGGATTGTCTGGCGGTTTCCGCGCCCAGGTCGGCACGAAATTCAGGTCCAACGCGGATTCCAGCTTGTCCTGTGCTCCGCTGTCTGGGCTGATTTCGTCATCCATGGTCTATCTCGTTTCCTTGCGGCTTTTCACACGCGAAAAACCGTTCGAAAGTGGGCTGGTTCCAGCCGCCTCCATAATGGTGCCTACAATGGTCAGAACAAATTCCGACGCTCCAAGAAGATGTAGCACATTCCCGCCGTGCGTGCAATGGCAACCTGCCACCCATCTTCCACCATTGCCCACCCATCGCCCACCCATCGCCTACGCCTGAGCCTTTCGCCGAAGGGCAAAAAAAAGGCGGGGTGCTGATGCACCCCACCTGTTGGACAGAGGGCTTAGTACATGCCGCCCATACCGCCCATACCACCCATGCCACCTTCGGGCATCGGAGGAGCCGGCGGATCCTTCTTCGGGATCTCGGCCACCAGCGCCTCGGTCACCAGCAGCAAACCGGCAATACTGGCCGCATTCTCCAGGGCGCTGCGCGTCACCTTGGTCGGATCAATGATGCCCGCCTTGATCATGTCGCAATAGACCGCCGTAGCCACGTCATAGCCAAAGTGACCTTTGCCCTTGCGGACTTCCTGCACCACAATCGACGTATCCACTCCGGCGTTGTCAACCAACTGACGCAGTGGCGCTTCACAGGCCCGGCGCACAATCTCTACGCCAACCTTCACTTCACCCTCGACATCCAGGTTGTCCAACGACGACTGCGCGCGAATCAATGCCACGCCGCCCCCGGGAACGATCCCTTCTTCGACGGCTGCACGGGTCGCATGCAAGGCGTCCTCAACACGAGCCTTCTTTTCCTTCATTTCCGTCTCGGTGGAAGCACCGACACTGATGACGGCCACGCCGCCGGCGAGCTTGGCAAGGCGCTCTTGCAGTTTTTCACGGTCGTAGTCGGAGGTTGTGTCCTCGATTTGACGGCGAATCTGCGCAATGCGTCCCTGGATATCCGCGGTCTTGCCCGCGCCTTCCACAATCGTGGTGTTATCCTTGTCCACCGTGATGCGCTTGGCCCGGCCCATATCGGCCAGGGTCAGGCTCTCGAGCTTAATGCCGAGATCCTCGCTGATGAACTTGCCGCCGGTCAGGACGGCAATGTCTTCCATCATGGCCTTGCGGCGATCGCCAAAGCCAGGACTCTTCACGGCACACACCTGAAGGGTGCCACGCAGCTTGTTCACCACCAAGGTCGCCAGGGCTTCGCCCTCGATATCCTCCGCAATGATCAGCAGCGACTTGCCGCTCTTGGCAACATTCTGCAGCACCGGCAGCAGGTCTTGCAAATTCGATATTTTCTTCTCGAAAAGCAGGATGTACGCATCTTCTAGCGCCGCTTCCATCGTGTCAGGCTTGGTCACCAGATACGGGCTCAGGTAGCCTTTATCAAACTGCATGCCTTCCACGACATCCAGGGTCGTTTCGATGCCCTTGGCTTCTTCAACGGTAATCGTGCCGTCTTTGCCCACCTTTTCCATCGCTTCCGCGATGATCGTGCCGATGGTGTCATCACCATTGGCCGAGATGGTGCCGACTTGCGCAATTTCGGCATTTTCTTTGACCTTTTTGCTCTGTTTTTTCAGCGCGGCGACAACCGACCGGGTGCCCAGATCGATTCCTTTGCGGATATTCATCGGGCTGGCGCCGGCGGTGACGTTCTTGAGTCCGTCGCGGTAGATCGCCTCGACCAAGACCGTCGCGGTGGTCGTTCCATCACCGGCCACATCACTGGTCTTGCTGGCGACCTCACGCACCATCTGGGCGCCCATGTTCTCGAACGGATTCTCCAGTTCAATTTCCTTGGCGACCGTGACGCCATCCTTGGTAATGGTCGGGCTGCCAAATTTCTTTTCAAGCACAGCGGTGTGGCCACGCGGCCCCAGTGTACTCTTGACTGCTCGACTCAACTTCTCGATACCCTTCAGAATATACTGACGGGCTTCTGCCTCATAGGCAATTTGCTTTGCTGACATACTATCCTTCCTATCCTTTTTTTTTTAGCCCACCAGAATGCCGAGAATATCCTCTTCGCGCATGATCTGGTATTCTTTACCATCCAATTTAACTTCGGTTCCGCCATACTTTGGCATCAACACGTGGTCGCCCTTCTTGACGTTGAAAGCGATTTTGTTGCCGCTGTCGTCCAGTTTTCCGGTTCCCACAGCAATCACTTTGCCCTGCTGGGGCTTTTCCTTGGCCGTGTCGGGAATAATAATCCCGCCCTTCTCCACTTCTTTTTCCTTCACGGGCTCGACGAGCACGCGATCGCCCAATGGTTGAATCTTCATCGTTGTTCCTGTCTCCTTGTTGAGGGTTGAGTTGTGAGCAGGGCGATGGCAGAACCGTTTCCGCCCCCGCCCTACGTACGTGTTATTTATTTTGAGTCTTTGGGGTCGTCATCGACCATTTCGAAGTCGGCATCCATGACATCGGCTTCCGCCTTGTCACCGGCGGGCGGGGGCGGAGGCGCCTGGTTGCCGTCTGTGGCGTCAGCACCTGGCGCCGATTGCTTGGCTTGCGCATACAGATCCGCCGAAACAGCCTGCATCTCCGCTGTCAACGCATCGACGGCGGCCTTAATTGCATCGGCATCCTCGCCCTTCAGCGCCGTCTTCAATGTCTCTACCGCATTCTCGACCTTCATCTTCTTGTCCGACGGGATTTTCTCCTCGTTGTCCTTCAAGAATTTCTCGGTCTCGTAGACCATCGCCTCGCCGCGGTTCTTAGCATCCACCGACTCGCGCCGCTTGGCATCTTCATCGGCGTGGACCTCGGCATCCTTCACCATCTTTTCCACCTCGTCCTGGCTCAACCCACTGGAGGCCGTGATGGTGATCTTCTGTTCCTTGCCGGTTCCCAAATCCTTGGCATTCACCTTCAGAATACCGTTGGCATCCAGATCGAAGGTGACCTCAACCTGCGGCATGCCACGGGGTGCCGGCGGAATGCCATCCAGATGGAATTTGCCGATTGTCTTGTTGTCGGCGGACATTTTGCGTTCGCCTTGCAGCACATGAATTTCCACCGTCGGCTGGTTATCCGATGCCGTGCTAAAAATCTCACTCTTCTTAGTCGGGATGGTGGTATTCCGCTCGATCAGCGGCGTCATCACTCCGCCAAGCGTCTCAATCCCCAGCGTCAACGGCGTCACATCCAGCAGCAGCACATCTTTGACTTCGCCCTTCAGCACGCCGCCCTGAATCGCTGCGCCCACGGCCACGACTTCGTCGGGGTTGACGCCCTTGTGCGGCTCCTTGCCCAACTGCTTCTGCACGTCCTGCTGTACTTTGGGCATACGCGTCATGCCGCCGACCAGAATTACTTCATCAATCGCGTTCTTGGCAATCCCCGCATCCTTCAGGCAGGCCTCGACCGGCTTCATGCTGCGCTCGATCAGATCGCCCACCAACTGCTCCAGCTTGGCTCGGCTCAGCGTCACATTCAGGTGCTTGGGGCCGCTGGCATCCGCCGTGATAAACGGCAGGTTGATGTCGGTGCTTTGCGAACTGGACAGTTCGCACTTAGCCTTCTCGGCTGCTTCTTTCAAGCGTTGCAGCGCCATCGGATCCTTGGACAAATCAATGCCCTGATCCTTTTTGAACTCCGCCACCAGCCAATCCATCACCCGCTGGTCAAAGTCATCGCCGCCCAGGTGCGTATCGCCATGGGTCGCCTTGACCTCAAACACGCCATCGCCGATGTCCAGCACCGAGATATCAAACGTGCCCCCGCCCAGGTCATACACGGCCACCTTTTCTTCCTTCTTCTTGTCCAGCCCATAGGCCAGCGATGACGCCGTCGGTTCATTGATAATGCGCAGCACTTCCAGTCCTGCGATTCGACCCGCATCCTTGGTGGCCTGCCGCTGGCTGTCATTAAAGTAGGCCGGCACCGTCACGACTGCCTGGGTAATCGTCTCGCCCAGAAACGCCTCGGCATCGGCCTTCATCTTCTGCAGAATCATCGATGAAATTTCAGGTGGCGAATACGTCTTGTCGCCAATCTTCATGTGAGCGTCGCCATTAGAAGCCCGCACCACCTCGTAAGGCATGCGCTTAATTTCCTCTGGCATCTCATCAAATTTTCGCCCCATGAAGCGCTTAATCGACGATACCGTGTTCTGGGGATTGGTGACCGCCTGCCGTTTGGCCGC
Organism: Kiritimatiellia bacterium; assembly: GCA_028681135.1. Classification (GTDB taxonomy): domain Bacteria; phylum Verrucomicrobiota; class Kiritimatiellia; order CAIQIC01; family Lenti-01; genus JAAZFE01. The sequence continues at coordinate 1,469 of JAQUJC010000078.1, read as the reverse complement.
ACTCCCAACCAGCCGCTCTCCACTCTTGGTGAACGCCACAATAGAGGGTGTTGTCCGCCCGCCTTCCGCGTTCGGTACGACAGTCGGCTGTCCGCCTTCCATCACCGCCATGCACGAGTTGGTGGTCCCTAGATCAATTCCTAGTACTTTTGACATGTCTTCCCTTACTTTCTTTTTACATCGCTATACAACACAACAAATCTCACCAGTACATAAGCAATATTCATGCCAACTCAATGGTTATTATTGTAATTCAATCTATTATAGTAGGATACATGTATTTCCCTCCCGCCCCCCTTCTGCCCAACCCCCTTCCCATTAGCGCCATTATGTCTCACCCTGCGACAATCTTGTCGCTATGCCGCCCCCCCCCGCCAGCCCCCCCCAACGACGGATCAAGACACCACTTTCATGCGGCATCACCTCGATGATAATTCAGATACACTATTCCAGACTGTTAATTAACTCTGTGGCAAAATATTTTGAAGAGATTATTAAGTGTTGTCGATTTACCCTTGATTTTATTGCATAAATTGACTATGGATATCCACAGACTTAATTAACTGTGTGGCAAAAATTGGAGGCACAAAATGGCAAAGTTGCACCCGACTCTTTGGCGGACCTGCCGTATTTTGAGCGGCAACACCCGGTTGCGGTTGTTTCGTACTGTGGTCGCGACTCCAAATCAGTCGGTCACGGTATTGGCCACGCAACTGGGCATCAGTGTTCCGCGGGCCAGCCAGGAATTGCGTCGGCTGCAATCCCGGGGGCTGCTGCAAGCAGTTCGTCGCGATATACATGTCCATTATCGCCCAGTGGCGGATACGCTGGTGTCGAGTGCCCCCCCCCTGCTGGCCGCGATGCAGGAGACATTCCAGCGCTACCCGGCATCAGAGGATGACGACATCATCCGCATAGCCAAGGGGTTCTCGCATACGCGGCGGCTGATCCTGATGCGTCTGCTGCTGGTCGGGCCGATGGATAAAGAAATGCTTGAAGAAATCGCCGGGATAAAACGCAATGCATTGCTGCGCCATCTGCGTATACTGGAACAGGGTGGCCTGGCCCGTTGCCAACATGAGCGCTGGCAGGTTGTGAATCCTGTTCACCCCCTGGCCCGGTGCTTGTGCGGCCTTCTGGTGAGCGAAGGAAGATAAAAAACTCAGCCGGTCAGGGTGTCGGCCAGTTGCTCCAGCGCCACCATGCGCTGCTCGCCGGTGGCCATGTTTTTGACCGCCGCCACCCCTTTGGCCAGTTCTTGGTCACCCCGAATAATGGCCCATATCGCGTTGGCTTTGTTGGCCGCACGCATCTGTGATTTCAGGCTGCCCCGGGCGGCCATGCGACAGGCCACCCCCGCGGTCCGTAACTGTTGCATCAGAACAAGATTCTGTTGCATGGCCTCCTCGCCCAGGCCGACCAACCAGGTCAGAGGGGGGGGGGGGGGGGGCAAGGCCCCCTCCCCCCCC